>NZ_FOZL01000001.1:3900000-4200000 GCF_900114625.1 Granulicella pectinivorans
GCAGCGGACTGCAGACGCTCTTTGAGGGGTCACGCCTTCCGGTCAAGATGACCGCCGATTTTCTCAGGAGCCTGTGGGAGAAGATGTGCCTGAATGCCGCCAACGGTTCGCTGACGGCGCTCACCGAGCGGGACCAGTCCGTCATCCGCGAGCCGGAGGTCGCCGAGTTGTGCCGTCAGATCGTACGCGAATGCATGAAGGTAGGCAGGGCGGAGGGTGCGGTGCTCGACGATGGCCTGCCAGAGCGGATCGTGGTGCAGCTTGCGGGCACGCCGGGAACACCTGGAGGCGGCAACTCCATGTACTACGACCGCCTCGCGGGGCGGGAACTGGAAGCCGATGCACGCAACGGAGTGATCCCGCGCCTCGGGAAGAAGCACGGGATACCAACTCCCATCAACGCGACACTCTATGCGCTCCTGAAAAACCTAAAGCCGCGCACTACTTCTTAGGCTTCGCCGATGGAGGCAGCAGGCCGTTCAGCCGAAGGTAGCTTGCCATCTGCGAGTAGTGGTCCGATAGATCGGCCACCAACTCCGTCAGGGCGCGGGCCTTCGGCTTCTTCGTCCCGCCGAAGAAGGTGATCGGGTCGCCCATCTGCGCATCCTTCAGGCCGTCGAGCGCCTTGCCGCAGAAGTCGAACGACTCCTTCAGCGCTGCGCCCAGTTCGTCCTTGGTCGATGCTTCCGTTACCGTGACCTTGGGCGAAGCGACGTCGGCCAACATCGCGCAGACGTGGTTATTTCCACCCACGACGTGCGCCACGGTCTTGCCAAAGGTCCACTGCTCCGGCGTGGGACGGAAACCGTACTTGGCTTCAGGCATCTCCGCCGCGGCCGCCATCATGTACTTCGACTGGCTGTCGAAGATCTCTCGTGCGCTCGTGACGACGGGGTTGCCGGTCTGGCCAAAAGCGGCGGTGGTTGCAGCAAAGCCAAGCGATAGTAGGGCGATGGTCGTTTTCACTTTGTCTCCTCAGTCTTCAGATACGCCTGCGAATCGAGCAGCGGCCTCTCCATGCTCCGCACCCACTCCGTCATCTCACCGCCGCCCTTGCCTGCGGCGGTGGCCTTGCCAAACTCGGCACGCATATTCTGCATCTTCGCTTCGAGATCGTCGAGCATGCTGAGCAGCACGGCCTCGGGCGTCATGGGCAGCTTGGGCGAACCGAACTCGTACTTGCCGTGGTGGCTCAGGATCATGTGTTCGACCAGCACACGGAGCTTCTCCGGGAACGGTTGAATCTGCTGGACCTTCTCACGCAGCATCCCCTGCGCGATGGAGATGTGGCCGATCATCTGGCCTTCGACCGTGTAGGAGAACGACGACCTCCAGCTCAGCTCGCGGATCTTCCCAATGTCGTGAAGAATCGCTCCTGTGACCAGAAGCTCGGGATCGACCTCCGGATAAAACGGCGCGGTAGCCCGGCAGACGCGCACCAGGAGAAGCACATGCTCAAGCAGGCCTCCGATCCAGGCGTGATGCAGCATCTTGGCGGCGGGAGCGGTCTTGAAGGCAGGGCCGATCTCGGGGTCGTCGAGGAAAGCAAGGACAAGGCGCGTGAGATCGGGATTCGTGAAGCTTGTTACGTAGCCGCGCAACTCGGCGAACATCTCCTCGATGTCGTACTTGGTCGTGGGCACAAAGTCGGCCGTATCGACTTCGCTCTCGGCGGCATGTCGCATCTTGGTCAGCGTGATCTGGTACTTGCCCTGATACTTCGTGACCTGTCCCTGCACCTTGACGTAGCAACCCTCGGCGCAGTTCGCGATGGCTTCGGCGAAGTCGTCCCACATGCGCGCTTCGAACGAGCCGGTCTTGTCCGCTAGGGTCATCGCCAGGTACTGGCCGCCGGTCTTCTTGTCCCGCACCTGCACCGAGGCCAGCGCGAAGTAGGTGGTGACGACGACGTTCTCGAACTTAACGGCATCCGCTATAAAAAAGTCTTTCATCGCTACCAAGAATACCCGCTTCCCGGCAAAGGAAAAGGGCGTGTGAGCCGAAGCCCGCACGCCCTTCCGGTTGAGTGGATCGTTCCTTAGTTCTGCGGCGTTGCCGGAGGAGCAGGCGCCGGAGCGGATGCGGGAGCAGGGGCAGGGGCAGGAGCAGGAGCACCGCCAATGGGCGTCTTACTCAGGTCGTTCGAGGTCCCTGGACCAGTCGGATTTGCGAACTTATCCGTCTTCGGCTCGGGAGCCTTCTCCTGCAGACGCTCCTTCGGATCGCCCTTCTTGCGCTTCTTCTTTTTCTTCGTCGTATCGCCGCTCAGACCGAGAGCCGTCGACTGCGTCTGCTTGGTCGCCTTCTCCTCGGCGGTCATCGACACGGGGGTCGCAATCGCCTTCTCGTTGGCCTTCGCGACCTTCACCTTCGTCTTGCGCAGCTTCACCTCAGGCGCACGCGAGGAGTAGCGGGTCTTCTTGACGGGAGCCGCCACCGGAGCCAGCGGATCGTCTACGTTGACGCCTGCGTTGACCGGAGCCGTCTGGCTGCCGAGGGCAGGTAGACCGCCCACCGCATTGCCCGGACCTGCTGCCGGAATCTGCGCCGCTGCCGCCGTCTCATCCGGACCGGCCGGAAGAGCATTACGCGGAGCCTGGCCAAACCGAACCTTCTCGCGACGAATCCGCTTCGTCTTCGTTTCCTTCTTGCTGACAGGCTGTGCGCGACGGGCGGACGTCTTCTCCGGAACGGACACCGTGGATGCCGGCGTTGCGGCGGCTGTCTCAGCGGGAGCGTTCGTACCGGCAAGTGCGGTCGGAGTGGTTGCCGCAGCGGCAACGGGTGCGGGACGTGTTGCCGGCGCTGCGGAGCCGTCGCTATCGCTCTTGTTCACGCCAACGGCAGCCCGGCGGAACTCGCCCTCGTAGCGCGACTTCGACTGGTTCTTCTTCTTCTTCACCGGTGGCGGAGCATAGGCGGAGAAGATCGGCTTGGTCTGCTTCGGGCTTGCACCGGAGTCGATGTAACCGGGACGGATGTCAACATACGCTTCTTCACGCAGCTTTGTCAGATAAGCGCGGAGCGCGGGGCCCATCTGCTCCTGGTAGATTGCATTCTGCAGTTCGTTCTCCACGGACTTCATCGGAGGAACGCCGGCCTGCTGGTGCTCCAGCACCTTCAGGATCACAAATCCCTGGCGCGTACGAATCGGCGCCGACAGACCGCCAACCGGCAGCGGGAACGTTGCATCCTCGAGCACCTTGCCCAGCGTGCCCGGCTTATACATGCCAAGCTCGCCGCCCTGCTGTGCGGCCGGACCGGTCGAATACTGCTTGGCCATATCCTCAAACTTCGCACCGGCCTTCAGCTTCGCGGAAACATCGTTCGCGGTGGCCTGCGCCTCGGCGATTTGAGCTTCGGTCGGGTTGGCGGGAGTCGCGATCAGTATCTCGGCAAGACGAACCTGCTCCGGCTGCACGAACTCCTGTTTATGCGCATCGTAGTAGGCCGTCTCCTGCGCCTGAGTCATCTGGCCGATACGGCGGCCGACTTCGTCACGCACAACCTGCTGCGTGATCACGTTCGTCTTGATGCCAGCCTTGAAATCTTCAAACGACACGCCCTGCGAGCGTGCTGCCTTTTCGAGATCTTCCATCGTCTCGAAGTGGTTCTGCTTACGGATCTCGTCGAGCCGGCGAATGACCTCGGCATCGGCGTTGATACCGAGTTCCTTGCCCTTGGAGAGCAGCAACTGCTGGTCGATCATGTCGCGCAGCATGTTCTTTTCGCGATCGGCAGCCTCCGCCGGGGTCGCATGCGCCTGCTCAATCTCCTGCTGGAGCTGCTGCTGCGCGCGAATCACGTCGCTCTGACTGATGATCTGGTCGTTCACCCGGACCACGACATCTTCCACCACGACACCGTTCGGCGTAACTGCTGCCGGCACAGGAAGCGTTGGCTTCGCGGGGGCAGACGGAGCCATGATGGGGCTCTGATACCGCGGAGGGGCCTGCGCCCACACCGGAACCGCACACACACAGGCCACCGCGCCGCTCAGCAGAGCCGAACGCATAAGACGATTCATCGAAGTTCCTTCATTCATCCAGAAAACCCTTTTAGCCTGTCGCAGACAGGCACAACCCGCACCGATGCCGAGGCTTCCCTCTTAAGACGAAGCCGCTGAGAAATGGTGTCAACCTATTCTAAGGCCGAATCGCCTCGAAAGCCGAACTGGACCTCCGAACCCCGGGTGCAGTGGCCTAAACCCTGCGTTGCGCTCACCTCCGGGTGTATACTCCGTCCAACGCAGGACTGTCTTTAACCGTAGCGAAACGCTTTTCTAGCGCAGTTTTCGAGGACACACCGCCGATGGCTCCACGCACCCGCCGCGCACTCTTTTCCGTTACCGTCTTCCTCGCTACGTGCGGTGTTCTCGGCTCGATCATCAGCCAGAAGGTCGCTGCGCAGTCCGCGTCCGATGAGTCCACACTCCGCGACTCGCTCCACCAGTTCACCAATGTCTACTCCATCGTCGAGCAGAACTACGCGGATCAGTTGAACGCCGATCGCACCGACAAGGTCATCTACGATGGCGCAATCCCGGGCATGCTCCATGTTCTCGACCCGCACTCCAACTTCTACGATCCAAAGGCCTTCGCACAGATGCGCGAAGATCAGCATGGGCGCTACTACGGCGTCGGCATGTCCATCCAGCCGCAGCCGGACAAGCCTGCGGACGGCGACAAGCCCGCGACGACCAAGATCGTCGTCATGGCTCCTTTTGAGGGCACCCCGAGCTACAAGGCCGGCATCCGCCCGGGCGACACCATCATCTCGGTAGACGGCAAGTCGTGCGAGAACCTCGACTCCGCAGCGGTCGCCGCCATGCTCAAGGGACCCCGCGGATCGCACGTGACGGTCACGATGTACCGCGAAGGCCAGCCCAAGAACCTCGTATTCGACCTCGTCCGCGACGAGATCCCGCAGCCTTCGGTCGATTTGGCCTTTGAGCCGAAGCCGGGTGTCGGTTACATCCACGTCAAGCAGTTTATGGAGACCACCAGCCGCGAAGTCGGCGATGCGCTCGACAAGTTCGAGGGCATGGGACCGTTGACCGGGCTTGTCATCGACCTGCGCGGCAACCCCGGCGGACTCCTCAACGAAGCCGTCAACATGAGCGACAAGTTCCTAAAGAAGGGGCAGATCGTCGTCTCGCAGAAGGGCCGGGCCTTCCCCGACCAGGTCTACCGCGCCTCGCGCGGATCGGACGAGAAGTACCCCATCGTCGTGCTAGTGAATCGCAACACCGCTTCGGCGGCGGAGATCGTCTCGGGTGCTTTGCAGGATCACGATCGCGCCTTAATCGTCGGTGAAACCACCTTCGGCAAAGGACTTGTACAGACCGTTTTCACGATCAGCGAGAACTCCGGTCTGGCGCTGACGACCTACCACTACTACACTCCCTCCGGTCGCCTGATTCAGCGTTCATACGACCACATGAGCCTCTACGACTACTATGTCGTCCGCGATGGGCGCGACCAGAAGGACAAGTCGAACCTCGAAGTGAAGCTCACCGACCATGGACGCACCGTCTACGGTGGAGGAGGCATTACGCCCGACGAGAAGATCGATCAGGTGAAGGCGAACTCCTTCCAGAACGGCCTTCTCTTCCACTACGCCTTCTTCGACTTCGCCCGTTTCTATCTCTCAAACCGGTCTATCCCCAAGGATTTTGTGGTGGATGACTCCGTGCTGCAGAGCTTCAAGGGCTTCCTCAAGACGAGCAAGATCGACTACACCGACGCCGAGATTTCCGCAAACCTCGACTGGGTGAAGGAGAGCATCAAGAGCGATCTCTTTACGACGCAGTTTGGCCAGCTTGAAGGTCTTAAGGTTCGCGCCGAGTGGGATCCGCAGATCAACAAAGCGATGACCTTCCTGCCTGAGGCACGCGCGCTCGAAGACAGCAACGAGTCCACACAGAAGCCCCTGACCACCGCACGCCGGTAACGTCCACACCCCTGCCGGTGTTTGGCTTCCCCCGTCGGGTGGAGTCGGCACCGGCAGAGTCGTCTTTGGCCGTCGTCGTCTCTGATCTGGAACGAAACCCGTCTTCTCACATCGAATCCAATATGACTTCTTCCGCTTCAGGTACCGTTCAGTTCGGCTTCACCAATACGTATGCGCGCTTGCCCATGCGCTTTTATGCGAGGGTGAATCCAACCCACGTCGCGAAGCCTCGCCTGATCAAGGTGAACGTCGCTCTTGCGGAGCACCTCGGGATCGACCCGCAGCAGCTAGCCAGCGAGGAGGGTGTTGCGATCCTCGCCGGCAACCGCGTTGCGGACGGCTCCGAGCCCCTGGCAATTGCGTATGCGGGGCACCAGTTCGGCCACTTTGTTCCCCAGCTCGGAGACGGACGCGCGAACCTGCTGGGAGAGGTTAAAGGCTACGACATTCAACTCAAGGGGTCGGGCCCCACGCCCTTCTCACGGCGCGGTGACGGCCGTGCCGCCCTCGGTCCCGTTCTGCGAGAGTATGTCCTGAGCGAGGCAATGGCGGCTCTCGGTGTGCCCACCACGCGGGCTCTCGCCGCAGTCACAACCGGGGAGCAGGTCTTCCGCGAAGCTGCCCTGCCTGGTGCTGTGTTTACGCGCGTCGCCGCCAGTCATCTCCGTGTGGGTACATTCCAGTACTTCGCCGCGCTCGGGGATACGGAGGGCCTCTCCAAGCTCGCGGACTATGCGATCGCACGGCACTATCCCGAGGTTGTAGGGACGAAGAAACCTTATCGCGGCCTTCTGGATGGTGTGATCGCACGGCACGCCGCGCTGGTCGCGCAGTGGATGTTGCTGGGCTTTATCCATGGCGTGATGAATACTGACAACACCTCCATCTCGGGCGAGACGCTGGACTACGGCCCGTGCGCTTTTATGGAAGCGTACGAGCCGCGCAAGGTCTTCAGTTCCATCGACCGCCAGGGTCGCTATGCCTACAGCAACCAGCCCCATGCGGCGCACTGGAACCTGACCCGTCTGGCGGAGGCGATGCTCCCAATCCTCGCGCAGGAGGAAGGAAGCGACGAGGGTGCGCTGGCCTCGGCCAACGATGCCCTTTCAACCTTTGAGGCAAAGTATGAAGGAGCGCGCAACGCCGGGTTGCGCAGTAAGATTGGGCTGGCGGCTGAGCGCGAAGGAGACGACCGGCTGACGGAAGATCTTCTCGAGCGTATGGCAGCCAATCATGCGGACTTCACGCTGACCTTCCGCAGGCTCGCCGACAACCAGGGCCCGCGCGAGTTGTTCGCCGACCCTGCTGCGTATGACGAATGGGCGATTGCCTGGGAAAAAAGACTGGAGTTTGAGACCGTATCGGCAGAGGACCGCCGGGCAGCAATGCGGCAGGTCAATCCGGCGTTCATTCCGCGCAATCATCGCGTGGAAGAGATGATCGACTTCGCTGTGGAGCGCGGGGACTTCCAGCCGTTTGAGCAGTTGCTGGCGGTCGTCACACAACCGTACGAGGATCAGGTTGGCAGGGAGAGGTACTCGACCCCGGCACGCCCGGAAGAGCGCGTCCTGCAGACCTTCTGCGGAACCTGATGCGCATGTAGCTGGGGAGACCGACAAACAACGCGATCTCCGATAGAGTGTGTTGACCACACATCAGGAGGTCGCTGCATCAACGCGCCCAGCTTCCCCCATCGGCTCGACTACGAAGGTACCTACCACTCCATCTGTCTCCGCTGTCTCGCCACGGTAGCCAAGTCAAAGATAGAAGCCGATCTCGCGGAACCGGAGATGAAGCACGTCTGTGAACCTTTCAGCTTGAATGGCTACACACGGTTCTTGAAGCCCGAGGGAGCGAAGGACATGGAATAAAAAAACGGACCCCCTGCGCTCGCGGGGGCCCGCCTCAAGCCTCCGCGAGAGATGGTACGGAGGGAGCTTGTTTGCCTTCGAAGAAGGCGTAGAGCACCGGCAGCAGGAGCAGCGTGAGCGCAGTGGAGCTCAGCAGACCGCCGATGACCACAATGGCGAGTGGGCGTTGAATCTCCGAGCCCGGACCGGTGGCGAAGAGGAAAGGCACCAGGCCAATGGCCGCTACGGTGGCCGTCATCATGACAGGGCGGAAGCGGAGCCGTGTGCCTTCACGCACAGCCTCTTCCTGGCTGTGTCCCTCATCGCGCAGCTTGCGGATGTACGAAACGAGCACGACGCCGTTGAGCACAGCGATTCCCCATAGCGCGATGAAGCCAACCGACGCCGGCACCGAGAGATACTCGCCCGTGAAGAACAGCCCAAGGATGCCGCCGATCGATGCGAGCGGAAGCACCATGATGATGAGCGCGGCGAAACGCACCGATTGGAAGAGGACAAAGAGCAGGAAGAAGATCGCCGCGATCGTGATGGGGACGATGATCGTGAGGTGGTGGAGCGCGCGCTCCATGTTGTGGAACTGGCCTCCCCACTCGATGTAGTAACCGCCCGGAAGATGAACGTTGCCATCCACCTTCTCCTGCAACTCCTTCACATAGCCGCCGAGGTCGCGGTTCTGCACGTTCACACCGACGACGATGCGTCGCTTGCCCATGCTGCGATTGATGAGAGCCGGACCTTCGACGACCTTGACGCTCGCAAGATCCTTCAGCGCGATGCGCGGCCCATCGGGCGAGCTGATCTGAAGCTCACGGATGTCTTCGACCGAGTCACGCAACGTCTGCGGAAGACGCACCACACCGGCAAAGCGGCGTTCCCCCTCGTAGATGTCGGTGGCGGACTTGCCCGCGATGGCAGTCTCGATGACGACATTGACGTCCGCTGCGTTGAGTCCGTACCGAGCGATGGCATCGCGGTCGATCTGGATGGTGAGGTACTGCTGACCGCCGACACGATCGACCCGCGTATCCTGCGTGCCCTGGATCGAAGACGCCACCTTGGCGATCTCATTGGCCTTGCCGACAAGGATGTCGAGGTCATCGCCATAGAGCATCACGGCGACGTCGGCACGAACACCCGAGACCATCTCGTCGACGCGGTCGCTGATGGGTTGCGACATCACAAGGTTGATGCCGGGCAGCGAGGCGAGGCGATTGCGGATCTGCTCCGCGATATGGTCCTGCGTCATACCGTGCGGACGCTCTTCGGGTGGCATCAGTGACGCGAGTACATCGGCCTCGTTCGGACCGGCTGGGTCGGCTGGCGATTCGCCTCGGCCAACGCGGGAGACGACGCTCTCGACGCCATGCACCTGCAGCATCAGCCGCTGCATCTCCTTCTCCATCTTCAGCGATTCATCGAGCGAAATATTGGGAACGCGGTCGGCGTTGGGCGAGAGCGTGCCCTCCTGCATCTCGGGGATAAAGGACGTCCCGAGCAGGGGCACAAGCGACAGCGCACCGACGAAGAGGACGATGACACCCAGCACCATCGCAATCCGGTGCGCCAAAGCCCAGCGCAGCAGCACGTTGTAAGGCTTGCGCAGCATGCGGACGAGCCATGTGTCCTCTTCCGAGCCACCCTTCAGGAGATACGACGACAGCACAGGAGACAGCGTGAGCGAAAGCACCAGCGAGATGGCCAGGGCGATGGCGATGGTGTAGGCAAGCGGTGCGAACATCTTGCCTTCCATCCCCTCCATCGTCATAAGCGGGAGAAACACCAGGATGATGATGGTGACCCCAAAGACAGTCGGCGTCGCAACCTCTTTCACAGCGGAGAGCACAATCTCGAGCTTGCTCTTCTCGTCGACATCTCCATGGGCGGCATGGCGTGCGTGACTGAGCTGCGCGAAGACGTTCTCGACAACGACAACCGATCCATCGACCATGAGCCCGATGGCGATCGCAAGGCCACCGAGAGACATCAGGTTCGCCGATAGGCCGATGTGATTCATCACCAGAAACGTAAGCAACGGCGTGAGAATGAGGTTGGCACTGACGATGAAGCTCGAACGCAGATCACCCAAAAAGAGGAACAGGATGATCACAACAAAAACTACCCCTTCGGCCAGCACCTCGGTGACGGTATGGATCGCAGCGTCGACCAGTTGCGAGCGATCATAGTACGGCACAATCTCAATCCCGCCGGGGATCATGTGCTTGCGGTTGATCTCGGCAACGCGTTCCTTCACGCGGCTGACAATCTCCTTGGCGTTGCCTCCGCTGGTCATCAGCACGACGCCGCCCACCTCTTCGGTGTAGCCGTTCTTGATCATCGCTCCATAGCGAACCTCCGTGCCGATACGGACCTCGGCAACGTCGCGCACATAGACGGGCGTGCCGCTCTTCTCCTTGAGCACGATGTTGCGAATGTCGTCCAGGTCACGGATCAGACCGACGCTCCGGATGAGGTACTGCTCGGCATGCTGCGGCAGCACACCGCCGCCGGCATTCGCATTGTTCCGCGAAAGCGCGGTGCGGACATCGTTGATGGTGAGGTTGTAATAATGCAGCTTCTGCGGATCGACCAGCGTCTCGTACTGCTTGACGAAGCCTCCGGTGGAATTGATCTCCGCGACACCGGGAATGGAGCGCAGCAGAGGACGAACGACCCAGTCTTCAAGCGTCCTTCGCTGGATCAGTTCGTCGTGCGTCAGGGCGTGCTTGGAGGCTCCTTCACCCGGCATCTCCAGCGTGTATTGATAGACCTCGCCCAGCGCATTGGTGATGGGGCCAAGGATAGGCGTGACGCCCTCGGGCATGCGGTCGCGCAGTTCGGCCAAACGCTCGGAGACCATCTGGCGTTCGCGGTACAGATCGCTGCCGTCGGCAAAGACCAGCGTGATCAGCGAGAGCCCGGGCTTATTGAGCGAACGCATGTCGGTCATGCCCGAAAGACCGGTCATGGCGATCTCGATGGGGATGGTGACGAAGCGCTCGACCTCTTCAGGCGACTTGCCCTCCGCCTCCGTGGCAATCTGCACCTGCACGTTCGCAACATCGGGAAAGGCGTCGACCGAAAGGTTCTGGGCCGCGTTTATCCCCAGTCCGACGAAAGCCAGCGCAATGACGACGAGAATGAGGCGCTGCTTCAGCGCGCCGGCAATGATGGAAGCGAGCATTACTCGCCTCCCTTGACCGCGTTTTGCTTGCGCTGATTGTTCAGATGGAAGGCGCCTTCGGTGACGATCTTTTCACCTTCAGCAACGCCACTAAGCACGACGCGGCGATCATTCTCTTCCTCGCCCAGCGTAACACTCCGCAGGATGTACTTCTGTTCGGCAGCCTGGACGAAGACATAGTCCTGGTTATCCTCGCGCACGACCGCGGCATTCGGCACGGTCAGCTTGCGTTCGGTGTGGCCCGTCAGGGTCATGCTGGCGAGTTCGTCTGGCTTGAGTAAACCGCGCTGGTTGGCAAGGTCCATGCGCACCTCGACCGTCCGCGTCGCGGGATCGACGATGGGCGAGACAAAGCTCAGGCGACCGGTGATCTTCTCCTGGGGCAGCGCAGGAATCCGCACCTCGACCTGCATCCCGCTCTTCAGATGACCGGCATCCTCTTCCGGCACATTGGCGACGATCCAGACACTCGACAGGTCGGCGATGGTGAACGCCGGATCGGCGGGCTGGACCACCTGCCCAATCGTGATGTCGCGCTTCAGCACGGTGCCTCCCCTGGGCGTCACGATGGGATAGTCGGCGCTGAGCTTGCGTGTGGTCTCGAGCTGGTGGATTTGGCCTTCGGTCATGCCGAGTCCATGGAGTTGCGTGCGGTATGACGCGGCCTCGGTACTCGCCTGCAGCAGTTCGGCCTCGCGGCGTTCAAGCTCAGCGCGGCCGATGACGTCCGCTTTAACAAGCTGCTCGGCGCGGTGGACACCGGCGGCGGCGAGCGTCTGCTGCGAGGCGGCCTTGATCAGCGCAAACTGGGTATCGGAAAGATCCGTGCTGTGAAGCATGGCAAGCGTAGTCCCGGGGCGCACGCTCTGGCCTTCAAAAGCAAGCAGACGAAGGATCCGGCCTTTCACCGGAGAGCCGACATGCGCGATGCGGCGCGCATCAGTCTCGACGTGCGCCGCCACCTGCAGGTTGCCGACGACATCCTGCATCTCAGGCGTCCCGAACTTCAGATTCTCAGCGAGCGCCGGAGTAACCGCGACCTCATTGGGATTGCTCTTTTCGGCAGCAATGGCGGCCTTGGGCTTCTCCTTGCATCCGCCCGTCACGAGCAGAGGGAGAACGAGGAAGGCGGAGAGAATCGCGGGGAGGCGGTGGGTCGTGATCAAGGCTTTACTCCGGGCGCAACCGCGCCAAGTTCTTCCAGGTCGACGAGAGCCGACTGGCGTGCAAATTGCGCTTCGAGCAGGTCGCCGCGAACGCTCTGCAGCACGCGTTGCGCGTCCAGCACCTCGACGATGCCGCGTTCTCCGAAGCGGTAAGCGGCCTTGGCGGCATCGACCGCGCTCTCGGCCGCGCGCAACGGGGCAGACTCGAGCGCAGTGGCTTGCTGGTCGGCGAGTTGATATTGCTCGTACGAACGTTCAAGCGCAGCGACAAGCTCGAGGCGGCGCTGATTCAGGACCGAGGTCGTCTGCGAGATCGTTGCCTTGGCCTCATCGATCTGGCCCCGGCGGCGGTCCCACAGGGGAATTGGCACGGTAATGCCTGCTCGCCAGAAGCGCAGGTCGGGCTGGTTTTCGAACTCGGCGAACGCCGTCGGCTGCGGGATACGGAGAGCGCGCTCGCGCTCCAGCGACGCACGGGAGACCTCGATGTCGGTTTCGGACTGGCCGATGGCCGGGTGTGCGCGGAGTACCGCATCCCTCACCTCGGCGATCGGGACGAGCGTGATCCGCGGTTCAAATTCCCCTCGCGGATCGAGGTTCGCGTCGGGGGGTGCGGCAATGGCCAGACGCAACGCCGCGATGGACTTGGCGTACTCAAGCTGGGCGCTTTGCACGGCGAAGCTGGCGCGCGCTGCCTCGGCCTCCGCGCGGGTAAGTTCCAGTCGGCCCTTCTCGCCGACTTCAACCTCAACCTTCACGCGACGGAGCAGATCTTCGACCAGTTGGAGGTTCTCCCTGGCGTGGCCGATCTCCTCGCGGCGATGGAGCGTGTCGTAAAAAGCATGTTTGGCCTCGGCGATAACCGAGAGGGCCACCCCGCGCTGGCCAAGAGCCTTGCTTGCAATGGCGAGGTCCGCGGCACGCTGCCGTGCCCTTCGTTCGGACGGGATTTCAATCGGCTGGTATGCGGCATAGTGCTGGAGGAGACCCGGAACGCCGGGTGTCGCGATGGGACGTGCCGACTGTTTGCCCTGAAAAACTTCAAGCGAAGGATTGGTATAAGCCCGTGCTGCACGTGCTGCGCCCTTCGCCTTCAGCGTATCGGCCTCCGCTCCCTGCAGGAGTGGGCTGTTGCGCTCGGCCAGGGTAATGGCGTCGTCCAGGGTCAGGATGACTGGTGCGGCAGACTGCGCAACAAGGGGCCGATCCTGCGGCAGTGCCAGCAGAAGAATCGGAACGAGAGATAAGCGTCGAAGCGTCACGCTTTGACTAAGGCAATTCGAGCGCCAAAGCAAAACGCTGCAAAGGATAGGGTTCGCGACCGGCGGCGCAGCCCGGTTGTCCCATATGGGACAACGCCCTACCCAAATGGTTCACCACGTTGCTCTTACTCGTCTCCACGTCCTTGGAAAGCGACGCTCCCGGGTTGGCGATTGAATTGCTCTTCCCTCTCTGCGCTCTGCCGGGGCAACGATGGCGTGCGTGGGAGAATGAAGACATGCTCTACGGCATGACCAGCCTGCGATCGACGAGGATGAAAGCGGCGTTTATCGTCCTGCTCGTGACCGCGCTGGCGTTCTTCTCGTGGTTCACCCCACCCCACGACGTCGTGTTGCACAACATCCTGCACCATCTGAACATCCTGCCGTTCATGCTGGCGGGACTTCTCTTCGGATGGAAGGGTGCGCTGAAGACGATTCTCCTGGCCACCGTCCTGCAGGCGCCTTCGATCCACCGCCACTGGTTCAGCGAGCCCCTCGATGCCCAGGACCAGATCGTCGAACTGAGCACCTTTGGCGCGGCAGGAATGATCGCCGGTGTGCTGGCCGAACGGGAACGCACGCAACGGAGGCGGGTCGAGACGACGAAACTGGAGTTGGAACAGGTGTACACGGAGCTGCGGCAAAATATCGATCAGCTGAAGAAGACCGAACGGCTGACTGCGGCGGGCCAGCTCTCCGCAAGCCTCGCCCATGAGATTCGCAATCCGCTGGCGAGCATCAGCGGAGCGGCTGGGATTCTGGCACGTGGACAGGCCTCCGCGGAGAGCAGAACCGAGTGCCTGAACATCCTGACGAAAGAGTCGCAGAGGCTGAACAAGCTGCTGACGAACTTCCTGGAGTTCGCACGCCCACGTCTGCCTCGTTACCAGAGTATGGATCCCGAGGAGATGGTGCGTTCCGTCACGGCGCTGGCGCAGCACAACACCAAGAACCTGCGGGTCGTGGTGGAGTCGCAACCGGAAAGCCGCGAGGTCCAGTGCGATCCGGAGCAGATCAAACAGCTTCTGCTCAATCTCATTCTGAATGCCGTGCAGGCCACGCGGGAAGATGGAGCCGTGACAATTCGCAGCTTCTTTGAGGACGATGCGTATTGCGTGGAGGTGTGCGACAAAGGGCAAGGCATCCCAACCGAGGCGAGGGAGAGCATCTTCGAGCCCTTCTTCACCACCAAGGAGACAGGCACAGGGCTCGGCCTGGCGATCGCATCCAACATCGCAGCACAGCATGGAGGAACGCTGACCTTCCGGCCGAATGAAGGGCGTGGCACGATCTTCCGCCTGCAACTGCCAGCCTCGGAGGCTGTCGCCATAGAGAGCGTGAGGTCGGTTCGATGAAGCGCAATCACATCCTGGTCGTCGATGACGACAGCAGCCTGCGCCGTGTGATGAAGATGCAGCTCGAAGAGGCCGGATACGTAGTCTCTCTCGCCACCGACGGCAACGAAGGTTGGAAGATGCTGCAGGAGACCGAGCCGTACCTCGTCATCACCGACCTTCGTATGCCCACCTCTGGCCTGGAACTGCTGGGCCGCATCACCAGGGAAGGGCTACAGACGACAGTCATCGTCGTGACCGCGTTCGGCACGGTGGAGACCGCAGTCGAGGCCATGAAGCTGGGAGCCTACGACTACGTGATGAAGCCCCTCGACTTCGATGCTCTGCTGCTTGTGGTGCATCGTGCCATGGAGAGGCAGAACCTCATCGAGGAGGTGCGAACGCTTCGTTCCGCGCTCGACCAGCGATATGGCTTCGAGGGGATCGTGGGGCACTCGAAGAGCTTCCTCCGCGTGCTCGATCAGGCCGCGCGCGTAGCCCAGCGAGATACCACCGTCCTGATCCAGGGCGAGACCGGCACGGGCAAGGAACTGCTGGCGCGCGCCATCCACCACAACAGCCGCCGACGCAACCGGCCCTTCGTCGCCATCAACTGCGGCGCCATCCCACGCGAACTCGTCGAATCGGAGCTCTTCGGATACACCCGAGGCGCGTTCACAGGCGCCCTCACGAACAAGACCGGACGCATCGAATCGGCCGACGGCGGCACGCTCTTTCTCGACGAGGTCGGCGAACTTCCCCTGGAAGCACAAGTGAAACTGCTGCGCGTCCTCCAGGAGGGCGAGCTCCCCAAGCTCGGTGCAAACTCACAAGTCAAGGTCGACGTGCGCGTCATCGCGGCGACGCATCGCAACCTTCCCGCGATGGTCGAGGATGAGACCTTCCGCGAAGATCTCTATTACCGTCTAGCCGTCGTCCCTCTCCTGATCCCGCCGCTGCGGGAGCGTCGCGAAGATCTTCCGGAGTTGATCGATTCCCTGCTGGAGCGTGCCAAGACGCGGCATGGACTCGAGGACGTCAGGCTCTCACCCGCCGTGAAGCGCCGTTTGATTGCCTACCGGTGGCCTGGCAACGTGCGGCAGGTCGAAAACGTATTGGAACGCCTTCTGGTGCTTTCGGCCTCGGACCTGATTACCGATGAAGATCTTCCCGAAGAGCTGATGGGCTCCTCCACCGACTCCACCGCGCCATGGCGCGATCTGCCGGAAGAAGGCATCAGCCTGGAGGCCATCGAGCGCGACCTGATCAGCCGTGCGCTCGAGAAGTTCAGCGGCAACCAGACCCATGCCGCGCGTTATCTCGACATCAGCCGCCGTACCCTGATCTATCGCATGGAGAAGCATGGCCTGATGACCACCGACCCGGAGCCTGCCCTCTAAGACGCACTCAGAACAGCAGACAAGAAGCCTGCGGAGATGTCCTTCGGGCGCTCGCGACACAAACCACCCTTTTGAGGGGTGCGTCGTTGCGCCCGCTAAACGCATCGTATGATGCAGCAGATGGCTCAGAATCCCCACTCCCCGAAACAACACCCGCCTCTTGAAGGAGACGTCGATGCAACTGGCAATGGTAGGTCTTGGCAGAATGGGTTCCAACATGGTCAAACGGCTCGTGGCCCACGGGCATGAGTGTGTCGTCTTCGACATGTCCCCCAACGTAGTCGCGGATCTGGCGAAGACAGAGGGAGTCACCGGAGCGACTTCAATCGAGGATATGATCGGCAAGCTAACGACCCCGCGCGCCATCTGGCTCATGATTCCGGCCGGCGTCGTCGAGAAGACACTTGCCTCCATCGTGCCTCACCTGGAGAAGGGCGACATCCTCATCGACGGCGGTAACTCGTACTATATAGACGACATCAGTCGCGCCAAGATGCTTGCAGAAAAGGGTATTGAATACGTCGATGTAGGCACCAGCGGAGGCGTCTGGGGCCTGGAGCGCGGTTACTGCATGATGATCGGCGGCTCGAACGCCACCGTCGAACACCTCGACCCCATCTTCAAGACCATCGCTCCTGGCAAGGGAGACGCGGGACCCACGCCAGGACGCAAGCCGGGGATCGGGACCTCCGAGGATGGCTATCTGCACTGCGGCCCCAACGGCGCGGGCCACTTCGTCAAGATGGTCCACAACGGCATCGAATATGGCATGATGGCCTCCTACGCCGAGGGCCTCGGCGTGCTGAAGTCCGCAAACATCGGCAAGCATCTTGGCGAGATCGACGCCGAAACCACCCCCCTCCGCGATCCAGAACACTACCAGTACGACTTCGACCTGCCGGAGATCACCGAGGTCTGGCGTCGCGGCAGCGTTATCGCCTCCTGGCTCCTCGACCTCACCGCGCAGGCACTCATCGAGGATCCCGCCCTGTCGAAGTTCGGTGGACGCGTGTCCGATTCGGGCGAAGGACGCTGGACCATCAGGGCCGGCATCGACGAGGGTGTTCCCACGCCCGTGCTCACAGCCTCGCTCTATGAGCGCTTCAGCTCGCGCGGCGAAGCAGAGTTCTCCAATAAACTTCTCTCCGCGATGCGCTACGAGTTTGGCGGACATCTCGAAAAGCCAGCCGAAAAGTAACCCCGCACTTTCTGAGGACCCACCATGACCCAGCCGCACTCCGACGCACTTGTCTTCTTTGGCGCAACCGGCGACCTCGCCTATAAGAAGATCTTCCCTGCCCTGCAATCGATGATCAAACGCGGCAGCCTCAGCGTTCCGGTCATCGGCGTCGCCAAAGCCGGTTGGAACCTGGATCAGTTGAAGGACCGCGCCAAGGACAGCCTCGAAAAGCACGGAGGCCTCGATCCGGATGCATGGACCAAGCTCAGCGGGCTGCTGCGTTATGTGGACGGCGACTATGCCGATCCCGCAACGTTCGCGGCAGTCCGCAAGGAGCTCGGCGACGCGAAGCGGCCCGCGCACTACCTCGCAATTCCTCCGTCGATGTTCGAGAAGGTCGTCGAGCAACTCGTGCAGTCCGGATCCGCGAAAGATGCACGCATGATCGTCGAGAAGCCCTTTGGCCATGACCTAGCCTCCGCGCAGGAGCTCAACCGCATCCTGCTGTCCGCGTTTCGAGAGTCGTCGATCTTCCGCATCGATCACTACCTCGCCAAGGGGCCCGTGCACAACATGGTCTCGTTCCGCTTCTCGAACTCCTTCCTCGAGCCCATCTGGAACCGCAACTACATCGAGAGCGTGCAGATCACCATGGCCGAAGACTTCGGCGTGCAGGGCCGCGGCTCCTTCTACGACCAGACCGGCGCGATCCGCGACGTCATCCAGAACCACATCTTCCAGGTGCTCTGCAATCTCGCCATGGAGTGCCCCGCCGCCAGCGACAGCGAGTCCGTCCGCGACGAGAAGGTGAAGGTCCTCAAGGCAATCCCCCCCATCACGGCGGACGACCTCATCCGCGGCCAGTTCAAGGGCTATCTCGACGAGAAGGGGGTTGCGCCCGACTCCCAGGTGGAGACCTTCGCCGTGCTGCGTATGCAGATCAAGTCCTGGCGCTGGGACGGAGTTCCCTTCTTCATTCGTGCCGGCAAGAACCTGCCCGTCACCTGCACCGAGGTCATGGCGCGTCTGCGTAAGCCGCCCCATACCAACATCACCGAACCAGACTCACCACAGAACTACGTGCGCATGCGCATCAGCCCAGAGATGACGATCGCCCTCGCTGTCTCAACCTCATCGGTCTCCGGCACAGGTCCCCGGCAGGAGGTCGAGATGGTGGCCACGCGACACCCCGAGCCCACCGAGATGGAGGCCTACGAACGCGTCCTGACCGACGCCATGGCCGGTGACGCCACCCTCTTTGCCCGACAGGACTATGTCGAAGAAGCGTGGCGCATCGTCGATCCAATCCTGAACGCCCCCACGCCCGTCCACGTCTATGAGCCCCAAACCTGGGGCCCGCAGGACTGCGACCCCAGCCTCATCCCTCCCGGCGGATGGGACATCCCCACGCCCGAGCCGCAGGACGTCTACCGGGTCGTGGGATGAGCGACACAATGACCCGCTGCGCATGGGCCGGCAACAATAGTCTCATGCGCAGCTACCACGACGAAGAGTGGGGCATGCCCGAACGCGACAGCCGGACCCTTTGGGAGGTGCTCATGCTCGAGGGCTTTCAGGCTGGCCTCTCATGGATCACCATCCTGAAAAAGCGGGAAGCATTCCGCGAGGCCTTCCACCACTTCGACCCGGAACGCATCGCCAGATACAAAGAGGCGGACATCGAGCGACTCATGCAGAATTCCGGCATTGTGCGCGCTCGCGCCAAGATCGAAGCCACCATCGGCGGCGCAAAGATCTACCTGGCGATGCAGCGCAGCGGAGAAGACTTCTCCGACTATGTGTGGGGCATGGCGGGTGGCAAGCCCATCCAGCACGAAGGCCCCTTGCCCCCGAAGACCGAGCTTTCGGAGAAGATCTCCGCCGACCTGAAAAAGCGCGGCTTCAAGTTCGTCGGTCCGGTAATCGTCTATGCATGGATGCAGGCTGTAGGCATTACCAACGATCATGCCGCGGACTGCTTCCGTCGCAAGCCCTGCGCGAAGAAGAAGGCTATTTAGTCCCGCGCTGTGAGGTCTTCCGCACTACCAGGAGCGGCTTCAGAATGTACTTCTTCGTGCTTGCCTTCACCGGCGCAGCCAGCAGTGCCAGAACCGCCTTGGCGCACTTCTCGCCAAGGCCCTTCATATCCTGGTCGACCGTCGAGAGCGGAAGCCGCAACGTCTCACCCATCGGATGGTTGCCGCAACCGATGATCGCAATATCTTCCGGCACACGCAGACCAGCCGCGAAGATAGCCTCCATAGAGCCAATGGCCAGAGGGTCGTTGAAGCAGAAGATGCCGTCGACGCGAGGTTTCAGGGCAAGCAGACGTTGGGTAGCCTCGAACCCATGCTGGAAGCTGCGTGCACCGTCATCCACCGGCGTCACAATATAGTCTTCGTTGACCGTGCGCCCCGCTTCCTTCATCGCAACGCGATAGCCCTCGAGCCTGCGCAACCCGGGACTCATGGACGGCCCGCAGATATGAGCGATCCGTTTGCATCCTTGATCGATGAGGTGTTGCGTAGCAAGCTGACCCGCAAGAACATCGTCGCCCCCCACAAAGGGAGCCTTCAACGCATGCAAGTCCCGATCCAGAAGGACATACGGCGTACCCCGCTCTTCGAGCAGCTCAAAGGCGGATGTATCGTTTCCTGAAGTGGCCACGATCATCGCGTCGATCCCAACGGAGAGCAGATGCTGCATCTCGCTCGACTGCACCTCGGAGTCGTCTGCGGTCCAGGCGATCAGGATCGAGTAACCATGCTTGCGCAGCTCCGTCGAAACTGTAATCGCAATCTCCGAGAAGAAGCCATGCACAAGATCCGGCACCACAAACGCAACCAGAAAGCTCCGGCCGGTGACCAGGCTGCGTGCCATCAGGTTGGGCCTGTACTTCAGCTCCTTCACCCGCGCCAGCACACGGTCCGTCGTCGCCTGTCCAATATCCGGATGGCCGCGCAGCACCTTCGACACCGTAACGGCGGAGACACCCAGATCGCGCGCAATATCCTTCATCCTGACGGCCGGCATACATGTGACTCTATAACAATCGGCTGGCCTTGAAACAGTCCCCCGGGGCGCGGCTGCCGTTAGAATGGCCTCGGCAGAGGAGACTCCTGTGGAACAAAACGGAATGACGCACTTGAGAAGTCCCTACACGGTCGCCGAGACGCTCGACCGTCTACAGATCATCCTCTTCGGCAATGGCATCGATGTCTTCGCTACCATCGACCACCGCGCGACCGCCGAGGCAGCAGGTCTGTCGATGACGCCCGCGACGGTACTGATCTTCGGCGCACCTAAGGCAGGCACGCCGCTGATGATCGCCGCACCCACGCTGGCCATCGATCTGCCGCTGAAGGCTCTCGTCTGGCAGGAGCCCTCCGGCGCGGTATGGCTCTCCTACAATACGCCTGAGTATCTCGCAGAGCGCCACGGTCTGCCGCACGACATGATCGCGGCAATCGGCGGCATTCGCAACCTATGCGAGGCCGCCGTCAAGCCGGGCCCTCTCTAGACCATCGGCGTGCCCCGGCATGAGCAGAACCATTCGTGTCTCCTTGAAAACCAAGCACTCTCCACGCCAGGATGACCTGTCTTTCCTCTTCCATGTAAGATGACTCGTGTTTCCAGCGCACGGCGCGGAATCGTTACCACATCGATGAAATGGGCAATCAAGGAGAGCAACGCATGGCGAGTCTCGATCGCAGGATGTTCCTTCAAACCGCAGGTCTGGCAGCGGCGCAGGCCTACACGGGCAAGATCAGTGTCCTGACCGATCCCTTCCCCGACATGGGCAAGGCACCCTCTGCCAACGATCACATCAACCTTGCCCTCATCGGAGCCGGCATCCAGGGCCAGAGCGACACCCGCTGGGCCGTCCAGGTCCCCGGCGTCAAGCTCGTCGCCGTCGCCGACTGCTACGACGGACGCCTCGCCCACATGAAGGAAGTCTACGGAAACGACCTCTTCACCACCCGCGACTACCGCCAGATCCTCGCCCGCAAGGACGTCGACGCCGTCCTCATCGCCACACCTGACCACTGGCACAAGCAGGCCGCCATCGACGCCATGAACGCCGGCAAGGACGTCTACTGCGAAAAGCCCATGATCCATCTCTACTCCGATGGGCACGCCATGATCGACACCGCAAAAAAGACCAACCGCATCATCCAGATCGGCAGTCAGCGCGTCTCTAACGTCCTCTATGCCAAAGCCAAGGAACTGCTCGCCGCCGGATCCATCGGCGAGCTCAACATGGTCAGCGCCCACTGGGACCGCAGCCTCTCTCAGGGTGCCTGGAACTACACCGTGCCCCTCGACGCCAGCACCACCACCTGCGACTGGGAGCGTTTCGAAGGCACCGCGCCCAAACGCCCCTTCGATGCCGAACGCTTCTTCCAGTGGCGCAAATGGAAGGACTACGGCTCGGGTGTCGCCGGTGACCTCTTCGTCCACCTCTTCAGCGGGACCCACTTCATCACCGGATCCAACGGTCCCACCCGCGGCATGGCCACCGGCGGCATCCGCTACTGGAAGGACGGTCGCGACGTTCCCGACGTCATGCTTGGCATCTTCGACTATCCCCAGGGCTTCAATCTCAGCCTGCGCGTCAACTTCGCCTCAGGCGGTGACGACAATGAGGGCTTCCTCTTCACCGGCTCCGAGGGCACCATGGAGATCAACGGACAGGGCCTCACCATCAACCACGCCCCCCACCCCAAGGATCCAGGCCTGACCATCGGCACCTACACCACCGCCATGCAGAAGCAGATCGTCGAGCAGTACGACGCAAAGTATCCGCCACCGCGCCCCACCGCCAACAGCCTCAAGTCCTCCGAGCGCTACACCGCGCCCAAGGGCTACAGCGACAGCTACGACCACTTCCACACCTTCTTCGACGCCGTCCGCACCCGCAAGCCCGTCACCGAAGACGCCACCTTCGGCCTGCGTGCCGCCGGAGCCGCCCTACTCTCCAACGAGAGCATCAGCCGTGGCGGTGCCGTCAAGTGGGACCCCGAGACCATGGTCCTGGCAAAGGCATAGACCTCAGCCACTTCCATCCACGTCGATCAAACAGAACAAACGTCCCGCTCCCCTCAAAGGCAGGCGGGACGTTTGCTCTGTTTGATCGCATGCGTCAATACCAAATTGGGACTTCGTGCCCTGAAGGAACGGACTTATCCCTCAGATGGAGGTATCGCGAGGTGCATGTTTCGTTTAGACTCCTCCCAATCGAAATTCAGCTCAAAGTCCTCTCGCCGGGTGCTACCCGAAGCGTACTGGCTGGAGTCGTCCATGGTTGTGAGTTCTACGCAGAAGCACCAACTTGCTTCCTGGAAGCGATATCTGGGCATATCCATCGCCCTGTTCGGCTGGCTGTTGCACGCCGCGCTCGCTATTCATCCCCGCCAGGAACCCTATGCCGGCATCGATTTCAGAGCGATCTACGGGAGTGGGCGGTGTATCGTCGCGGGGTGCGATCCTTTTAGCGCATCTGAAACCATGGCAGAGTTTCTCAAGCAGGGGGGAACATTGCAAGAAGCTATCCCCTCGTCCGAGGGGCCTTTTGCACCCAATATCGCCGGCTATCCTCCAACGTTCCTGGTCTACCTCACACCCATCTCAGTCCTGCGGTGGCCTCTGGCTTTGTACGCCTGGCTCGCTTTTTCCATCCTGATCTACGGATGTGCGGTCGTGCTGATCGCAGATCTGTGCGCCGACTATTCTCCACTCTCAGCAAATCTGTGTATCGCTTTTTTTCTCGCGCCAAACGGCCCAATCGCACTCATGGTGGCGAACCCGTCGGTGCCGGCAATTGGACTCTGTTGTGTCGGCTTGTGGTGCATCCTGAAGCGGCGCTACGAGCTGGCCGGCGTTTTGCTCTTTTCCCTGTCCTTAGTGATCAAACCTCACATCGGATACGCTCTGGTGCTCTATCTTTTGCTGATCAAGGCCTACCGTACACGCGCACTCCAGATCATCGGCACGACCATAGGGATGTGCATACCGCCTCTGCTCTGGGTATCGACACAACCGAATATGAAGAACTGGTACCGCGAATATGCCATGAATCTAAATGCGATCTCGATGCCCGGCCGGTTGAGCAATCCAGGACCTACCAACCACGACGCAACGAACATCGCGGATCTGCAGGCTGTGATCAGCGTCTTCAGGGATGACCGCGCCTTCTACAACCATGTCGCCTGGGCGATCTCTCTCGTTCTGCTCGTGGTATGGGTTACTCTCGTGCGGCGCCTCCAGGATGGACGCGCAAAAGATCTCATATGCATCGCGTCCGTCTGTGCGTTCAGCCTGCTCCCGTTCTACCATCGCTCCGGCGACACGCTTTTGCTGCTTCTGACGTTCCCCGCGCTTGCCTTCCTGATATCGCAATCCAAAATCGGGAGGACAAGCATCCTCATGACGCTGTCCATCAGCCTCGCAGTGACCTACACCCACCTGTTAGGGCATCGATATCTCATCCATATTCCAAAATTCTTGTTTGGTTCCATCTGGAACGGACACCTCTATACAGTGCTCATTGAGCGCCAGGTTTCGCTGGCCTGCCTGCTTGCATGCTTGTTCTACCTCGGAATGATGTACAAGTTGCTGCACGGGGACTTTACATCCCCACAGCAACAAAGAGCGACGGACAACGGAGCACCACAACACATCCTCGAACACGACTGGATCTGACTCCTTCCCAACCAGGAAGTATCATGGAGTATGCGTCGTCTCCTCTCCGCTCTGCTCGCCCTCTCTCTTCTCCCCAGCGTGCTGACAGCGCAGACCGCCGTCCAGCTCAAGTCCGCGGCGACCCCCAGCACCGACTCAACCTGGTGGAAGCACGCCGTCATCTACGAGATCTATCCGCGCTCCTTCCAGGACACCAACGGTGACGGCGTCGGCGATCTCAACGGCATCACCCAGCGCCTCGGCTATCTTGAAGGCCTCGGCGTCGACGCCATCTGGATCTCGCCCATGTACCCCTCGCCCCAGGTGGACTTCGGCTACGACATCTCCGACTACGAGAACATCGATCCCCAGTACGGCACCCTGGCCGACTTCGACCATCTCCTCGCCGACGCCGAAAAGCACCATATCAAGATCATCCTCGACATGGTCCTCAATCACACCAGCGACCATCACAAATGGTTCGAAGAAGCTGCCTCCTCCCGCACCAACCCGAAACACGACTGGTACGTTTGGAGCGACGGCAAACCGGGCACCGGCCCCCTCGCCCACGAAGGCCGCGTCCCCCCCAACAACTGGGTCGCCCTCTTCGGTGGTTCCGCATGGGAGTGGTCCCCGAAGGTCCACCAGTTCTACTACCACAAGTTCTACAAGCAACAGCCCGACCTCAACTGGCGCAACCCCGCCGTCGAAAAAGCCATGTTCGGCACCATGCGCTTCTGGCTCGACCGCGGGGTAGCCGGCTTCCGCCTCGACGCAGTGCCCACGCTCTTCGAAGACGCGCAACTCCGCGACGAGCCCATCGCAGCTCCCGGCACCAACGCACAGGGCGATCCCAATCTCAACGACGTCTACACCAACATGCTGCCCGAGGTACACGGCGTCCTGCGCCGCATGCGCGTCATGGCCGACAAGTATCCGGGTCACCGCGTTCTCATCGGCGAAACCTACCTCCCCAACACAGCAGAGCTCCTCAAATGGTACGGTGGCCCAGCCCGCAACGAACTCCATCTCCCCATGGACATGCTCGTCGGCTTCCACTCCGAAGGCGGTGGCCCCAACAGTGAGAACGTGTCTCTCGACCTTCCTCACATCCGCCAGACACTCAACGAGATGGAGACCACGCTAGGCCCATCCCAGCCCCTCCTGGTCTTCGATAACCACGACAACCCACGCTCATGGGACCGCTTTGGCGACGGCGTCCATAACGCCCAGATCGCCAGGATCATCGCAACCATCCTCTTCACCAGCCGCGCCACCGCCATGATGTACTACGGCGAAGAGATCGGCATGGTCACCGCCACACCCACCCGCGTCGAAGACGTAAAGGATCCCATCGGCATCACCGGATGGCCCCGCGAGAAGGGTCGCGACGGCGAGCGCACGCCCATGCAGTGGAGCAACGCAGACCCCGAAGCAGATTTCAGCACCGATCCAAAAACCTGGCTGCCGGTGACTCCCAACTACATCACCGTCAACGTGAAAACCGAAGCTGCCGATGCCGATTCGCTTCTCAACTGGCACACACGGCTCATCCACTTGCGTCGCGATCTACCGGCCCTGCACGACGGTGGCTTCGTGCTGCTCAACCCCGCCAACCCCAACGTTCTTTCCTACGGCCGAACCGCCCCCTCAGGAGCACCCTCAGCAGTGGTAGCTCTCAACTTCTCCGCCCAGCCGCAGACCATCACGCTGGATCTTGCCGCCGCGAAGATCAAAGCCTCCGCGGTAGAAACCATCCTCACCAGCGCCCCCTCGCTGGCCGGAAACACAAGCCTCACCATCACCCTCCCACCCTTCGCATCCTGGATTGGCTCCGTACGTTAGCAACGCTTCGAAGCCGGACCGAAAGTGGTTCGGCTTCGCAACGAAGTCTGTCATCTTAACGCAACTGACCGATGGTCCCATCGGAAGACGCCAGGGCCAGCGGTTAGATGATGGGCGCGGCGTAGCCGATCACCTGCGTGAGTGTTCCGGTGGCATTGTTCGAGACCCAGACGTTTCCAGAAGCATCGATCGTCGCACCGGTAGGAGCGCTCAGGCCCGGGACCGCATCTCCGTGATGACTCGATGAGCCACCGGTGTTCGGGATGCCCGTCTGCGAAAACCGAAGGATGTTGTCAGGCTGGTGCTGCCGGAGCCGGAGCAACTGGTGCGGCAGTTGGGAATCAGAACCTGATTCTCACCGTCGATGGCGGTTACCGAAGCCTGGAAGATAGCAACGTTCGAGCAGGGCCTATCGCGTGCAAACCTCTCGACGCAGGTGGTCCATGCAGGAGACGCAGAAAAGGGTGCTGATGAAGATCAGCACCCTTTCACTCATTCGAATTTTTGTCACTATGCCATCAACCTTGTTTCGGTTTGATGGCGGGGACGACGGGGCTCGAACCCGCGACCTCCGCCGTGACAGGGCGGCGCTCTAACCAACTGAGCTACGTCCCCAGGCTGTTTCTTCAACAACTTGGATACAGAAGATGCGTTGCAAAGCGTTCGCTCTCTTCTGCCTCGTCACCGGTGCAGTCCTCAGCACCCGGCAACAAGATCAAGTCTATCAGAACAAGAGCCGTTTGCGTCATGCTCCACCTCTCTCGCAGTGGAAAATTCGCCCCTAAAAAATCAGCTTTCCACGAATCCCCAGAAGAGCCGTCGTATACGCCTTCGGAGCGTTCGTCGGATGAACCGACACCTCCAGATCCGGCCCCAGTTCCAGACTGCGCGTCATTCTCACACGATAGAACGTCTCAAACAGCGTCTCGTGGTGCTTCGCGCCGTGGCTCGGCTCCGTCACGTTGATCGACGCGCCAAACATATCCCCACGCCTCCCGAACGGCCGTATATGCGCCAGCCCCGCGTCGAAGATGCGCTTGATCGAGTTGCCTTTATCCGTCGCGATGCCCAGTCTCCCAAACGGCACCCATCCGCTCGCCAGCTCATAGTCCGAACCGAAGCCCGCTCCTGCTCCGCTTCCCTGACTGGCCGTATCGTCCCGCCACACCACCATGCGAAACAGATGCTCCTGCCGAGTCGGCGTGCCTTCCTTCCACCCCAACTCCACCGCGTTCATATACTTCCGGTCCGCCAGCGTCTTCAGGTTGCGCTGCTCCCCGCCTTCCGTGTCGATCGTCACGGTATGCACATAAAAATGGGGCGTCACCTGGTACTCCAGCGCCGCTCCCCCAGCGTACGTGCCATCCGACGGAATCGTCAGGTTCCCATCGTTCTCCGCATTCAGAAACTGGCTGCGCTCATCATTGTTGTACAGGCTCAGGCTGATGAACTCATTGGGATGGATCTTCCCGATATAAAATGCGATCTTCCTCTGGTAAAAGTCTTGCCGGTAGTACAAAACGTTCAGCGTGATCGTGTCCTGCGGTCCACCGCCCTGCAGACAGTTCAACACCAGCCCCGAACCCAGCGCATTGCTCAGGTTGAACTGCTCGCTCACGCCGAGATTCGTTCCCGACCGCACCAGCATGCTGATCGTCCCCGCATGCGTCTCATGGTCGTATACTTTCCAGGCACCCACCAAATCGAATCGCCCCGTCCCGGCATTGTGCCGAACTCCGTCAGGCGTCGCCGTCGCATACTGGTCGAGCAGGGTGTACGACGCCGCAAAGCTGAAAGGATGCGTCTTCCGCAGTCCATCCAGCATCAAGTCCACCGGCCTCATCAGAGGATGCAGCGGGTCGGCCTTAAATAGAGGATCCGGAGGAACCGTGCCAAGCACCACCGCATCCATATCGAGCGCCTGCCCCGGATACCGGGCCGCGGTCTGCGCCCGCGCAACCGCCTCCTCCTGCGCCTTGCTCTCCCGCTGCACGCGTGCCGAAGCGTCCGGAGCCCCGGACCCCACCTGAGCAGCACAAACAGTCCATGCGCCAAAGCACAAAAACGCCAGCTCAAAAAGTCCCGCTCGCCTCATCCGCTCGATCATCGTTCTGTACCGTGTAGTCTTTCCGACCATAGTCCCGGCAGCCACCAAGCCGCAAGCCTCTTTAGAGGGGGCGGTTGCACATTGCACATCGCCTCATGCTGCCATACACTGGAAAGAGTGCCTAGCCGTGCCATCGCGCCGGCAAAAGGACGGGCGGTTAGCTCAGCTGGTTAGAGCATCTCGCTTACACCGAGAGGGTCGGGGGTTCGAATCCCTCACCGCCCACCATCGAATCCCAAATCCCATCCAAAACCCCTCCTAATGGAAGTCATGCGACCGCACCTCGATCGCCACGGCTTCCAGCCGCTCTACCCGCTCCGCCTTCACATGCACCACACCATCCTGGTTCTGCAGCTTCCCGGTAACCTTCAAAAACTTTCCCCGCGTCACAATCACCCGGTCCCGTTCATAGAGCTCCGGGTGGATCACGATATTGGCGATACCCGTCTCATCTTCCATCGAAAGAAAGATGAAACCCAGCGCCGTGCCCGGTCGTTGCCGCGCAATGATGGCCCCAGCGGCAATCACCCTGCGCCCATCAGGCTCTCGCTGCAACTCCACCGCTGAAAGCACCCCCATCCGCCGCAACTCCATACGCCGATACGCCATCGGATGGTGCCCCGTCGTCAGCCCCGTGCCTGCATAGTCCGCCATCAGCCGCTCTTCCGTCTTCATCATCCGCAAAGGAGACCGCGTCGACACAGGAGCCGCCTCATGCTGTCGCAGCAAAGGTCCCACCGGACGGCTCACCTGTTCCACCTGCCAGATAGCCTCACGCCGATGCGCCACCTCGCCCAATGCATTCATAGCCCCAATCCGCGCCAGTTGCGCAAGATCGCTCCGGTTCAGCGTAGGAACCCGCAACGCAAGATCCTCCACGCTCTTGAAGGCTCCCGTATGCCGCCGGATGTGAACCAGCATATCCGCCGTCTGCCTCTTCAGCCCACGCGCGTAGAGCAGCCCCAGCCGCAGAGAAAGCGACCCATCCTCCTCATGTTCCACGGTGCATTCCGTATGGGAACTCTGCACATCCACCGGGCGCACCCGCAGCCCATGACGCTGCGCATCCTTCACCAGTACTGCCGGCGTATAAAACCCCATCGGCTGGTTGTTCAGCATCGCGCATGTAAACGCCGCCAGATACTTCACCTTAAAGTAAGCCGAAGCATACGCAATCAGCGCAAAACTCGCCGCATGCGACTCCGGAAACCCATACAGCGCGAATGACTGAATGCTCTGCACGATCACCTCCTGCGTCTCCTCAGCGATCTGATTGACCACCATCCCGGCCCGCAGCTTCACCATCAGCTCTTCCATCCGCTTCCACGAGCGGCGCATCCCCACAGCCTTGCGCAACTCCTCCGCCTCCGTCCCGCTGAAGTTCCCCACCACCATCGCGATCCGTAGAAGCTGCTCCTGAAACAGCGGAACCCCCAGCGTGCGCCGCAACACAGGTTCCAGCTCCGGCAAAATGCAAGTCGCCGCCTCCTTCCCCTGCCTCCGCCGCATATACGGATGCATCATCTTGCCCACAATCGGCCCCGGCCGAATGATCGCCACCTGCACCACCAGGTCATAAAAAATCCGCGGCGCATTGCGCGGAATCGAGGCCATCTGCGCCCTGCTCTCCACCTGAAACATACCCACCGTATCGGCGCGGCAGAGCGTGTCGTACACCTCCGTATCGTTCTGCGGAAGATGCGCCAGATCGATCGCCTCCCCATAGTGCCTCGGAATCAGATCGAGACAATCCTTCATGACCGCCATCATCCCCAGCCCAAGCAGATCGATCTTCACCAGACCCAGATCGTTGCAATCTTCCTTGTCCCACTGCAGCACCGTCCGTCCAGCCATGGACGCACGCTCCAGCGGCACCACCTTGTTCAGTTGTCCCTGGCAGATCACCATGCCGCCCGAATGCTGTCCCAGATGCCGCGGCAGGTCCTGAATCCGCTCACACAGCTCGACATACTTCGCAATCCGCGTATGCTCCACATCGAAGCCGGCCTGTCTGAAGTTGTCGCCAATCGTCTCGTCCTTCTTGCGCCACTCCCAGTTCCCCACCAACCCGGAGATCCGTCCCAACGTATCCTGGTCGAACCCCAGCGCCTTCCCCACCTCGCGCGCCGCAGACTTCCCCCGATACGTAATCACATTCGCGGTCATCGCCGCCCCCAGCTCCCCATACCGCTGATACACATATTGAATCGCCTGTTCGCGCTTCTCTCCCGAAGGCAGATCGAGATCCACATCCGGCCACTCCTTGCGATTCTCATTCAGAAATCGCTCGAACAGAAGGTCCATCCCGATCGGATCGATCGCCGTGATCTGCAGCGCATAGCAGACCACGGAGTTGGCCGCACTGCCTCGTCCCTGCACCAGAATGTCATGCGCCTTGCAGTATTCGACGATGTCCCAGACGATCAGAAAGTAGCCCGCCAGACCAAGCTTCTCAATCAAGGCAAGCTCCTTCTCCGCCTGCTTCTTCGCCCTCCGCATCAGGTCGTCATCGTTCTTGGGCAGATAACGGGTAACGATTCCCTCCATCACCCGCTTGCCCAGAAAGCTGTCCATGGAATCGTTCTCGCCCACGTCATAGCTTGGAAACTCATACCCCAGGTCGTTCATCGCGAACTCCAGCCGTTGCGAGAGCAATACGCTATTCTCGATCGCCTCCGGCAGATCGCGAAACAACGCACCCATCGCCTTCGCGCCACGGACCTGCCGCTGCGAATTCGCCTGGAGCAAACGGCCCGCCCGGTCCAGAGAAACACCATGCCGGATTGAGGTCAGCACATCCAGAATCTCGCGCTCATACTGCGTCGCATAGCGCACCCCATTGGTCGCCAGGATAGGCAACCGCAGCGACTCCGCAATCCGCAGCGCTGCCTGATTCCGAGACTCCTGCCCGCGATCTCCATGCCGCTGCAGCTCGACATAGACGTTCCCATGCCCAAAGAGACTTACAAGCCTCTCAACCGTCTTCCGTCCCTCTTCTTCCCCGCCCCGCGCCAAAGCCGAAGCGAGCGGCCCTTCATCCCCGCCCGTCAGGCAGATCAATCCTCCCGCAAACTCACCCAGATCCTGCACCGTCGCGAAGCCCTCGCTCTTCGTGGCCTCACGCATCTTGAACCGGGTCATCATCTGGCAAAGATTCTGATACCCCACGCGAGACGTACAAAGCAGAGGAAGACGCACGGGCTCCGGCTTGCACTGGTGCGGCAACCACGCAGGCGGCTGTAAGCGCATCCCCAGACCGGAAGCCGCGATCTCCACCCCAATATGCGCGCGAATACCCTTATCCTTCGCCTCGGTATGGAAGCGTGGAGCACCATAAAATCCATTGCGATCCATCAGCGCCATCGCCGGCATCTGCATCTTCACCGCAGCCTGAATCAAAGCCTCCGGCTGGGATGCTCCTTCCAGAAAGCTGAACGCGCTCGAGGCATGCAGCTCGATGTACTCAGTCATACAGCGCTTCCAGGTGCCATCGCTCCTGCAACAGATCGTGCGAGATCAAACAAAGCAGCGTACTGTCCTGCGCCTTTGCCTCAACATCCCACTCTTCGCTCGACCACACCTGTTCCGACCACCAATCCCCGCTCTTCCGCCATGGACCATACGCCTTCTCGATCGCATACAGCGTCCCATGCAGAGAGAACCCGCTCAGCCTCCGTTGATCCATCCGCACATGAATCGCAACAGGCGGTCGATACCGCCGCAACGCAACCGAAGCCCCCGCCAGCACCTCCTTCCGACTGCTCGACGATGGCACAAGAAACCGCTCCATCCGAAAACTTCCCGGCTGATGCGTATCCCTAAGGCACGCCCGCCCCACATGCTCTTCCCCCACCAGCGCGGCAATCCGAGCCAGCGTCACATCCAGACGCGTCGGCTCCGGCAGTTGCGGAGAGAACAACCCCATCTGCACCTTGCTCCGTTCCCCCGGCTCAGCCGACACCGACAGGCTCACCGCACCCGCAGACGGAGGATGCGCCTGCAGATCGAGATGCAGAAGCCGCAGGATCATCGCACGATCCACCAGAGGCACTGCCGGCTTGATCGTTCTCGTATGCTCCCCTCCGCCATCCAGCCCAAGCTTCACGGTCACACTCGCCAGCGCCAGCGAATGGTTCTGCGCCCGCAGGATCAACTGTCCCAGCATCGGCCCCAGCACAAACAGCAGCGAGTCCAGCATCTCCACCGCAGCATCGAACGCCAGCAACTCCTGCAGCAAAAACACCGGCTCATCGGGAACCATCAGATGCGGATGCTCCCCCCTGGCCAGCAGACGCAGACGCTTTCCCTGCTGTCCCATCCGTACAATCAGGTCGACCTCCGGCAGCGCAGCCAGCTCACCAAGCGTATGCAGCCCCCATAACGCAAACGCCTCCGTCTGCTGCGGAGTCAACCCAAGCACAGCCAGCGGCAACGGAGCCAGGCACTGCGCCTCCGCGCCCCGCGTAACGACCACAGGCCGCCGCACCGCCGAGGCAGCCAGACACACCGCCGTCCGCAGATTCCCGCTGGCCGCGATCCGCACCGAAAACCGCAACGTCCTCATCATCTGCTGAATGCGCATCGAAAGCTGCTCCGGACTGCCGAACAGGCGTGTACTTCCCGTCATATCCAGCACCATCACCCAGGCCGCATCCGTGCCTTCCATCACCTCGATGCGCGGCGTAAACATCCCCGCCGCACCCAACAGCGCCAGGCGAGCATTGCCCTCTTCCGCGAGGGAGCGCTTCAGAATCGACAGCCCCGTAAAACTATCCAACTCCGCACGCGTCATGCCATGCGCCACTCCCAGGCGCAGCGCGGCCGCATTGCCGCTGCACACCTGCTCCAGCGGAGCATCCCCCTCCAGCACCACGGCAGGCCCTTTTCCCACCTCCGCCCGCAGACGCAAAAGAGCCTGTGCCGCAAACTCCGGCACATGCACGCAGACGTACCACTCCATCATCGTTTTGCCGCCCACGCCGCTCGTCCTTCCCAGTGCCCGGGCCGTTCTATCTGCGGAGGCTTCCTCATCGGCACCACATGGCTCCTGAACCGCTGCCTCTCCGCCTCTCCCGAATAGGCAATGCCACGCATCACGCTGTTCTCGCCCACCATGCCCCCCGGATGCAGACGCACCACCGCCTCCGCACTGCTGCGTGCGCAAGGATGCTGCGTCAGCAGCAACACACTCACTCGCGTCCGCTCGCACGCACCTCGAAAGCGAAACCACGTCGCCAAAGGAATCCGCCACGCACGCTCCGCCGGAATACTTCCCAGGTCGAAAACCACCACACTGAACCCACCCGCCTGCAAAAGCAGATCCGCCGTCTTCAACGCATGATCCAGAGCATCCCACGACTGCCGGGCCGCACGCGGAGCAGCCCGCAGCGGCTTGCTCGCTGCATCCCACTGCTGCGCACTCACCTCCCTGCGCCTCTCATGCAAAGGCTCCGCACACCGGGGAGCCAGAAGCTCCTCGCCACGCCGAGCCGGCAGGCGGTCAAACGCAATCTGCTCCTCCCGCTCCACCGCCCGGAACGTCAGAGGACGATTCGGTGCTCCCGGCGTCCCAATCGACCTCTTCTCCCTCCGAATATGCTTGTCGTACAAGCCCCCATGCGCCTGCATCATGGCGCTGATCGCCTCCGGCATCCCCCGCCCCTCTGATCGCGGATGCGGGCTCCCGCCGCCCTGCAAACCACGCGCCACAGGCTCCCCCGCCCCTACCTTCATCCCAACCGCAGCCACCGGAACAGCCGCCACATCCTCCTTGCTCGCCCCGCATCGGACCCACAGCAAACGCTCCAGATCCACCCCATGCCCCACCGCCGTCTCAGGATCCAGGGAATCCGCCACATCGATCCACGCACACACGCGGTCCGCTCTTGTACTGGCCGCCACATACGACAGCGCCACCGTCGTCCGTCCCGAGCACTCCGGCCCCACCAGCTCCGTCAGCGCCCCCACCGGCAACCCACCTGACAACAGCGCATCGCACGCCTCTACCCCGCACGCCATCCGCTCCGGCGCAAAGCGCTCCCGCGGTGACAAAGCCGAGGGCGCGCGCGTCATCAGGCTGGTCTCAATCTGCAAACGAAGGTGGGCTGCGCTCTTCAAGGTTTTAGTTTCGCCTTATTTTCGCCTTAACGCAACCGGAATATCTATGCCGCAAAAACGCGCCCTGTGGAAGAACAGGCATGCACACAAACGCACAAAAAACGGATAAGCCAAGCTCTTGCTTGCACTTATCCGTCTTTCATGCCGTCAGGCCCGGGGCCGCGTTCGTTACTTCGCCGCGGCGACATCCAGTGGCAAAGCCCACGCAAACATCACACCGCCGCTTCCTTCCAGCACATACTGCCGCCCATCCAGCTCATAGGTCATCGGCGAAGTCGCCATGCCGACCCCGGTGCCCGCATGCCAAAGCGTCTTCCCCGTCGCCGTCTCCAGAGCGATAATGTTTCCGCTCCCATCGCCGGTAAACAGCACCCCGGAGTCCGTCGTCAGCACCCCGGCACCCGAGCCGCCCTGCCCCACTTCATGCGACCACTTGATCTTCCCCGTCTGGTAGTCGATCGCCTCGATCAACCCCACACTCCAGAGTCCATAGTCCGCACCTGCCCAGCCATAAGCGCCATCCGCCGGCTTCGCGAAATAAAGGCTGTAGCTCGGATGCGCATTCACCAGGAACAATCCCAGCTTCGGGTCGAAGCTCGGCGAACGATAGTTCGTCATGCCCCCCTCATCCGGAGCAATCAGACGTCCATCCGGAGCTGGCTCCTTATCCGGATTCGGAATCGGCTGTCCCTTCGCATCGATCCCCTTGGCCCAGTTCACCGGCCCAAACGGAGTCGTCAGCAGACTCTTGCCGTTCGTCCGGTCCAGTACAAAGAAGTACCCGTTGCGCGAGCTCTGCATCAGCATCTTGTGCGGCTTGCCATGAAAGTCCCCGTCCACCAGCACCGGCGTCTCCGCCGCATCCCAGTCATGCGTATCGTGCGGCGAGGGCTGAAACGCCCACGTCAGCTTGCCCGTGTCCGGATTCAACGCAACAATGCTGCATGTATACAGATTGTCCCCGGGGCGTGGCTTTCCGTTCAGCACCGGCGTCGGATTCCCCGTGCCCCAATAGATCAGGTTCAGGTCCGGATCGTACGTTCCGGTCATCCACATCCCGCCACCCGTCGTCATCCCCGGCGTGTTCGGCGGCGGCGACGCATTCCACTCCCACTGCTTCTCACCCGTCTCCGCATCGCGCGACTGCAGCACGCCCTGCAGGTTATCGAAGTCTCCCGATACCCCCACAATCACATGGTCCCTCACCACCAGAGGAGACACCGACATCCAGTACCCCTTGCTGACGTCGGCGATCGTGACATTCCACTTCACCGTACCGGTCTTCGCATCCAGAGCGACAAGATGGCAATCCGGCGTCGTGAAGTAAAGCGTGCCCTTGTAGATCCCCACACCGCGGTGGCCGATATGCAGCCCAGGGTTCGGCGGATACGTGTACCGCCAAAGCATATGCCCCGACCGCGCATCCACCGCCCACACATTGTCCGGCAGCGTGAAGTACAAAATCCCATCCACCAGAATCGGCGAAGACTTGATCTGGATACCCGTCCCCGTCTGGAACGCCCACGCCAGCCCCATCTTCCCCACGTTCGAGGGAGTAATCTGCGTCAGCGAGCTATGCCGCCTTCCGCTGTAATCCCCGTGATACGTCGGCCACGAGTCCGTCCCCGGGTGCAGCAACCCGGCCATATCCGGACTCTGCGCCGAAGCACCGGCGCCGATCATTCCAGCCATCGAAAAAAATGCCAAAGCTAAATCGCGCAGCTTCATGGTTCGCCTCTATTTCAACGTCTGGATGTAAGCCATCAGGTCGTGAATGTCCTTGTCGGTGTACTTCGGGAAAAGTTCCGCATGCATCTTCACCGGCGCATCTTCCACATACTTCACTTTGTCGAGCGACCAGGACCGGTACGTCCCATCCTCGGTCTTCAGGCCCACAACGAACTCGTCTTTATACGCAACGATTCCCGTTACCTTTTCGCCCGTAGGCAGCGTCACCGTGCCCTTGAACTTCGCATTCCGCGGATACAGCATCTGCATCTCGAGCTGCAGCCCCTCATACTTCGAAGCCACATGCGCCATGTCCCCCGTAGCCGAGTGACACGACGAGCACGTCCCTGCGCCATTGAAGTAGCTCTTCCCTGCCTCCACATTGCCCGTCTGCAGGTCCGCCACATCGACGCCCTTCCGTCCGCCTGGCTTCTTCGCACTCGCCGCAGCCTTCTCGACCTGGCTGTGAATGAACGCCGAAACGTTCAGAATCTCCTGGTCCGAGAAGTTGAACGCAGGCATCTTCTTCTCCGTATTCTGACGTCCAGCCCGGATGACCTCACCAATCTTGTTCCCCGACACATCCGACAGCACCAGCTTCGAACGCGTCAGATCCGGTCCCGACTCGCCACCCATCGCATCCCGTCCATGGCAGAACGCACAGTTCTGACGGAACGACGCGGAACCCGCCGCAATATCCCCGGCGTGAACCGGCCCGGCAGCGGAGGCCACGGGCGGTGGGGCAGCAGCCTGTGCGGGCATCACCGGATCCGTCTCCAGAAACCGGATCACGGCCGCCAGCTCGGCGCCCTGCAACGTCGGGACGGCCGGCATCACCTTCCTCCCGGTATGCAGCAACTCCACGATCTGCGCCTCGGTCATCCTCTTGCCAACGCCGACCAACGACGGAAACGTCGGAGGATTCCCCTGACGGTTCGGCCCATGGCACATCGAGCAATGAGCCGCATAGTACGCCGCGCCGACATCCGGCGTAGCCTGCGCCTTCGCACGGCCAACCGTGATCGTGCCCATCGCCAACGCCATCCACACCAACATACGTCCCTGTGTCATCAGTTTGATCCTCACACCTTCAAATGCCTAGCCGTGGTCAGTACATCCGTTATTTCGTGCGCAAAAACTCAAGCAAATCGTCGACCTCTTCCGGAGAAAACTTCGAGAACGATGGCATCGGTGGCTTCGCATCCGGCTTACCCGAGATCAGCGTCTCCCGGATATGCGCCTCGCCGACCCTGCCAACAATACCCAGCAGCGATGGAAAAACCGGGGGCAACCCTGCTCGATTCGGCTGGTGGCACATCGAGCAATTCGCCGCATACAGCTTCGCCCCGGCTGCCGCATCGCCCTTTGGAGCCGCAGCAACCGGTGTAGCCTTTGCCACCGTTGCAGCCTTCGCTGGTGCGTTCGCTCCATCCGCAATCGCGGTCGGCGTCGTCGCCGGATGAGCCGCAATCGAAGCTGGCTTGCTTCCCGCCGCCAGATCGGTCTTCACGGCAGCAACCGCAACGGTCGGAGGAGCCACAGCGGGAGCCTGTACCGCCGCGCCATCCGTCCGCGCATTCCGCGTGACACCCCAAGAAGACAGAAACTCTTCCGTAAATCCTTCCTTCGACTCCAGGCTCACCAGCTTTTCTGCCGCGCGTCCCGCCGGAACATCCGACGTCTTCGCGTTCTGGCTCAGTTGCAGCGCGCGGATATACGCCACGATCGCCCAACGATCCTGGGCCGCAATCTCCGAGTAATACGAAGGCATCGCCCCATATCCTTCGCTAATCACCCGAAAGAAATACCCCAGCGGAGCCTGCCGTAGACGCTCGGAGTGAAACGAAGCCGCCCGGTAATAGCCACGTTCCACGATAGCGCCCTTACCGTTGCCCACCCGCGAGTGGCATGGCGAGCAATAAATATTGAACCGCTCCTGCCCGCGAGCCAGCAACTCGCTCGAAACGGGAAAAGGCAGCGCATCCCCAACCTTGCCATCAACCATTCCCGTCGTTTGGTACAAATCGTCCTTCCCCTGCGAGCGCGCAACCGTTCCGGGCACCTGCGGCCGCACAGAACGTCCATCCGCGAACAACGCCGCACCACGCTGGGGATACATCTTCGGCTGGTCCTGCATGTCACTCCGGCAACCCGACAAAAACACGGCCGAAAAAGAGGCAAAAAGCGCCAGCAAGCCGGAACACACCTGCATCGTCGCTCTGTTCCGTCCGTGGCTCACCCCCGCAAATCCTGGGTGCGATGCTTTGCCCCGATCTCCGGGCCCCGGTTGAAATCCCGCTGACATGTTCTCTCCTCACTGCTTCTGCCTGGCTAATCCTGCATCCCATCTCGAAATCTCACCGGCACCAACTGCCTTCCGGAGAGAACAAACGCTCAATTCCTGCCATCCACACGTCGAGCCGTGCGTACTCTTCCCGCTCCAGTCAAACGCTAAACCCACCACGCCGCAACGGCATCCTGCTTGATCACAATCTCGTTCAAAAACGCAGCGGCCTTCGTCAATCCCTCTTCCGGCGAAAGCAGGCTATCTTCGTGCTCAATCGAGAGAACACCATCATAGCCAAACATTCTGAGCGTGGAAACAAACTCCTTCCACCACTCCGCGCCATGCCCATAACCGCACGTCCGGAAGATCCATCCGCGATCCCTCTCCTCCGTGTACAACTTCGTATCCAACACGCCTGTTTTCACAAGGTTCGACGGATACATCTGCGTATCCTTCGCATGCACATGGAAGATCGCATCGCCCAGAACCCGGATCGCACCGATCGGATCGATCCCCTGCCAGAACATGTGGCTCGGGTCGTAGTTGCACCCAATCGACGGCCCCGCAATCGCCCTCAACTTCAGCATCGTCTCAGGACTGTAAGCCACAAACCCCGGATGCATCTCGATCGCGATCTTCACTCCATGATCCGCCGCGAACGCACCCCGCTTCACCCAGTACGGCGTCACCACCTCATCCCACTGCCACTTCAACACATCCAGATACTCCGGCGGCCACGGACACGTCACCCAGTTCGGAGCCTTCGCCCCAACCTGATCCCCCGGACAACCCGAAAAATCCACCACCGTCGAAACCCCAAGCTCCGCCGCCAGCAGAATCGTCTTCCGGTTCACCTCCGACATCGCATCCCCAATCTCGGGATTCGGGTGCAGCGGATTCCCATGGCAGCTCAACGCGCTGATCGTAAAGCCGTACTCGTCGATCGTGTCCTTGAACACCTTCAGCTCGGCCTTATTTTCGAGCATCGAAAGATTGCAATGCGCCCCACCCGGATAATTCCCCGTGCCCAGCTCCACCGTCGAGATGCCCATCCCCTTCAGCTTCGCCAGCACATCCGCAAACGGCATCTGCGACAACAACGGCGTAAATACTCCAAGCTTCATTAGCGCATCCCCCCGGCCACGTAGGCCACGTCCTGCCACACCCCGCCCTTCGCGGCGCTCTCCAGCATCGCCTCGACCAGACACGTCGATCGATACCCGTCCTCAAACGTAGGCAGCATCGCCGGCTTGTCCTCCGGCCTGCCTCCTTCTGCAATCCACGCATACGCATCCATCATCAGGTTCTTGAACGCGTCCGCCCAGCTCTCCTGGTGCCCGCCCGGCAGATGCACATACCTCCTCGCATCCGGAGAAACCAGTCCCGGGTCCTTCATCATCACCTGGTTCGGACGGTCGTGATGACCGATCCAGAGTTCATTCTGCTCCTCCTGCCGCCACTTCAGCGAGAAGCCCAGCCCACTCACTTCCAGCTCCACATCGTTCTTATGCCCAGGCATCACCTGTGCCACCGAAAACGTGCCCTTCGACCCATTGTCGAACCGCACCAGCACGCTCGCCAGATCCTCCGCCGTCACCTGCACCGGAGTCCGTTCGCCCGCAGCCGTCGTGGAAAACGCCTCCGCGGAAGCCCCCGCCGAATACCGCGTCTTGATCACCGTGCTCAAATCCGCCAGCACCTGCACAATCTTCAGTCCCGAAACATGCTCCGCCAGATCGCACCAGTGCGACCCGATATCCCCCAGCGCCGAACTCACCCCACCCTTCGCCGGATCCGACCGCCACGAATACACATTCGGGTCCGTCATCCAGTCCTGCAGATAATACCCACGCACAAAATTGACGTTCCCGGCCTCGCCCCGGGCCACCATCCCGCGAGCCTGCTGCACCAGCGGGTTCCCGCGATAGTTGAACGTCACCACATGCGCCACGCCCGCAGCCAGGGCCGCATCCCGCAGCGTCTTGCCTTCCTTCGAGTTCAGCGCCAGCGGCTTATCCGAAATCAGATGCTTTCCCGCCTCCAGCACCGCAAGCGAAACCGGCAAATGCAGATGGTTCGGCGTCGTATTGTGAATCACCTGGATATCCGGGTCCGCAATCAGCGCGCGATAGTCCCCATACGACCGATCGACCTTGTACTCCTTCGCCTTGCGCGCCGACGACTCCGCCGACGACCCCGCAATCGCGACCACATCCACATCCCCAAGACGCCGCACCGCATCGATATGGTGCATCGCCACAAACCCAGGCCCGATCAGCCCCATCCCAATCTTTTTCATCCGTCGAACCTATCTCATTCCCTATTTAGTTGTCACTCCGAAATTTTGTTCACTTCTTGAGCGCAGCGAAGAATCCCAGTATTCCGTTTCAGCCCGCCATCCCTCACCGGGAAAGCCCACCCTCAACGAGCCTACTTCGAAGCCGGCAGAGGCGGATGCGAAGCCGTGCTTCCCTCCGTCATGCCCAGCACCCACTTGATCGCCTCAAAGTACATCTTCGTCACATCCGGATCATGCCACGCCTCTTCCGTATGTCCCAGCGTCGAGTAGTAAACCCGGCCCTTCCCATACATCTTCGACCATGCCACAGCCCAGTCCTTGTCCTTGCGATGCACCCGCGGATTCAACGCACCCGGAGCCGCATCCTTCGCATGATCGAAGAAGTCCAGCTTCGAAGCATCCAGGCTCAGCAGCACATGCACCTTGTCCCGCGACCACGTCATCGGCTGATAGATCTCGTCGTACTTCGTAAACGCCGCCGGAAAGTGCCGTACAGCAGGAAACGAAGGATCCTCCAGCCGGATCGGCGCATTGAACGTCATCCAAGGATGCTGGTCGAAATACCCCCCAATCATCTCGCCATACTCCGGCCACTTGTAATTCGTATCGAGCGCCGCATGAATCCCCACAAAGCCCTTGCCGTCGTCATGGACGAACGAGAGAAAATCAGCCTTCTGGCTGTCGTCCAGCTCCAGCTCCCCCGTCGTACTCGCAAACACGATCGCGTCGAAGTAGTTCAGCGTCTTCGCATTCCGTCCCAGGTCCTTCTTGGTCAGCAGCTCTGTATCGGTACGCATCTCCGTATCCCAGAGACCGCTCTCCTCGCCCATCCGGTACACCGCCGCCATCGCCGGCGAAACCGAATCGTGCTCAAACCCTTTCGTCTGCCCGATCACCAGCACATGCTTCAGATGCGTCGGCTTCATATGCGGCGCCGGAGCCACCGAGGCCGCACCCTGGCCCCACGCCGTACCACCCGTCATCCCAACCAAACCCACCGCTAAAAGCAGAAATTTCCCTGGCTGTCTCACGTCGTCTCCATCGCTTTCCTGTCGCAGGCTCGATCCATTTGGAAGCGGAACGAAACGTTTCCCAAAAGGATTTACGGCTCGGAAGAAGTGTACTCACGATTCCCATCCCTGCCAACCCAGACCCATCCAGACAACCTACATCTGCCCCGGTGATACCTTACCCATAGCCGACATCGCTTTTGCTTCCAGGTACTCCAGGGCTGAGCGTCCAGGTACCCCAAAGCGTTAGCTTCTATGGATCTGGTGCTTTTTGCTTCTAGGAACCCCAAGGCTTTAACCTTGGGTCTCACAGGCCACCGCAAAGGCGGGGGCTTTAGCCCCTGGGGTATGCCTTCCTGTCCCAGCCAAAACAACGTCTGCCAGGACAACCAAACTCCCCATGCCCGCCCGCCTCATCATCAACGCAGACGACTTCGGCCTCACCCCCGGCATCAACCGTGCCGTCTGCGAGCTCCACCACGCCGGGGCCATCACCTCCACCACGCTCATGGCCACCGGTCCGGCCTTCGAAGAAGCCGTCCAGATCGCCCTCGCAAACCCCACCCTCGGCGTAGGCTGCCACATCGTCCTCACCGACGGCGTCCCCGTCTCACACCCCTACGACATCCCCACCCTCCTCGGAGCCGACGGCAAGACCTTCCGTCCCTCCCTCATGGACTTCGCCCAGGCCGTCCTTCGCGGCACCGTGCGCGAAAACGACATCCTCCGCGAAGCATCCGCCCAGATCCAGAAGCTCCAACGCGCCGGCATCGACATCACGCACCTCGACACCCACAAGCACGCCCACATCTTCCCCGCCGTATCCCGTCCCCTGCTCCACATCGCCGAGCGCTGCGGCATCGGAGCCATTCGCAATCCATTTGAACCCGGCTGGTCCTTAGCCCTGAACCAGGGCACGCGCGCCCGCCGCCTGGTCCTCAAGGCCCTTTGCCATTACTTCGGCCCCCGCTTCCTCGACGAGATGCGCCGCACCCAACAGGAGGTCGGCACCACCGACGGAACCATCTCCATCTCCGCCACCGGAGACCTTACGATCCACACCTTGGCCCAGACCCTCACCAGCATCCCAGACCACGGGACCTGGGAGCTCGTCGTCCATCCCGGCTATAACGACGCAGCTTTGGACGCCGTCACCACCCGCCTCCGCCACCACCGCGACGTCGAACGCGAAGCCCTCATGCACCAGGTCCCCGCCCTCCGGATGCATCCGCACTCCCCCGAGTTCATCCACTACGGAAGCGTGGGACCCTTCAACGTCCTACGCGAGATCGGTCAGTTCTTCCCCCAGACCGGCTACGAAAAGGTCCTGTAATGAGCGAAACCCGCCCCCGCCGCCGCATCGGAATCACCTGCTACCCCACCTACGGCGGATCCGGCGTCGTCGCCACCGAGCTCGGCATCGAACTCGCAGCCCGCGGCCACGAAGTCCACTTCATCACCTCCGCTCCACCCTTCCGTCTCAACGGCCGTGAAAAGAACATCCACTTCCACGAAGTAGCCGTCTATCACTACCCCCTCTTCGAGCACCCGCCCTACGACCTCGCCCTCGCCACCCGCATGGCCGAGGTCGCTGAGTTCTATTCGCTCGACCTCCTCCACGTCCACTACGCCATCCCCCACAGCGTCTCGGCCCTGCTGGCAAAACAAATGCTGGCCACAAGAGGCATCCACCTCCCCTTCATCACCACCCTACACGGCACCGACATTACCCTCGTCGGCCTCGACCCCTCCTACCTCCCCATCACCAAGTTCGGCATCGAGCAGTCCGACGGCGTCACCAGCATCTCCGCCTACCTCGCCGAGCGCACCCACGAAGCCTTCCGGATCATCCGCCCCATCGAGGTCATCCGCAACTTCGTCGACTGCGACATCTACAAGCGCGACGAAGAAAAAGTAGCCCGCATGCGTCCGAAGTACGCGAACGAAAACGAGAGACTCCTCGTCCACCTCTCGAACTTCCGCCCCGTCAAGCGCGTCGCCGACGTAGTCGAAGTCTTTGCCCGCGTAGCGCAAGCGATGCCGGCCCGCCTCATGCTCATCGGAGACGGCCCCGACCGCTCCGTAGCCGAATATCTCGCCCGTAAACACGGCATTCAGAACCGCATCCACTTCCTGGGCAAACAGGACAACGTCTACGAACTCCTCCCATTAGCCGATCTCATGCTCATGCCCTCCGAGATGGAGTCCTTCGGCCTGGCCGCCCTCGAAGCCATGGCCTGCCGAGTCCCCGCCATCGCCACCCAGGTAGGCGGCGTCCCCGAACTGATCGAGCACAACGTCAACGGCCTCCTCTTCCCCATAGGCGATATCGAATCCATGGCCAAAGCCGCCATCGACCTCCTAAGCAACCCCACTCGCCTCGGACACATGGCACAAGCAGCCCGCCAAACCGCTCAAAATCACTTCTGCGCCCAAAACATCATCACCCGCTACGAGGACTTCTACGAGCAAGTAATAGCAGGCACACCCGCCCTCTAAGACTAAGGGGGGATATCGAGCGAAGGGAGACCGCCCTCCTCAACCAGCCAGGGAACCCGGGTGCCCCACATCTCGCTTCTGAGATGTGGGCTTGTCGTCTAAGAACATCCGGAAAGCCTCTAAGCCTCCACCAACCCATCCGCAATCGAAAGATGCAGATCCAGCGCCGCCACCCCTCGATCGATCTCCTCCTTCGTCACAATCAACGGCGGAGCCACCACAAAATGCGAGACCCAGGCCTGAATCGTAACGCCCTCCCCAAGCACCTTCCCCGCAATCTGGTCCACCACCAGCACCTTCCCAGCCACCTTATCCGAGTAAGTATTGAACGGTTCCTTGGTCGTCTTGTTCTTCACCAGATCCACCGCCCAGAACAGCCCCTTTCCTCGCACGTCCCCCACACAAACATGCCTCTCCATCAACTCCCGCAACTTCCCTTCCATATACCCGCCAAGCGAACGCGCCCGCTCCACAAGCCCCAACCGCTCCATCTCATGAATCGTAGCCACCGCCGGAGCCAGCGTCATCGGATGCGCCTCATACGTATGCCCATGCGCAAAGTAGTGATCCTCAAAGTAAGCTGCAATCTTCTCGCTCGTCGCACACAAACCCAGTGGCACATAAGCCGAAGTAATCCCCTTCGCCGTCACCAAAATATCCGGCACAACCCCCCAGTGGTTCATCGCAAACCACTCCCCGCTCCTGCCCCATCCACTCATCACCTCATCCGCAATCAGCAGCACCCCATACGCATCGCAGATCTTCCTGAGCTTCGGCATGTACCCATCCGGCGGAACGATCACCCCATTCGTCCCCACGATCGGCTCCACCAGCACCGCAGCGACATCGCTCTCATTGCGAATCATGTGCTCCAGATAATCCGCACACGCAATCCCACACGATGGATACGTATGTTTGATCGGGCACTTGTAGCAATGCACCTCCGGCCCAAAGATCACGCCCTGCCCCTTGCCCGCCGGCTCCATCGCCCACCGCCGAGGATCGCCCGTCGCCGCAATCGATCCACTCGTCGAGCCATGGTACGACCGGTACCGCGCAATGATCTTCGTCTTCCCCGTATACATCCGCGCAATCTTGAACGCAGCCTCATTGGCCTCCGTCCCGCTCGTCGTAAAGAAGAACTTGTTCAACCCCGCCGGCAACACCTCCACCAGCAGCTTCGACAACTCCGCCCGCGCCTCCGTCGCATACCCGGGCATCGCATACGCCAGATCCTGCGCCTGCTTCGCAATCGAGTCGATCACCGCCTGATTCTTATGTCCCAGGTTCGAGCACATCAACTGCGACGAAAAATCCAGCAGCCGCCGCCCATCCCCCGTAATGAGATAACAACCCTCCGCATCCGCAATATGCATCGGCGTCCAGCCCTTCTGAAAACGCCACGTGCCGTAGTTATACTTCCTCGTCAGCTCTACAATCTCCTGCGAACTCAGTGTGCTCATACCAATTCCCTCTCATCGGCCGGCACCGGAGCCGGCTGTCCATACCGCATCGTCATCAAGGCCAGATACACCACACCGGCCGCAAAGAAACCAACAAACCAGGCCAGCTTGAACAGCCACTCCAGCGAAGGAACAAACCGCCCGATCAAAGCCAGCACAATCCCCAGCAAAAGCGCGATCAGCGCCTCGCCATTCAATCCATTGCGATACTCATAAGCCCCACGCCACTGATACAGCGCATTCACATCCAGCCTGCGACGCCTGAAGAAGAAGTAGTCCGCCACCATAATCCCAGCCACAGGCCCCAGCACCGCCGAGTAGTCCACCAGCCATCCCAGGTAATTATGCGAGCTCGACATCAACCGCCACGGCATAATCGCCAACCCCAGCACGCCCGTAATCAACCCGCCCATCCGAAAGCTGATCCACTTCGGAGCCAGGTTCGCAAAGTCATTCGAAGGCCCCACCACATTAGCCCCGATGTTCACATTCAACGTAGCAACCAGCAGCGCAATCAACCCCAGGAAAGCCAGCAGAGGCTGATGAAACCGCCCCAGCAAAACCACCGGCGACCAGATCGGCTCGCCAAACACCACCGTAGAAGCCGAAGTACAGGCGATCCCCAGAAACGAGTACATCGTCATCACCACCGGCAGCCCAAACGCCTGACCCAGGATCTGCGAATCCTGGTTCTTCGCATACCGGGTAAAGTCCGGAATGTTCAGCGACAACGTCGCCCAATACCCCACCATCCCAGTCAACGCCGGAAAGAAGTATTTGAGAAAAGCTCCCGTAGAAGTGAACTGACTGGGAGCCGCAAGCATAGGCCCGAACCCACCCGCCTTATGCAGCATGAAACCCAGCAGCAGAGCCGACATCACCAGCATGAACGGAGCCGAAAAGCTCTGCAAAAATCGGATCGACTCAACACCCTTCCAAACTACAAACATGTTCAACATCCAGAACCCAAGAAAGCAAACCCACGTCACCGCGGGCATCGCAACCGTCGAAGGCCAAAGCACATTCACCATCTGAGCAATGGCAGTGCCCCCAATCCAAGACTGAATCCCGAACCACCCACACGCCACAATCGCCCGCAGAATCGCCGGAATATTCGCACCGCGCGTCCCAAAACTCGCCCGTACAAACACCGGAAACGGAATCCCATACTTCGCGCCCGCATGCGCATTCAGAATCATCGGAATCAGCACAATCAGATTCCCGAGCAGGATCGTACACACCGCCTGCTTCCAGTTCATGCCACCTGCAATCAGTGACGACGCCAGCATATACGTCGTCACCTCCATCGACATCGAGAACCAAAGCGCAATGTAGTTGTACGTTCCCCACGTCCTCTGCGCCGGCGACGTAGGAGCAAGGTCCTCGTTGTACAACCGCGCATCCGGATTAAGAACCATCAGGCAAAACCTCCGGCATTCGCCACCCGCTTCACAAACCGCCCACGCCCAACCGCCCCAACCCACTCCCCATCCTTCACCACCATCTCCCCACGCGAGAACACATGCCTCGCATTCCCCTTCACCTTCCACCCTTCAAACATCGAGTAATCCGTAGCCATCTTCTGCGTGGCCGCGCTGATCGTATAGTCCGCATGCGGATCCCAAAGCAGCACATCCGCATCCATCCCCTCCGCGATCGCGCCCTTCTTCTCCATCCCGAAGATCCGAGCCGGCGCCGTAGCACTCAACTCCACAAACCGCTCCCGCGTCAGCCGTCCGGAGTTCACCCCAAAATGCCACAAAATTTGTAACCTATTCTCAATCCCCGGCCCACCATTGGGAATCTTCCGGAAATCACCCCGCCCAAGCTCCTTCTGATCCGCAAACCGGAACGGACAATGATCCGTGGAAACGACCGACAGAGCCCCATCCTCCAGCGCCCCCCAAAGCGCCTCCTGGTTCCACTTCTCCCGCAGCGGTGGAGTAAACACATACTTCGCCTCCTCCCAGCTCTTGCCCGGCATCTGCTCCTCCAGCGACAGCACCAGATACTGCGTGCACGTCTCCGCCAGCGCCTTCAGCCCGCGGTTCTGAGCATGCCGCAACTCCCGCAGCGCGTCCTCATTCGAAAGATGCACGATATAAACCGAAGCCCCCGCCATCTCCGCCAGCGCAATCGAACGATGCGTCGCCTCTGCCTCAGCCTTCGTCGATCGGCTCAACGCATGATAGTGCGGCTCCGTCTTCCCCTCCGCGATCATCTGCGCCACCACAACATCGATCGCGCTCCCATTCTCCGCATGGATACAACAAAGCGCCTTCAAGGCAGCCGCCTTCTGCATCACCTTGAACATCAGCCCATCGTCGATCATCAGCACATTCGGATACGCCATGAACAGCTTGAACGAAGCGATCCCCTCCGCAACCATCGCCTCCATCTCCGCCAACCCCGCAGCCTCATCCGCCCCGAGATCCGTCACCGCCATATGCAGCGACCAATCGACACAAGCCTTGCCCACACCCTTGGCCATCCAGACATCGAACGCCTCACGCATCGTGCCGCCCTTGGCCTGCAGCGCAAAGTCGATCACCGTCGTCGTCCCACCCACCGCCGCCGCAATCGTCCCCGTTGTATAGTCATCCGCCGACACAGTCCCCCCGAACGGCATATCCAGATGCGTATGCACATCGATGCCTCCAGGCATCACCAGCAGCCCATCCGCATCGACAACCGTATGCCCACCCGGATCGAGCCACTCCCCCACCGCAAGGATCGACTCGCCTTCAATCAACACATCGGCCTTATAGCTCCGCTCCGAACTCACCACCGTCCCGCCCTGAATCAAGATCCCCATACGTAACTCCCATGATTACAAATTTGAGACCGTCCGCTCAGCCCAGCTCTCCGCCGCCAACCCATTCTCAACCCGCTCCATCGTGATGCATCCATCCACCGGACAAACCAGCGAACAAAGGTTACACCCCACACACTCATCCACATCCACCCGCGGAATCCGGTGCAGCGGCGTCAAGCTCGCATGCGACCCCGCCCCACCCGCATCCAGCTTGGGAATCGGCGTCGTCGAGATCACCGTCGCACTCTGCGCCGCGACCATCGCCGGTGTAGCCTTTCCATGCGGATTCGGCTCATGCATCACATACCGAGGATCGGTCCCCAAAACCGCCTCCTCCATCCCACCCTCAGCCCGATCCAGATGAATGCACTGATGCGCCCCATCCCAGCAAGCCGTATAGCAAAGCTGGCAGCCAATGCACTTGTCCGCATGAATCTCCGCAACCACTCGATAGTTCAAATTCAGGTTCTTCCACTCCCGCACCTGCGGCAGCGACAACCCACGAAAGTCATCGATCGTCCGATATCCCTTCGTATCCATCCACTCCAGCAGCCCATCGCACATGTCCTCGACGATGCGATACCCGTAATGCATCACCGCCGTACACACCTGCACGCTGCTCGAGCCCAGCAGAATAAACTCCGCCGCATCCCGCCACGACGCCACACCACCAATCCCCGACATCGGCAGCGCAGCCAACGGATCGCTCATCACCTGCTGCACCATGTTCAACGCGATCGGCTTCACCGCGGGCCCGCAGTACCCACCATGCGAACTCCGCCCATCCACATTCGGATTCGGCGTCAGCGTATCCAGATCGATCCCCGTAATCGAGTTGATGGTATTGATCGCACTCAGCGCATCCGCGCCCGCCCTCTTCGCCGCACGCGCCGGCATCCGTATATCCGAAATATTCGGCGTCAACTTCACAATCACCGGAGTCCGCGCCTTCTCCTTCACCCACCCCGTAATCTGTTCGCAGTACTCCGGCACCTGCCCCACGGCCGAGCCCATCCCGCGCTCGCTCATTCCATGCGGACAACCAAAGTTCAACTCGAGCCCATCCGCCCCCGCATCCTCCGCCCGCGCCACAATCTCATGCCAGCTCTCGCGCTTACTCTCCACCATCAGCGAGGCAATAATCACATGCTTCGGATACCGCTTCTTCGCCTCCGCAATCTCTTTCAGGTTCATCTCGATCGGCCTGTCGGAGATCAGCTCAATATTGTTGAACCCCATCATCTTCTGCCCGGCCCAATCGATCGACGAGTACCGCGAGCTCACATTCGTCACCGGCTCGCCAATCGTCTTCCAAACCGCTCCACCCCAGCCCGCATCGAACGCCCGCATCACCTGCTCGCCGCAGTTCGCCGGCGGAGCCGAGGCCAGCCAGAACGGGTTCAACATCGGTATCCCGCAAAACGTACTCGCAAGCGTAGCCTTAGCCATGCTGTCCCTCCAGCCAGGCCACTATCCCAACACCAGCCCGTTTCCCATCAGCCACTGCATCAACCACCTCACGCCCGCCATTCGTGCAGTCGCCGCCCGCAAAGTACTTCGCGTTCGAAGTCTGTCCCGAAGCCCGATCGATCACCACCCGCCCACGCTCCATCGTCACCTTTTCGCTGGCGAAAACAGAGTGCGTCCCCTGCCCAATCGCCATCACCACCATATCCACCCCGAGTAAGAACTCCGACCCAGCCACAGGCACAATCGAGCCATCCTCCGCGGCCTCCAGCCGAGCCAGCTTCAAAGCCTCCAGCGCACCCGCGCCCTCAAGCCCAACCGGCTGCACATGCCACAGAAACTTCACACCCTCAGCCCGTGCATGCTCATACTCGAACTGAAATGCCGACATCTGCTCCGGTCCACGACGATAGACCATATGTACCTCACCGGCACCCAGCCGCACCGCGGCAATCGCCGCATCGATCGCCGTATTCCCCGCGCCCACAACAGCTACACGCGTAGGCGCCGTAGTGATCTCACCGGCCTTATACCCCGCGATGAAATCCAGCGCATTCGTCATGCCCTGCATCTCTTCGCCCGCCAACCCAAGCCGATGAATCGTCCCCAGCCCGATCCCCAGAAACACCGCGTCGCATTCAGCCTCAAGCGAAGCCAACATCGCCGCATCAACTACCGTCTCAAAGCGAAACTCCACGCCCAACTGAGCCAGCATATCGATCTCCCGCAGGCTCTCGATCAGCGGCAGCTTGTACTCCGCAATGCCATACGTATTCAGCCCACCCGGCAAAGGCCGCGCATCATAGATCGTCGCCGCAATCCCCTTACGGCGAAGCTCTGCGGCACACGCCAGCGAAGCCGGCCCCGCCCCAATCAACGCCACCTTCCGCCCCGTATCCACCCCGGCCTCAAACGGCAGCGCAGCACCACTCGCATGGAACGCATCCATCGCATACCGCTGCAGCCGCCCAATCTCAATCGGCTGCTTGTTATACCGGTGCAGCACACAAGCCCCTTCGCACAACACCTTGACCGGACACGCTCGCGAACAACTCGCCCCTAGGATGTTCGCCTCGAGAATCGTCTTTGCCGAACCTGCCAGGTTCCCGCTCGCAATCTTCTTGATGAAACGCGGCACATCGATATGCGTCGGACAAGCCCCCGCACACGGCGCATCGAAGCAGAACAAACATCGGTTCGACTCCGTCACCGCACCCTGCCGGTCGAACGGCGGATGCAGATCCCCGAACCGTGTCACAATCTCAGGCACAGCCTCTATCCGTTGCGAAAAGGGTATCGTCTCACTCATCCGGTGCGGTCAGCCTCCATATGCGCCATCATTTGCGTTCGCGAGAAGAACTGATTATGCACCATCCACGCTACGACGCCAACCACCCCATCGTCTTCCGCGCCAACGCATCGAACGCCCGAGCCGCCATCTCCAGGTGCTCCACCTTCGTATCCTCGGCCTGATTATGGCTCAGCCCCGCCAGCGACTGCGTAAACATCATCACCGTCGGAATCCCCGCCCGAGCCACCTCCGCCGCATCATGCAAAGGCCCCGAGGGCAGCCTGTGCGACACTCCCGCGACCTCACAAATCGCCTCATCGCAAAACCCGATCAACCGCTCATCGAACGGAATCGGCTCAATGCTCCATATCCGCGACCACGCGACGCTGCATCGCTCCTCTGCCGCAAACCGCTCGCTCGCAGCCTTGGCCTCCGCGAACATCTCCGCCAGCACACCGGCATCCAGATCCCGCATATCCAGCGTAGCCTCGCACCGCCCCACCACCGCCGTCACAATCCCCGGAAACGTCTTTACGCTCCCCATCGTAGCCACCGCATCCGCATGCTTCTTCGCGATCGGCCGTATCTCCAGCGCAAGCTTCGCCGCGGCAGCCAGAGCATCCCTCCTTACACCCATAGGCGTCGATCCCGAATGCGCCTCCTGCCCATGGAACGTAATCGCATGCCGCTCCACGCCCTTGGTCCCCGTCACCGCGCCCAGCGGAAGCCCCATCCCCTCCAGCACAGGCCCCTGCTCAATATGTAACTCCAGATAAGCCGCCGCATCGGCCTGCTCCGACACCGCATCCCCAACCCGCTCCACATCGATCCCACAACCAGCCAGCGCAGCCTCCAGCGTCACCCCATCCTTATCCGTCCGCATCCGGTCCGCCGCAACCGAAGCCGTGCCCGCAAACGCCGAAGACCCAAACAGACTCCGCCCAAACCGAGCCCCTTCCTCATCCGCCCAGTCCACCACCCGAATCGTCAGCGGAGGCCGCCCACCATAGTCCTCGCTCAACCCCCGAGCTACCTCGAACGCCCCCAACACCCCTAGACATCCATCCAGCCACCCACCATTCGGCACCGAATCCAGATGCCCGCCCAGAATCAAGACCCGCTCCGACTCCCCCCGCAACGTGGACCACGAGTTCCCCGCCGCATCCAGATGGTGCTCCATCCCCAGCGCCGTCGCCTTGGCCTGAAACCACTCCCTCGCCTTCAGCCAAGTGGGCGTCCATGCCACCCGCTGCGCCCCGTGCTCATCCCCCGTCAGCGCCCGTAGCTCCTTCAAATCCCGAACCAGCCGCCCCGAATCCAAACCCATCGCACTCTCCCAATCAAAGGGACAGACTACACGACCCTGCTATGCTGATCGCCAACATGCGACAAGAAGAATTCCCAGACTGGATGGACGAAACCGGCATCGGTCAGATCGGCGTCTTCCATCTTGAACGAAGCCGACGCATCACCGCCGAGATCACTGCATATGATGAGGACCGCGACGAACTCATCGTTAACGTGATCGCCTCCAATCGCGTCCACCCCAGCGACGGCGAGCAGAATTACGCAATCCCGGTCGATCACGTCCTCTCCTTCGTTCCTCAATCGCGCGACATGCAATCCTGGCCCTACTCTGACCCCTGCCGTAGCGCTCCCTCCTCCCTCGGCCGTTTTCTTCTGCTGACGACATTGTTCCTGTCTGCCACTATCGGGAGCATCCCTCTCTTCCTCACCATGCAAGGCCCCTGGCCGCTCCAGCAAGCCTCGGTCATCACCTACACGCTCGCCGTCACATGGCTCACTTTCTCCGCATCGCGAGAGAATCCCCGCTACCTCTTAACCTGCCCGGCGGTGCGCCCGCAACTTCCGCGCCTCCTCCTCCGCCACTTCGCTTTCCTCCTCGCGCTCATGGTCGTGGAGACGGCGGCATCGGCAGTCCATCCGCGGCTGACCGATTGGTGGAATGTCCGCGACGCCAAAGGACGGACTCCCTTCGAGTTCGCCCTCCTCCTCGTATGCATGGCTCTCGGATTCACCCAGGTCTACACCAATCGCTCGCTGCTCAAACACGCTCACCGCGAATTCTCTCACTGACACAGGGCCAGGGTCGGATGGACATTCCCTCCCCCCGCGCTATCTTTACCCACACTGAAAAATAATTTCGCCCCGAACCTAACCGCCCCCGCATCCTCCTGTCTAATCGTGCGAATGGAAACGACAGACCATCAAGCAATCCAGCAAGTGCTCGCCGGAGACCCCGACGCCTACAAGGTGCTGATGGACCGCCACTTCCAGTTTGTTTTCCGCATCGCCTACCGCATCATCGGCGATACGGCCGACGCCGAAGACGTTGCGCAGGAAGCGTTCCTGCGCGCCTACAAAAGCCTTTCCACCTTCCGTCACGACGCAACCTTCTCCACCTGGATCAATCGCATCGCCATGAATCTCTCCATCAATCTCGTCGAGCGCCGCACCCGCGACAAGGTGCACCACGCCGTACAAATCGGCGACGACGCAACCCCCACCCTGAACACCATGCAAATCCCAGACACCCGCAAATCGCCCGAACACTCCCTCCTCGACACCGAGGCCACCACCATCCGTCAGGCCGCCATGGCCTCCCTCACCCCCATGGAGCGCACCGCCTTCACCCTCCGCCACATGGAGGAGCTCCCCATCGCCGAGATCGCAACCGCCCTCAACATCCCCGCGAACTCCGCCAAACAAGCCATCTTCCGCGCTGTAGGCAAACTCCGCCGTTCGCTCTCTCCCATGGTGATGTCACGATGACCAACTTCAATCACAACACGCCGCTCCACCCCTGCGAAGAAGACCTCATCGCCTTCCACCTGCATGAGCTCGCCGACGAAGCCCCAGTCCGCGCCCACGTCGAGCAGTGCAGCGCCTGCGCCAGCCTCTCCGAGTCCATCGCCGAGACCCTACGCGTCTTCTCCGCCGACGCAGTCCCCCAGGCCAACCTCGATCACGCCTGGCAGCGCCTGCGCATCAACCTTCCCACCCTCACCCCGGTCCCTGTCCAGCGCAAGTGGTATCAGCTCCCACGCCTGAACTGGAGCCTCGCAGGCCTTGCCGCCGCCGCCCTGCTCACCGTCGCTGTCTTCACCCTGCACCCTCACACCAGGCCCAAGAACGACTACGCCTTCAACCATCCCGGCCCACTCACCAACTCGCCCAAAGATCCTTCCATCGCCAACCACCTCGACTCCGCCGAGCGCCTCCTTACCGAGGTCAATCACGCACAAGGCGCCCTCGATCCCACCACCCGCACCGAGGCCCACAACCTCCTCGTCAAGAATGCGGTCTACGTCTCCACCGCCCACCACAACGGCGACCTCGCCCAGGCCGCGGTCCTCGAAGATCTCGGCCGCGTCCTCACCACCATCGACCACGAACCCGTCAACAAGCCCGACGACGGATGGCACGTCCGCATCAGCATGAATACGGACGGCCTCCTCCTCGACATTCGTATCCTTCGCCAGAACGATCAGAGGCAATAAAGAAAAATAAACAAAATCTTTCGCCCTTGCCCTTGCCGTTGCCCTTTTGGTTGTCATTCCCGAAGGGAATCTGCTTCTTCTTTTGCCGTTGCTTGTTCTCGCCCTCGCTTCTAGGTACCCCAAGGCTTCAGCCCTGGGTCTCACAAACCGCCACGGAACTGGGCTTTAGCCCCTGGGATATGTCTTCCTCCCAGTCACATCTCTCTCCCACACACGAAACGCAACAAGGACCCCCACCATGCAAACCATCTTCCTAACCGCCGCACTCCTCCTCGCATCCACCCCCATCGTCCACGCCGCCCAACCCATCATCTCCTCCGACGATCCCGCCGCCTACATCTCCGGCACCAGGGCCATGAACGACCATCGCTGGAAGGATGCCGTCACCTCCTTCGACCAGGTCATCAATGCCAGGCAAAAGAAGGTCGACGCCGCCCTCTACTGGAAGGCCTACTCCCTCAACAAGCTCGGCAACCAGCCCCTCGCGCTCGCCACCTGCTTCCAGCTCCGCGCCCAGTTCACCGACAGCACATGGAACAAGGATTGCGACGCCCTCAACATCGACGTCACCGGCTATTCCAACCCCGTGCCCCCCGTCCCTCCCGTGCCCCCGACGCCCCCCACCACCAGAACATTCACCTTCACCCGCAGCGACTCCTACTCCCGCGCCGAGCGCGATACGCTGCGCTCTGAGTCCCGCGACCCCGACGCCGACATCAAGATGCTGGCCCTCAACTCGCTCCTCAACCAGGACCCCGCCCGCGCCATCCCGCTCCTCCGCGGCATCCTCACCGGCAATCAGCCCTCCAACATCAAGCGGCACGCCCTCTTCGTCCTCGCCCAGAGCAAGTCGCCCGAAGCCCAGGCCATCCTCAACGACGCCGTCCTCGGCAAGCTCGATCCCAGCCTCCAGCGCGAAGCCATCCAGTCCATGGGCATCTACAAGGGCAAAGCCGCCAACGATACCCTCGCCCAGGTCTACGCCACAACCAGCGACATCAAGATCAAGCAGGCCGTCATCTCCGCTTTCTTCATCTCGCAGGACGCACCCCGCATGGTCGAACTCGCCAAAAACGAGAAGAACATGGAACTCAAACGAAGCATCGTCTCCCAGCTCGCCCTCATGCACGACAAAGCTGCCACCGACTACATGATCGAATTGCTCAAATAGCGGTTCTTCACCCCGTATTTGCTTTAGGTCGGCACTCCAGCCGCAAGCCAGCCCACACCCGCAACCAGCCACGTACCCAGATTCCCAGGAGCGAATCCATGCACCCTCACGTCCGCACCCTGATCCTCCTCCCCCTCCTCGCCCTCGCCCGCACACTCCACTCCCAGAGTGCTCCCCAGGTCCTCCACACTCAGCTCACCACCCAATCCGCCGCCAACGGCCTCACCCCGCACCTCGAATCCGTCAAACGCAGCGGCCACCCCACCTGGATCGGCTACTCCGTCGCCCTCATCCCCGGCCTCCAGCTCGACTCCAACAACGCCGGCACCCTCGACCTCAACAACGACGGCAACTCCTATCGACGCAACAACGACGATCCCATCGTCACGCCCACCCAGGCCATCCTCCTCATCCACGTCGAGCAGGGCGTAGCCACCCGCATCCGTCTCGTCGATCCCACACGCATCCTCGACGCCGGCGACCAGCCCTTTCTCTGGCTCACCAACGTCAGCCCCACCGACAGCATCCAGCTCCTTTCCTCCCTCGCGAAGACCGAAAGCAGCGAACGCAGAGACCGCATCCGCTCCTCCGCCCTCTTCGCCATCGCCGCCCACAACGTACCCCAGGCAACCGTTGCCCTCATCGCCCTCGCCGAGCCCTCCAACCCCATCGACCTCCGCGACAAGGCCGCCTTCTGGCTCGCCAACCAGCGCGGCACCGAAGGCTTTGCCGCCCTCCGCAAGTACGCGCGCAACGACCCCGACGAAGCCTTCCGCAAGAAACTCACCTTCGACCTCACCCTGGTCAAGGAGCCCGCCGCCCTCGACGAACTCATCCGCATGGCACACGACGACGCCTCCCCCGAAGTCCGCAAGCAGGCCCAGTTCTGGATGGCCAACAAGGGCGGCAAGAAGGTAGGCGCCGATCTCGGCAACATCGCCGTCAACGACCCCAACGCCGAGGTCCGCAAGTCGGCCGTCTTCGCCATCAGCCGTCTGCCCGACGGCGAGTCCACCGCTCGCCTCGTCGAATTGGCCAGCAACAGCAAAGACCCCGCCGTCCGCAAACAGGCCGTCTTCTGGCTCGGTCAGTCCAGGGATCCCCACGCCCTCGACTACCTCACACGTTTGATCAAGCAGTAGATCGCATGGTCAAAGTACTGCCTTTTCGGAAAGGGCGCGGCCAAAAGCCGCGCCCTCTTTTTCTTCTTAACCAAGAAAAAACATCGACGTTCCGCAACCCACATTTTCCATACATTTGGCCACAGTATCCATACATTTCTCCATCGTGTACGGTCCCGAAAACTACAGGTAAATACCGAAGAAACGGGCAAGAAAACCGGCAAAACAACCAAAAATCACCATAAATCCCCACAAATGCCTATTTCAGACGCACACCTCAAAAAACAGAGCAAAGAGGTCCGACCACTCCGCCAAAGAAAACGTTCTCCCGCTCGATCCTTTATCATCTCCCTGCCAGCAAAAAAGCCTCGCCGCAGGTACGCTACAGCGGGCGACGCAGGGGAACGATGAACCGCAGGGACTTTCTCAAGAACTCGACCACACTCGCCGCAGCCACGTCCATCGCCACCACCGCCGTCGCGCAGGCCGCGCCCCGCACCACCAAGGGAGGGCGCACCATCCTGCCCATCAATCGCGGCTGGCGCTATAACCCGAAGAATCCAAAGGGCGGCACCGCCCTCGCCTTCGACGACGCCCACTTCGACAAGGTCGTCATCCCGCACACCAACGTCATGCTTCCCTGGCACAGCTTCGACGAGGCCACCTACACCTTCGTCTCGCTCTACCGCCGCGAGCTCCGCATTCCCGCCTCCGCCGCCGGAAAGCGCGTCTTTGTCGACTTTGAAGGCGTCATGACCGCCTCGACCGTCTACCTCAACGGCAAGAAGCTCGGCGAGTACCGTGGCGGCTTCACCCCCTTCTCTTTCGAGCTCACCGACCACATCAACCACGCCGGCCGCAACGTCCTCGCCGTCGAGGTCGACTCCACCGAACGCGCCGACATCCCGCCCTTCGGCAACGAGATCGACTACCTCACCTTCGGCGGCATCTACCGCGAGGTCAACCTCCGCGTCGTCGCCGATACCTTCCTCGAAAACATCCACGCCCGCCCCATCCACGTCCTCACCGATGCCCCCAAGGTCGAGGTCGAATGCTTCCTCGACCGCGGCCCGAAGTCCAAACCCGGTGCCCTGAGCCTCTACGCCGAATTGCGTAAGGGTGCCACCGTCATCGCCGCCGCCACTCACACCATCGAAGCCCCCACCGTTACCCCGCACCACCCGCAGGACGCCGACCAGGCCGCCGGTGCCCTCCCGCCCGTCACGCCCTACCCCAACTCCTACACCCTGACGCTCGAAAAGCTTGGAAAGATCGATCTCTGGGACCTCGACCATCCCAACCTCTATACCGTCCACGTCCAGCTCTCCGAGAACGGCGCCCCCATCGACGAGGAGACCCGCACCATCGGCTTCCGCGAGGCCATGTTCACCGACGGAGGCTTCTCGCTCAATGGCAAGATCATCAAACTACGCGGTTTAGACCGCCACCAGACCTTCCCCTGGGTCGGTCAGGCCATGCCCGCCCGCGTCCAGCGCCAGGACGCCATCATCCTCCGCCGCGACCTCCGCACCAACATCGTCCGCACCTCGCACTATCCGCAGTCCCGCCACTTCCTCGACGCCTGCGATGAGCTCGGACTGCTTGTTCTCGAAGAGATTCCCGGCTGGCAGCACATCGGCGACAAGGCGTGGCAGGACGTCGCCGTCGACAACGTCCGGCGCATGGTCCGCCGCGACTGGAACCACCCCTCCATCGTCCTCTGGGGCGTGCGCATCAACGAGTCCCGCGACAACCACGACTTCTACGTCCGCACCAACGCCACCGCTCACGCCCTCGATACATCCCGCCAGACCGGCGGCATCCGCTACTTCCAGGAGTCCGAGTTCCTCGAAGACGTCTTCACCATGAACGACTTCGGCTTCCCCCTGAAGCCACCGATCCACGGCAAATACCTCAACACCGAGTTCGTGGGCCACACCTTCCCCACCAAGACCTTCGACGACCTCGAGCGTCTCCGCGAACACACCATCCGCCACATCCGCGTCCACAACCAGCTCTGGTCCGACCCCCAGTACGCCGGCGGCATCGGCTGGTGCGCCTTCGACTACAACACCCACGGCAACTTCGGATCCGGAGATCGCATTTGTTATCATGGAGTTATGGACATGTGGCGGACACCCAAGCCGGCCGCCGGGTTCTACAAGTCCATGTGCGACCCATCCGAAGAGGTTGTCATCGAACCCGCCTTCTACTGGTCGCGCGGCGATGAGTCCACCCTCTTTGGGGACGCCCTCATCAGCTCCAACTGCGACCATCTCAAGATCTACATCGACTATGGCAAGGGCTTCCAGCTCGTCGGCGAAGTCGATCCCGACCGCGCGAAGTGGGACCACCTGCCCTACCCGCCGTTCAACATCAACCTCGGCAAAGCCGTGAGCGACCACTGGGGCGACCTCCGGATCGACGGCTACCTCAAAGGCAAGCTGGCGCTCTCGAAGAAGTACTCCGGCAAGGGCATCGATCAGGCCTTCGTCGTCCTGCCCGACGACACCACCCTCGTCGCCGACGGTGCCGACTCCACCCGCGTCGTCCTCCGCTGCACCGACGAGTTCGGCGCACCCCGCCAGTTCGCCACCGAGGCCATCCAGTTCACGCTCGAAGGTCCGGCCCAGATCGTCGGCGACAACCCGTTCTCCCTCGTAGCTGGAACCGGAGCCATCTGGATCCGCGCCGGCGAGGCCCCCGGCAAGGTGACCCTCCACGCCAAACACCCGCACCTCGGCACACAATCCGTGGTCTTCACCCTGACCCCATCCGTCCCCGAACTCGCCTAAAGTCACCAAGAGGTAGGACCAAATCCCCGAACCCCCAGGAGCGCTGGTCCTACCTCTCAGTCTTGTGTACCCCGTCCCGATGCCCCTTTGTAGCAACATGACGTAAACATGGTTCTACAAACAACTTAGCGGTTGCCCCAGGCAAAAAACCCAATGTTTCTCCACACTGTTTTTGATCGCCAAAAGCACCAAAAATCATGGAAAAATGCATGGAAAACGTGGCCATCGGGACGACCATCATGAGCGATCTTCGGTCTACCATACCAATCGTACTTCGATGAGGGAACAAGGAGTGCCTCTCGATCCAATAGGAGATGAGATCGCTATGTGCCAGCCACAGGAGCCACCGGCGAAACCCCAGGGCGATCTCCCTCCTTCAAGAGGAGCGCCACCGCAAGCGCGCCTAACCAGGCACCACCGGCGCAAAAGAGCATCACCAGCCGGAAACCGGCCAGAAACGAAGTATCCAGCATCCCCTCCGCCTTCACCCTCTGCTCCGCCGGCAGACTCGCTGGAATCGGCGTGTCGTGCAGGCGCCCCTGGCTTGCCAGCATCGTCTTCTGCACGTCGCCGGGCAGATCCGACTGATGCAACTGCCGCGCCAGCGCCGCCCCGAAACCATGTGCCAGCACAATCGAGAGGAGCGAGACGGCCAGCAGTCCGGCAAGCCGCGAGATCGCGTTATTCACCGCCGAGGCCACGCCTGCCTCCGACTCGGAGACCGAAGACATGACGGCGCTGGTGAGCGGCGCAACCGAAAGCGTCAAGCCCGCGCCGAGCAGGAGCACCCCGGGCAGCACACCCGTCACGTAGGTCTCATTCCGGTCGAACACGGCGAACGCCACATATCCTGCCCCGGCAAGCCCCGCACCGGCACATAGCAACAATCGCTCGCCTACCTTGGCGACCATCCCCCCCGCCCACGTGGAGAACAGGAACATCAGGGCGATCAGAGGAAGAAAGACCGCGCCCGCCATCGCCGGCTTGTAGTGTCTTACCTGGATCAGATAAAACGGCGTTACATACAGCGATCCGTAGAGTGCCCCGTAGAGAAGAAAAGTAAGCAGGTTCGGGGCCAGAAACCGTGGGATCCGGAACAGTCCGAGAGGCATCATCGCGCCCACGCGACCCGCCTGCGACCATAGGAATCCAGCGAGCAGCGCGCCGCCTACCCCGAGCAAAGACAGCACGCGCGCATCGTCCCACCCGAACTCCGGCGCAAACGAAAGCGCGTAGATGACCGCTGCGAAGCCCACAGTGGCCAGCGTCGCCCCCAGCCGGTCCAGCGGGACAGGCTTCCCATCCTTGCCGTTGGCCTTGCTCTCCGGGATCCTGCGTGTCATCACCAGAACCGTGAGGGCAATCGGCAGATTCAGCACAAAGATCAAACGCCATGACCACGCTTGTACCAGCCACCCACCCACCACCGGGCCCAGGGCCGCAAAGACGCTGGTCCATGCCGACCAGGTGCCAATCGCCTTCGCCCTGCGTTTCTCCGGATACGATACCGAAAGGATCGAAAGCCCCTGAGGAATCAGCATCGCCGCGCCGATTCCCTGCACCGCCCGCGCTGCCACCAGCAGCCCAAGTGTGCTCGCCGCCGCGCAACCGGCGGACGCGATGGCAAAGAGCGCGACGCCCCAGAAAAAGATTCGCCGCCGGCCATACCGATCACCCAGCGTCCCGCCCAGTAGAAGCAGAGCTGCACTGAAGAGCGTATAGCTTTGTACGACCCACTGAATCGCGCTCGACGTCGCCCCAAAGTCCGTCTGGAGCGTCGGCATCGCGACGTTGACGATCGAGCCGTCCATGAAGGCCAGCCCGGATCCAAGGATCGTGGCCACCATGACCCACTTCAGGTTCTCTTCGGAGCAGCCGGTATTGTCTTCTCCGGGCTCATAGGCCGAGCGGGGGGGCAGAACCTGCGATCGATATCCAAATGTTGCGGGCACAACTCTATGGATGCGTCCAGGCGCTCGAACGCACCGCTCCGCCGAAACCTTTTCCTAAACGGGGTCCGACTTCTTCGGCGTCCACTTCTTCCGTTCAACAATTGGAGGCTCAACGGTAGGAACATCAACAACCGCAGGGGCAACCTGCGTACCCTCCACCTTCTTCGGCTGCCATTTCTTGCGCTCCGGGACCGCTTCGGGAACAGGAGCGGCCTCCACAACCGGTGTGGGAGATGCTGCCTTCGGTGCCCACTTCTTTCTCTCGGCGACCGGAGCGGCAATCACCTCGGGCGAGGCCTGCTCCGGCACAATCAGCGGCTCATGCGGAATCACCGCGACGACAGGTGTTTGCAGAGACGGAGCTACAGCGACCGGAGCCGTCTCCGGCGCACTGACTACGGCAGGCGAAGCGGCCATCCCCTTGGCGCGCAGAACCCCTTCAAGAAGAATCTCCGCCACGTCTTTGATCGTCACATCGTCGGTCGCCCCCTTCAACGGAGTACTTCCGAGCATGCTCTTGCAGAACGGGCAACCCACAGCGAGCACCTTCTCATGTTCCGCGGAGGCGAGCGCCCCCTGTGCCTCGCGGAATCGGTTATCCGAGATGCGCTCGTTGCCCTCTTCCTCTTCCTTCCAGAACTGCGCCCCACCCGCTCCACAGCAGAACGAGTTCTCCTTTGACCGCGGCAACTCCACAACGTCATTCGACAGGATATGTAACAAATTCCGTGGCGCATCGTAGACACCGTTGTGGCGACCCAGATAACAGGGGTCGTGGTAGGTCACGGTCTCGGTCGAAGGCGTGGGCGCAAGCCTTCCCGCCGACACCAGTCCCTCCAGATACTCAGTATGGTGGACGACCGTATAGTCTCCGCCGATCTGCGCGTACTCCTTGCCGATTGCATTCATGCAGTGCGGACAACTCGCCACGATCAGCTTCGGTTTGACCTCGTTCAGTGTCGTGACGTTTTCCTCCGCGAGCTGCCGGTAGAGGACCTCATTGCCCGCCCTGCGCGCCGAGTCGCCAGTGCAGCACTCGCGCTTGCCCAGCACCGCAAAATCCACGCCCGCTTGGTCCAACAACTGCACGAACGCGCGCGCCGTCTTCTGCGCGGAAGGGTCGTAACTCGCCGCGCAACCGACCCAATAGAGGACGTCCGGCGTAGGTTTCTCGTCGGTCGTCGGGACGCGCAGGCCTTCGGCCCAATCGAGCCGCTTCGCCTTGTTGATGCCCCATGGATTCTGCGCGCGCTCCATGCCGCGGAAGGCGGTCTGCAACTGCTGCGGGAACTCACCTTCGATCATCACCTGCTGCCGGCGCACATCGAGGATGTCGAACATCTGCTCATCGCCCACGGGGCAGACCTCGACGCAGGCCCCGCAGGTTGTACAGGCCCAGGCGGCCTCGGCGGAAAGCGCGAACTGCAGCAAGGGGCGGGGACTCGGGGCACCCAGTTCAAACGCCGAGCCGAGGGTGTTCAACTCCATGCGCTTGTTGATCTCGAGCGCCGCCGGACTCAGCGACTTGCCCGTCGAACTGGCCGGGCACACATCCTGGCAGCGGTTGCACTGGATACACGCATACGCATCGAGCATCCGGGGCCAGCTCAGGTCCTCGAGCATCTTCGCCCCGACGCCCAGGTCTCCTTCGACCTCGAGATTGAGTTCCACCGGAGGCATGACGCCCGACGTCGCCTTCCGCGCCACCGTGTACTTGAGCGGCGCCATGAAGATGTGTACGTGCTTCGTGTAGGGGAAGTAGGCCAGAAACGCGAGGACACTGCCCAGGGCTCCCCAGAAGCCAAATACCCGCAGTGCCTCAGCATACTGCGCCGGCACCCAATCCGAAAGCAGGGACGCAAACGGCTGAAAGCTGTCTCTGCCGTCGATCGCGACCTTCGCGGCTGCACCGATCGCTCTGCTGCCCACATGGAAGAGGATGAAAGCGGAGACGATCAGCGAATCGCGAGAGATGCGCCCCAGCTTCACGTTCTCATGCAGCATCGTTCGAGCGTTGAAACGGAAGTCTCTGCGGCTGGGGAGCAGGAAACGCCGGACGACCAACGCGATGACGCCAAGCAAGACGAGGAAGCTGAAGACATCCGCCAGAAATAAGTAACTGGAAGAGAGCATATTCTCCGGCTTGATCTCTAACGGAAGAAATCCCTCCAATGCATCGACGCCGTTCACCAGCACGTAGAAGACGAATCCATAGAAGATGAACGAGTGAAACAGTCCCACGACGGGGCGCTTCTTGAAGGTGCGGCTCTGCGTGAGGGTCGTCACCAGCGCTGCACCGATGCGCGCGGGCAGACCGTCGAAGCGCAACTCCGTATCCGCTCGTCCGCGCGCAATCCGGCGGTACAGGCGATAGAAGCCCCAGACCCCAAGCGAGCCCGTCACCGCCGCGAACACCAGAAACGCGATCCTGCTGGACAGCGGAAGCATACGCAACCCTTCTTGTTGCTATTTCTTTAAGGCATCCAGCATCGCCGGAACCACAACGCTCACGTCGCCCACGATCCCGTAGTCCGCCACCTTGAAGATCGGTGCGTCCGCATCCTTGTTGATTGCCACGATCACCTTACTTTTGTTCATGCCGGAGAGATGCTGCACGGCACCGGAGATCCCGACCGCGATGTAGACCTTGGGCTGCACGGTCTTGCCGGTCTGGCCGACCTGCTCGGCGTAAGGCCTCCAGCCCGCATCGACGATGGCGCGGGTCGCTCCGATGGCAGCGCCCAAGGTATCCGCGAGCGGGACGACCGTCGCGTCGAAGCCTGCGGCACTGCCCACACCGCGCCCGCCCGAGACGACGATATCGGCTTCCGCAAGCGAGACGCGATCCAACTTCTCCGTCGTCTTGCCGGTTACCTTCAGTCTGGAGGTGGGCAGCGAGAGATCTACATCAAACTGCTCCGAGGCAGCAGGGAGTGGCGAGGCGGGAGCGAAGGCTCCAGGCTTCACCGTCACGACCACAATTTTAGCCGAGGTCTCGATCGTCTCCGTCACCCGTGCCAAATAGGTGTATCGCGATGCAGTGAGGACTCCACCCTCATCCTTCAGGGAGATCACATCTTCGAGCAGGGGCGCATCCAGCTTGACCGCAACCCGAGGGCTGTACTCACGACCGCTTCGGCTCCCGCCGATCAACACCGCATCTGCCTCGCCTTCGCGAGCAATCTGCGCGACCGCCGCCGACCAGGTCTCCGCACCGTACTGCGCCAGAGCCGGCAGATCTCCGACCAGTACCGTGTCCACGTACTTCGCGGCCTCGGCCGCCACCGCTGCCACGCCGCTTCCCAGCACCAGAGCTGTCACGTCGCCGCCGCGCCCCATCTGCCGGGCCGCCGCGACCATCTCCAGCGTGCTTTTGGAAAGCCTGCCGCCACTCATCTCCGCCACAATCAGAATCATGCGATCACCCGTGCTTCGTTGCGCAGCAATCCAACCAACTCCGCCGCTGCCGCTTGCGGATCTTTCTTCCCGTCGAGGATCTTTCCAAGACGGGCCTTCACCTGGATCTCCGCGCCCTTCACCGTCACCGACGGCGTTACGCCGAAGCGCTCCAGCGCATCCTTCCGCATCTCTTTCTTCTTGGCCTTCATGATGCCCGGCAGCGTGGGATAGCGGGGCTCATTCAATCCCTGCTGCGTGGTCACGACCGCCGGAAGGTCCACCTCGAAGGTCTCGCTTCCCTCATCGACGTCGTGCTTTCCCGTAAGCGTTGTGCCGGCGAGCGACAACGCACTGGTCCACGTCGCCTGCGGCCAGCCGAGCCTCTCGGCCACGGCTGCACCCAGTGCATGACTGTCCCAGTCCGCCTGCTGGCCTCCGGAGAGGACCAGATCCACGTTTTCTTTCGTGGCGATCGCCGCGACCACCTTGCTCAGCGCCATCGCGTCGAGTATCACATCGGTCTCGACATGGATCGCCCGGTCGGCTCCCATCGCCAGCGCGGTCCGCAGCGCGTCCTGCAGGCGCGCAGGCCCCACAGCGAGAGCCACCACCTCAGCCTCCGCTCCGCCTTCACGCAGACGCAGCGCCTCTTCGACGCCGTACTCGTCCATCGTATCCATCACCAGCTTGCTTGAGCCCAGCGCTACAGCAGCCGCCTCGACGCGTACGCTCTCTTCCGCGTCGAGCACCTGCCGGATCAATGTCAGAATTCGCACGATACACTCCCGTCCCGTCCGCTCAAACTATGCCACACGCGACAGGAAGGAGCATACTGAATGATCATTCAGTTCGTCAACGAACCGATCTAGAGCCGTCCGCTACGGGGCAGATCCCGATCCGACCGGTAGGGCATGCTGATGATCAGAGCGGTCGCGGGTGTGTCGCTCGCGCAGCGGAAGCTCCGGGGCGTCTCCGCATCGAGAAATGCGACATCGTCGGCCTCCAGATGCTCCTTGCGACTCCCGAAATCCACCGCCAACTGGCCCGAAATCATATAGATCATCTCGTGTCCCTGATACATCTTCGGCTCGAAGGGAGGGACATCGCTGTTGGGGAAGAACTCAGCCATGCAGGGCCCAAGGCTGCGGTCCGGCACCAGAATGCCGAAGCTCTCCGCAACGTGCGACGGATTGGCCGGTCGCGGCTGCGGGAGCCGGACCCGGTCTTTCTTCCTCTGGATCCTGAAAAAACTCTGTTTCTCCGGTTGAAAGAAAAACGACAGATCCTTACCGAATACCAGCGCCAGGCGAGCAAGATTTCGCAGCGTCGGCACCACACGTCCCGTCTCCAACTGCGACAGGAAGCTGGCCGAAAGCCCGGTCAACTGCCCCAGCTCCACCAGCCCCATCGAGCGCTTCAATCGCAATTGCTTGATCCGTGCGCCAATATGCCCTTCGGCAATAATCAGCTCCACAGCATCCGGATCTACACCATCAAGTTCGACCAAGGGCAATCTCCTCATCAGCTTGGATGCACACTTGGGGCCCAGAGGGTGCGTTCCAGCATTAGGCTATCGTCTCAGCCGGCAAAACGTCGAGAAAAGTAATGGTTACGTTCCCGATCTGATGTAACTCCGCGCAAACCGGAAGGGTTTATTTCAACGGCACCGTCGCTTTCAATCCGGCGTCGTCCGAGGCACCGCCTACATGCACGCCATACTCGCCCGGCGTCAATTGCCAGCGGTTGCCCGCCACATCCCACACCGAGATGTAGCGCCGGTCGAGCGGCAGCGTCACCGTCTTGGTCTCTCCCGGGGCCAGCCTGACCAGCGCCCAGCCCGCAAGACGTTGAAATGGCTCGCCCGCCGCAGCCGGCAGACGCACATACATCTGCGCCACCTCAGCCCCGGCCATGGAACCTGTATTCGTCACCTCGAACTGCACGCCGGTGGCACTCACCTTCAGCCCGGAGTACCGGTAGTTCGTGTAGGAGAGCCCGTGCCCAAAGGCGAACAGCGGCACGTGACCGCTCACCTCGTACCACCTGTACCCAACCGCCAGCCCTTCCTTGTAGCTCATGTCGAAGACGTTCTTCACGTCGCCGTTCGCATCGCGCTTCTGCATTCCCGGGATGACCGGCATCGGCAGGTCCGCTTCACTCTTGGGGAACGTGATCGAAAGCTTGCCGGACGGATTGACCGCACCAAAGAGCAGATCCGCAATCGCCTCTCCACCGCCGATGCCGGGGAACCAGGCCTCCATCACGCCCCGCACGCTGCCCACCCAGGGCATCGAGACCGGCCCGCCCGTCTCCAGCACCACCACCGTATGCGGATTCGCCGCCGCGACGCTCGCGATCAGCTCATCCTGCGCGTCCGGCAGAGCGAGCGTGGCCGCATCGTGGCCCTCCGACATGGGCTGCGTCGCGAAGACGATCGCCACATCCGCGCCCGTCGCCATGCGCGCTGCCTCGGCCTTATCCGTTCCCGAAACGAAGACCACCTCCGCCCCGGGAGCCAGCCTCTGGATCGCCTTCATCGGCGAGGAAGGAAAGTACACCGTCTTCTGCCAGCCGCGGCTCGCCTCGTGCGTCACGGCATCGCCACCCGGAGCGTCCACCTGCGCCGACCCGCCACCCGACAGAACTCCAACATCCGCATGGCCGCCGATCAGCACAATCTTCTGGATTCCGGTGTGCAACGGCAGCATGCCTGCATCGTTCTTCAACAGCACAATGCTCTCTTCTGCGATATGCCGGGCATCTTCGCGGCCCTGGAAGGGGTCGACGACCCTGCGCACGAACGGATCGTCCACCACGCCCGCCGCAAACATGCTGCGCAGAATCCGGTGGCACATATCGTCCAGGCGGGCCATGGGAACCTTGCCATCCTCAACCGCCTTCCGCAGATCCTTGCCGAAGTAGTCCTCCCCCGGCATCTCCATGTCGAGCCCGGCGTTGGCGGCCTTCACGTTGGAGTGCGTCGCCTCCCAATCCGAGACCACGAAGCCCTTGAAGCCCCACTCCTTCTTCAGCACCTCGTTCAACAGATAGTCGCTCTCGCAGGCATGATCACCATTCACCAGGTTGTAGGAGCACATCACACCCGCCGGCTGCGCCTTCTTGATCGCAATCTCAAACGCCAGCAGATCCGTCTCGCGCATAGTTCGTTTGTCCATCAGCACGTCAACCGTGGTCCGCCCGGTCTCCTGGTCGTTCAGGGCGTAGTGCTTGATGTCTCCCATGACATGCTGCGACTGCACCCCGATGGCCAGTTGCCCGACCATGTTGCCCGCCAGCACCGGATCCTCGCCGGCATACTCGAAGTTGCGTCCATTCCTCGGCTCGCGCGTCAGGTCCATGCCGCCGCCGATGGACATATTCGTCCCCCACGCTCGCAGCTCTCTCCCAATGACCTTTCCGTAGAGGTCCGCCGCGTCCAGATCCCAGCTACTGGCCAGACCAAGGACCGACGGCAACAGCGTCGCGTAGCGCGCATCGTATGCCGCCTGCCTGATCCCAACCGCGGAGTCCGCCTGATCGATCTTCGGAATCCCCAGCCGCGCGATCCCGGGCACAAAGCCTGCGCCATGATTCGAATCGGCCGGCACCGGATCGCCCGGGCGCAGCACACCCCACCCGATGCCATGCACCATCCGAATCTTCTCGTCGAAGGTCATCGCCTTCACCACCAGATCCGCTCGCCGATCCGCCGAGAGGGTCTTGTCCTTCCAGGGAAGATTCGCTCCCTGCGCCACGGCGCCCTGCACCCCGATCGCAACGCAGGCCACCACGGCCAGAACCCACCCAGACGAACGAATATATCTCATAAGCCTCCAGAAACTCTCTCTCGATAGAGCAACAGTCTAACCATATGAAACGATTTTGGTAAGGAAAACCGATGCCGTGCCCTGAATCGAATCAAACGATTGTCCACGGAGAAGTTTCCCGGGCAAAACCCTCCCTCTCCCTTCCCGAGCCACATCCGTCTAAACTTTAGTTGATGACCCTTTCCACCCAGCGCCGAGCCCGCCAAGCTGCCGCAGCCCTCTGCGCCCTGGCCCTCATGCTGAACGCGCAGGGTCAGCAAGCCCCCACGACGCCCGTCACCTCCCAGGCCGCCGCGCTGCCCAAAGGCAGATCCCTGGCTGCCTCCGACGCCTACCTCGCCGGGGCCAGGGCGCTCGACCATGGTGATGCCGCGACCGCCGAGCAGGACTTCACCCGCGCTGCAGCCCTCGATCCGAATAACCCGGATTATGCGCAGGCCATCTCCCTGGCGCGTGAGCACCGCCTCACCGAGCTTGTCCACAAGGCAGCCGACGCGCGTCTGCATGGGCACCCCGTCCAGGCCGATGCACTCCTCGCCGAGGCCAGGGCGCTCGATCCCCGCGATCCGATCGTCGCGCAGCACCAGATCGCTCCGCCCCGGCCCGCAGCCGTCACCATCGAGACCCAGCTCCCCAGGGCCACGGCTTTTGCGGATGCCATCGCCATCCAACCCGATAAGACATCAAGAAAGTCCTTTCACATCCACGGCACTCTGCGAGACGCCATCACGCAGGTGGAACGCGCCTACGGCATGAAGGTGAGTTTCGACGAGTCCGCAAGCAACGAGCAGGTCCGCTTCGACCTCGAAGACGTCACCTACGATCAGGCCGTCCCCGTCCTCTTCGCCATGGGTGACGTCTTCGGCGTGCCGCTCGACGAAAAAAGCCTGCTCATCGCCAAAGAGACGGTCGAAAACCACACTCGCTTCGATCATCTGGTCCTCGAAACGATCTATATTCCGGGGCAGACCATCACCCAGTTGCAGGACCTCGCCAATGTCGTCCGCAACCTGTTCGAAGTCAAGCTGCTGACCGTGCAACAGGCCCAGAGTTCGCTCGTTCTACGCACGACCCCGGAGACCCTGAAGGCCATCAACCTCGTCCTCGCCGATCTGCTCGACGGCGGCTCGGAGGTGATGCTCGAACTCAAGGTTTACTCCGTCGACATCACCCATGGCCGTGACATCGGCTTCCAGCCTCCGCAGTTTGGCGCGTACAACGTAAGCGCCGCCGCGGCAGCCCTCGTTCAGGCCAACCAGAGCCTCGTCAACCAGGCCATCTCGCAAGGGCTCATCAGCTCCACGGACTCCGATGTCGCCATCGCCTTCAAGCTCATCGCCTCGGGCCTGGTCTCCAGTTCCCTGCTTTCGAGCACCCTCGCGATCTTCGGCGGCAGCATCAACACCACCACGGGAGCGGTGAGCAATCAGTTCACCACGACCGGCATCACCAGTTCCTCGGTGTTCAACTTCAATCTCAGCCTCAACTCCACCGAGTCGCACGCCCTGGACGACGTCCAGATGCGTGTGGGCGACCGCCAGCAGGCCATCTTCCGCTCCGGCTCCCGTTACCCCATCACGACGTCGACCTACAGCACCCCGAGCGCCTCGTCCCTTGCGGGTGTGAGCGTCAACGGCACAAGCGCCGCCTCGCTGCTTTCGCAATACCTCGGCACCAACAGCACCACGACCATCCCGCAGATCTCCTACGAGGATCTCGGTCTCACGCTCAAGGCGACGCCGACTGTGCAAAAGTCGGGTCGAATCTTCCTCCATCTCGATCTCAAGTTTGAAGCGCTGGGCTCCGGTTCCCTCAACAACATCCCCATCCTCAACAGCCGGACCCTCACCTCCGACGTCACCGTTGCCGACGGGGAATCCGCGCTTCTCGCCAGCACGCTTTCGAAGAGCGAAGCCTCTGCCGTGACCGGCCTGCCCGGTTTATCGGAGCTTCCAGGCTTCCAGGTTCCCACCGAGCAGAACGCCACCAGAGACACCAGCGAGCTCGTCATCCTGGTCACGCCTCACGTGGTTCGTCATCGTGTGGGCGACATCGCAGGGCCTCGTGTCGCCTTCAATCTTCCCCCTTCCCAACGCACCGACTAGGCACGTTGACCTCGGGTCAAAGCCTCGGTATAATTGATCTTGTACGAGCGGGAGTAGCTCAGTGGTAGAGTGCTTCCTTGCCAAGGAAGATGTCGCCGGTTCGACCCCGGTCTCCCGCTCCAAACAAACCTCATCTGCGATACACTCTCCATACAATTCAGGCAGGCGTGAATCCCCATCAGGCCCCGTTTGAGTCGTATCAGATGACACGAGGCGCGGTACCCAAGTGGTAAGGGAGAGGTCTGCAAAACCTTTATGCGTCGGTTCGATCCCGACCCGCGCCTCCAAAAGTTCCTTCCCAGAAAATCAAAACTGAGACGACCCTCACTTTTCAGGTATCCCCCGGAAAGCATTCCCGCATCTCACCTTCCGAGGTGTACCCATGAACGTTCGCAAATCTCTCACGATGCTCGGCCTTGCCACAGGCTTTTTCCTCTTCGCCCACACTGCATCCCCTGCGCAGATTTCGATCCAGTTCGGAGCGGAACCCGTATGCCCCTATGGATACTTCGACTACGCGCCCTATAACTGCGCTCCCTACGGCTTCTACGGACCCGACTGGTTCATCGGCGGCGCCTTCATCGGTGCAGGCCACTGGTACCACGGCCGCCAGGGCTTCTATGGACACGTCGACAACCGCTACGATCCCCATCATGGCTACGCGGGTCCCTTCCCTGACCGCGGTGAGCAGCCCTTCAATCACTTTCACGGCAACGAGGCTCGCGACTTCCAGGGTCATGTCGGGAACGCCGGACACGAAGCCGGCAATGAGCACGCCGCAGGACACGTCGGCGGTGGGGGCGGTCGTTCCGGCGGCGGACGCCGCTAGCCGCTCGATTGCGTTTTACAGAAGAAAGGGCGGAGCCTCCATTGGCTCCGCCCTTTTTCGTGTCACACCTTGAGGAAGATCTTCTTGCGATAGAGCACCCAGTTGGGAATCCAACAGACGCCCACATACACCAGCGCAAACAACAACGAAGCGAACGCAGGTGAGCCAATATGCGCAAACACACCATCGAAGATAAATCGGTGCAGATTCGTGGTCGCTCCGCCGCTCTCGAACCGGATCGCTCCCAGGGCGCCCGCCAGTAGCTCCGACACCATGTAGGCCGTAATCGCATTCGATCCAAAGACCAGCGCAGGGTAAGCCCACTCCCTGCGCGCCTTCCTCACGTCGAAGAGGAAGTAGCAGACCGCCAGCAGCAGCAGCGTGCAGCCGGCTGCGAAGAGCACATACGAGCTCGTCCACATCTTCTTGTTGATCGGGAACCAGATGTTCCAGATCTCTCCCAGCACAATCCCCGACACCGCCGCCGCGAGCAAACCAACGACCTTCGTGACGGCAGGACGCGCACTCCGCAGCCAAAGGCCCGTCAGCACGCCAAGCGCAGCCGTTCCAAGAGCAGGCAGCGTACTCAGCAAACCCTCCGGATCGCGCACCCTCTGGTAGAGACGAGCCGCCGGCATGATCGCCCGGTCGATGACCGCGACCCAGTTGTGATCCATATCCAGCAGAGGCACATCGCGTCCCGGAATTCCATATCCCGGCACCGGAATCCATCGCATGATCACGTAGTAGCCCACCAGCGACGCCACCGTAATCCCCACAAAGACCGCGGCCTTTTTGCTCAGCAGATAAGCCGCCGACATCACCAGGTAGCAGATTGCAATCCTCTGCAGCACGCCATAGATACGCCATGTCGACAGGTGAAACAGGGGAAACGCATTCACAATCAGCCCGAAGCAGAACAGCACCACGGAGCGATAGAGCGCATGTCGCATCAGCGTTCGCTTCGTCTCACCCTTCGACAACCGCGCCTCGGTCGCGAAGACCACCGCGATGCCGACCATGAAGAGAAACGACGGAAACACCAGGTCCGTCAGCGTCCATCCGTTCCATGCCGCATGCTCCAGCTGCGCGTACGATTCCCGGCCACCGGCGTCGTTCACCAGAATCATGAACGCAATCACAATGCCGCGCACCACATCGAGCGAAAGAACCCTGCCCGGCTTGACCTCTTCACGGACCAACGTTGCCATGGACACCTCTTAGCGCATTCGCTCCAGCATCCAGCTCGCGAACTCCCGCCTGCGAACGACACCTGTGCGTATCCCGGTATCGTATCCGAGCGCATGCACATCCGGCCACGTCATTTGTCCCATCTTTGCTCGAGCGCTCGGCCTGCCGCCCAGCGCGGCCACGATCTCGCCTTCCGTCATGGGTGCGTCCCCTTCGCCATGCAGCGTGGTAGCGTCCGCCGTCCACCACCGCTGCGCGCCCCCCATCTGCATCGCGGCAAACCCGGGAGAAGCAACCGGCACATCGTCGTACCAGAACACCGGATGCCCCTTCTGCACGAGGGCTTTCTGCAAACCAGCCATCTGGGTCTTATCCCCATCGATCGCCGCCAGCCCGACCTTGTGCTCCAGAGCCCACGCCAGCGTGGCTCCAGCGGCCTCGCCCGCGGCCCACTCGGTGGGATGCAGACGATACGCGCCATTCGTAATATGCGTCGTCCCCATTGCCTTACCCACCGCCATCAGGTTGTCCACGTCCTTCGCGATGAGCGAACCAAGCGGAATCTCATACGGCTTCGACGCGGACACGAAGTCCTGCCGGTCGCAGCTATGAATATCGATCGGATACCAGCCAATCCCCACGCTATCCGGATACAGCGCCGCCCGCGCACCCGGCTGAAAGTCCACCGCCAGATCCTCCTCGACGATCGTCCGCAAAGGCACGATCCGCCGCGACTCCCGGATGTAAGGATGCTGCGACAACCCATCGTCGCTGCCCATCGCATGCGGCATCACCGCCAGCTCCGGATATCCCTTACCCTCGCCGCCATCACGCGGAACCTCATGCCGAATCCACCATGCAAACCCCAGCGAAGCCCTCTTCGCATCCTGCAAAGCCTTGGCCTGGAGCTGCGGATCATCGCTCAGGAGATTCGCATCGCAATGGTCGTTGCTGCTCCAGTTGATCATCGCCCGATCCTCCGGAAACTTCGCCGGATCGAACCGCGCCGCGTCGATCGAACGCCGGTACACCCAGAACGACCCTGGCAGCCCCTTCTTCGCCTCATAGAACCCGTACGTCAGCAGCTTCCCTTTGCCGTAGTCCACCACCATCGTATAGTGCGGCAGAAAGCTCTCATACTGCGGTGGCTTAACCTCACCCAATCCGCCCTGCGTCGCAGCCTTCTCCAGGATGAACGGATACGTAAAGCTCTGGCTGGCATGCGGGTCCGCGACAACCGGCGCATTGCGCTCATGGGTCTCCGACTGCGCCTCCGCGCCCTTGCGAAAGGGCGTCCCGCTCAGAGGCAGCAACTCCCCAAGCTCGCTCGCCTCTACAAAGTACTGCCCCTTCAGCCTCAGCCACGACGACGTGCCAAAGTCATACGCGACGACCGCTTCGAAGCGTCGTTTGTCTTTCTGCACCTCCACCGGCACAGTGTGAGTCCAGAGCTTCAGCGTGCCTGTGGCAATCGCCGGCTGCAGCATCTCCCTCAGAATCTTTTCCGCCGGCTCCGGCTCAAAGCAAAGCCGTCCCACCCAGCATCCACCTGGGTTCGACATCGATCCCTGGATCGACTGCTCCACGCTCACCGTCTTGTCCCGCCGGAACCCGGCATAATAGGCGCGTATGCGATGGCTCAGATCCAGGTAGCTCGCCGTCCCACCCGTCGTATCGATCCACTTGTTGTCATCGAAGGCCGACACGCCCTGCGACGTGGCCTGCCCGCCCACCCAGAGCGTGGGCTCCGTCATGCAAACCGTATGACCCGCCTTCGTCGCCGCAAGAGCAGCGCTCACCCCACCAAGTCCCGCGCCCACAATCACAATCTCGCAGGACACCTCATGCACCGGCCCCTTGACCGGAACCACCAGCGCAGCACCGGGCGCGCCGTCGACCGACACCTTCATCACATCCAGCAGCCTCTTCGGCTCCTGCGCCATCACCGAAGCACACACCATCCAGACAGCCATCACGCGTACAAGCATCAAGCCTCCCCCAGCTTCCACGGTGTGTTCATCCACACCTCCATCTCCGCGATCGTCCCCGCGCGGTCCGCTTCCTCACACACCAGGAGCATCGAAAGAGAAAGCTCCGCATCCACCGCAATTTCACCCTGCAGCGGACGGACAGCATACTGCTTCCAACGCCCATCGACGATCTCGCCCATCAGCAACACCGGCTTCACCAAGGCATGCTTCGTATGTAGCGTCATCGTCCCGGTTCCCATCGGCAGCAGCAGCACGCGCTTGGCCGACGCCAGCGGCTCGCGGTCGAACGCGATCGCCATCATGTGCAGATCGCTCGAGATCAACGCACTCCCGTTCTCGAACACATCCCCGGAGCTCTCCACCGCCTGCAGGCCCTTACCCGCCTCGCTCACCACCACTCCAGGCAGATGCGTCTCCAGAACGAGCCGCACGCCATCGACCGTCACCGCCTCCCTCTTCGCGCCATGATTCACCAACACCTTCACCTGACGCGCATCCTGCGAGGGCACCCGGAAGCAATGAACACCCTGCCCCTCAACCTTCTCCGCCGGAACCTTCAACGCATTCACAAGAGCCCGATAGAAAGCGTGCCCATATGACTGGTAGCGAGGATCTCCATGCAGCTCGATCGGGTCCGCGGAGAACATCACACGACCCTTGCCATACCCATGCTCGGTCACCACCGGATGTCCGCTGACATCCATCAGCAACGCACGCGCACCCTCCAGCTTCATCTCCATGGAAGGAGCCGCGTCGTAGGCAGGCCACAGACCCTGCGCTACCGTCCCGATTGCGCCCTTGCCGTAGTCGATAGGCGCGTAACGCTCCGCAATGAATCCCACGCCGCAGAGTCGCCGCAGCCGATCCGTCCTCGTCCTCTGCCGCAACGAGTCATAGCTGATGTCACCCGACACATAGAGCTGTCCACCCTCCTTGACGAACCGTTCCAGCCGCTCCACAATCGCATCGCTGGGACAGTATGGCAGCGGATAGAAGATCGTCTTCACCCCCGGCGGAAGCTCCTCTAGAAACTCATCCGTCAGCGTCCCGAATCGCACATTCTCATCCATCAGCAGACGAATCGCATTCAACTGCCCTTCGACGATGCGATGGCCCTGCCCACCCATTCGGCTGTCGCTCGCCAACAGCATCACCGTCTCAGCAGCCTCGTACCGCGGTCGCAACGACCGGAACAGGATCCCGCTATTCCGGTAAAAGGCGCGCACGTCCCGAGGCACCATCTCATTCGGATAGTTGATGCCCCACTCAAACGGCAGGTCCGCCGGATACTTCCAGCACCAGTTCTGAATCTTCGACGCACCCAGCGCAAAGCCATAGTGCGCCAGCGACAGGAAGTAGCTCTGCTCGTACGCCTCCGTGCGCGCCTCAATGTAATAGCCCGTATCGTTCCATGCCGGATGCGTCTTCACGCCGAACTCGCCGACGTTGATTCCCTTCCCGCGCATGCTCTGGTCCAGAAACCGGCAAATCTGCGGAAACCGGTAGGAGTCCTCATCCTTCCCGTTGAAGTAGCCAAAATTCGCCAGCTCCAACTTGCCCAGCGCCGTCAGCAGATCGATCCCCGACACCGGCGACTGATAGAACTCAGCCGTCACGGGATGCACGGTATCGACCTCGCGAATGGAGTCATGCATCGCATTCAACCAGCGCCGCACCAGGAACGTGCGGAACTGAAAATCATCCAGCGTGCGCACGTCATGCCAGTCGCTCGATCCATGCCTGATCGTCAACTTACCTAGCCCAACCTCCGGAGGAGACACCTTCCACGCGGTCCGCAAGGCTGCGTCCGTTCCATACTTCGTCGTCAAAAATTCGTTGTAGAGCTTCTGCAGATCGGGCAGGTTCGGATCGTGCAGTTGCAGATCCCCATTCAGGTAGTACATGATGCCCGCGGCACCGCCGTACCGCTTCGCAAAGGCCTTCACATAGGCCTTCTGGTCGCCGAGATCCACGTCGCTCACGGCCGTGTTGCTGAACACCAACATCCCCGGAAAGAAGATGCCGCCCACCCTCTGGGTATTCAGCAGCATGGCATCCACCCATCGCCACCAGGTCTCCGTAGGACGATGCTGCGGCCCGCGCAGCCCCATCAGGTTCTCATACACATCGATGGCCGAATCGCGACACCCCTGCGCATCCTTCAGCCAAGTCCCTGGATTCTCATCCTGATCGATGAACGTATGCAGGTAGTCGTCCGTCCCCTGCAGAAACACGCTCTTGCCCTCTACCTGGAAGTAGTTCTCGCGAAACGCGACCGCCATCCCGGCCTTCAGCGTCGCATCTCTCCAGACATTGAAGGCCGTCTCAATAGAGTCCAGCACAAAAAAAACATCCATCAACTCCATCCGCACCGCATACTGCTCGCCATCCAACGAACCACGCCACGTCTCTTCGACAGCAATCGTCTCGCCCACCGCCATCACAACCGGACGGGTGACGCGATGCACCAACATCTCGCCGTGCATCACCGAAACCCGCAGCCGAAGCTTCGCAGCCAGCAACCCGTAGTTGCTGACCAACGCCCGCATCCGCACCGCTTCCCCATCGCGATACGTCGCATAGTCCGTCTCAGCGCTATGCAGGTAACACTTCCGCGCCAGCGCCTTCGCCGCGGCCCCGAATGCCGACACCCCAGCCTTCGTCGCGAAGACATCCTTGTTCTCCACTCCAAAAAAAGCCCACGAGCTGCGCGTATAAGGCCCGTGGTGATGGTGCATCAGCGCCCCCGCCGCGCCACGCTTCCTCCCACTCGCGTCAAACGCCACCAGCAATGGAGTCCAGCGCGCATAGTTCATTCCCACAACGCCGCTCGCCGCATACCCTTCGACGGCCTCCGCGCTCTGCACGCCATCCAGCAAACTCCGCAGCCCTGCGACCCTCTTCAGGCGGTAGTCCGCATCGAACAACCCGAGCTGTTTGCCCGTCACAGTCAGCGAATCCTCCGGCCATCCAAACGCCGTGTTGATTCTGACCTGCTCCGCACGCTCCTCCAGCCGGAGATCCATCACCTCCACCGAACCTGAAGCATTCTTCAGTGCCACCTTCACCCGCAGCGTGACGCACCCGGGCACCAGGTAAAACAACCGCTCCACACGCGTCCAGTCCGAAGTGCCAACCGCATCGGCAAAGGTCAAACGAGCCGCATACGAAGGGTTTCCCGCCTTATCAAGCTGCTCCACTCCAATCGACGCCACACCATCGGGAGCAGCCTCGACATCCATCACACGCCACTGCGCCGCAAAGAAATACTGCTTGCCATCCCCGGTCGCCGGCAAGTCGTAGTGCCACTCCGCGCCCTGCATCCACACGTGCTTCGGCACCGTCAGACGAGCCACCGTTCCCGCGACCAATGCGTTCGTCCCCTTCCACCCCACGTCCGCAAACGATGGCAGCACGTTCTTCGTCGCCGCCTTCAGCGTCTCGCTCACAAACCGCCACTGACCATCCTGCATCACCACGGGCGATTGAAATGCATAGCCGCCGGTCGTCAGCAGATCACCTCCATCGGCCAGAAATGCAAGCATCGACTCCCGCGCAGCCAGGGGAAACGTCTCACCATACCCAAGCACAAGCAGATCGAAATGCTTCCGGTTCAACTGCGCCGCATCCGCCATCTGGGACGCCGAAATCATCGCCACGTCATGCGTGTCACCCAGCAGCTTCGCAAGCCGCTTCGGCTCCGTCAAAGCGCCCTTGACCGGCAGCCCCGCCTCCTCGAGAATCGCCGCCCGAGGCCGTACCCGCCCACCACTCCGTACCGACGATCGATGCGCCAGCATCGCCGCTTCACGCGCCGTCATCGTGTCTTCAAACGCTGCGCCCTCGGCACCTTCCACGAAGGTCAATCCACAGAACCAGGCCTCTCCCGAAGCCCGGTACAACCCAGCCACCACCTCAAACCACGCCGTCGTCGGCAAGCACTTCACCGACTGCGTAAATCGCCTCCATCCACCCGTGCCCACGTAGTTCCCATAACGAATCTCCACCGCCTGCTTGCCATCGACAGTGAACTCCGTGGGCCGGCCCTGGAACTCAAACTGCGAGGCCGCGACGTAGGCCCCGGCGCCCTCTTCCGCGGCGACGATCCCGTCCGTCCTCACCCAACCCGACAACGTATACGTAGCTCCCACCACAGGCCCGAGCACCAGGAACCGCGCATAATCTCCATCTGCGCTCTTCACATGAATGGCACCCAGGCCGCCGCGCCCCGCACCCTTCGCCACCGACGCCCCACCGGTGAACTGCCATCCCCAGGCAGACCCCGTCAACCCACCGTCCTCCAGCAGCGAGATCTTCTTCGCATGCTGGAGCGCGGTTCTTTGTAATGCCTCCGGAAGCCATGCGCTCGAAGCCGCGTCCACCCCAAACAGAGCGCTCGTCTGCAGGAAGCGCCGCCTCGAAACCTGACCGAACAGAATGTCCTCACGCAAGCGTTTTACTCCTCCTCACCTTCACGCGGTCTCGCGGAAGATTTACCTTCTCCTTCGCATCCATGCCTGTCGCCGGAATCGTCAGCACAGCGCGATACCGGTCGCCGCGATACATCGAGTGCGCCAGCTCCACGGGATGCCCATCGCCATCCAGCAGCGTACGCGACACCACCAACAAGCTCGCCCGAAGAGCAACGCCGAGCAGCGCAGCCTCCGCCTTCGTCGCGCCCCGCGCCTCGATCGTCTCGTTCGCCGACCCGATCCTCACGCCATAACGATCCCGCAGCGTGTCGTAGAGCGAAGCCTTCGCGAAGTCGACTTTATCGATCTCCGGGAATCGCGTCTGCGGCACCCACACCTGCTCAATCGCGATCGGCTCTCCATTCGCCAAACGCAGCCGGTGCAGCATGGTCAACGGAGCCTGCGGATCAACCTGAAGGCTCGCTGCAATCTGCGGTGAGGCACTGACCGTAGCCGAAGCCAGCACCCTTGAGCTCGCCTTCAGCCCCAGCAGCTTCATCTCCGCGCTGAAGCCCAGCAGATGCGCGATATGCTTCTCCACCTTCGCCGCGCACACAAACGTTCCACGCCCACGCTCGCGATACGCAAACCCATCCGCGGTCAAGCCCTGCAACGCCTGCCGTGAGGTCATCCGGCTCACCCCGAAGATACGCGAAAGCTCCGCCTCACCCGGGAGCGGATCATGCACCGCCAGCTTTCCCGACCGGATCTTCTGCTCCATCTGCTTCTGCATCTGAAAGTACAGAGGCTCAAAGCTGTTCTTATCCAGGGGTACAAACCCATCCCCACGTTTTGTGACTGCTGGAGTTACTTTCTTTGCTTCACGTCCTTGTCTCTTTTTCAAGCGCCGTCTCCTCTGCTTAATTGGCTTTACTCAAGATAACAATCGCGACGATCAAAATGCTTATTCCAGAGAACATCCATGCCAACGAACCCTTCGGCGCACCCTTCCACTCGCCCAAGGTCAGTCCAACGACATTCGCGACCAGCAATCCAGTCGCAAGGCTTAGAGGCCATCCGATCGAGGCGCCCAGCGCACCCAGCTTCGGAGCTGCCGCGCCATACACAAAGATGCTTCCACCCCAAAGCAGAGCCATCACCAGCCCAAGCCCATACAGCCTCCCACCCCCAGGCTGCAGAAACTTGCCCGCACTCCTGTTCTTGATCAGCAGATACGCGCAGAAGCCCAGGTTCGAAACCGCCCCGCCGCCCATCATGAGAATCCAGATCAGATTCGTACTGGCGAACTCCGTCAACCCTTCAGCCTGTCCAAACGCCGCAATCGGATGCGCCAGCGCAAACCCGATATTGAAGACCGCCGACAACAACCCCGATCCCACCACCAACAGAAGCGCCACCGCCATCGGACGCGCCTTCCCCACCAGATCCCCACGCTGCGCCGCATCCCCACTCGCGGCCGCCTTCTCGCGCATCATGCCTGCACGCCCGCACAGCGCGATACCCACAATCTCCACCGCAATGCCCGACAGGATCGCCACGCCGGCCCGCTCATGAATCTTCTCCGGCGTCAGCAGCAACATCGGAATCAGCGAACCCAGCGCGGAACTGATCGCGAGCACAAACGTATTCGCCAGCGCAATGCCGATCGCGCTCACGCTCTGCCCGAACATCACCGCGCCAAAGCCCCACGCAAACCCCGTAGACAACGCGATGATCACCGCATGCCCCGGAGCATGCATCAGGACGTTCCAACTCCCCGGAGCAGCCGACACCATCACCACCGGCAGCACCAAACACGCACCGGCGATGAACACGCTCCACACATTCTCCCAGGACCACCGCCCCAGGAAACGCATGGGCATCGTGAATAAACCATTCATCGCCCCGGACAGCAGGGCCAGCAGAGCACCGAACGCAACGACACCTTCCACGTTGACTCCCATCCACCGCTCTTGACGTACCGCCCGCTTCCGTCAGTACACTATACAACTAGAGATGTTCGACGCAACCCTTTCGTCGATAGAATACGCGCACGGAGCGGAAAGACCTTTAACCCATGCTTACAACACTCGCCAGCCTACACCGTCAGCTCGTCGTCTCCTGCCAGGCCGCGCCGAACGATCCCATGGAAGACACCGATACGCTCCGTCGTGTCGCCCGCTCCGCCGTGCTCGGCGGAGCGAAGGCCCTCCGCCTCAACTCCCCGCAAGACATCCGCGCCGTGCGCCTCGACACGCAGGTGCCCATCATCGGCATCCAGAAGAGCTACCGTGGCGGCATGCTCCGCATCACCCCCACCTTCGCCGACGCTGCAGCCCTCGCCGCTGCCGGAGCCGACATCGTCGCGCTCGACTGCACCGACCGCACCCACTCCTATGGCGAACCGTGGCGCGAGATCGTCGCCCGCATCAAGGCTGAGCTCAACGTCCTCGTCATGGCCGACATCGCCACCCTCCGCGACGGCATCGCCGCCGCCCAGGCCGGCTGCGATCTCATCGGCACCACCCTCAACGGATACACCGAAGAGACCGCCGGCACCACCTCCTTCGACTTCGAACTGGTCGGTGCCATCGCCAGCGCGACCCAGCGTCCCGTCGTCGCGGAAGGCCACATCGGCACACCCACCGAAGCCCGCCGCGCCCTCGATGCCGGAGCATGGTGCGTCGTCGTCGGCTCCGCCATCACGCGCCCCGGTACCATCACCGCCAACTTCCTCCGCGCGATCGATGCCCCCGTCTCTCATGGCATTGCCCATGCCATCGGAATCGACATCGGCGGCACCGCCATCAAGGCGGCCATCGTCAATTCCACCGGTGAGGTTTCATCCCACATCTCGATCCCCACCCAGGCCTCCGGTGGCCGCGCCGTCATCGCAGCCTCCCTGCTCGAGGCCGTCCGGCAGACCCTCGCCACGGCCTCCGTGCATAGCATCGGACTCACCGGCATCGGCATCGCCAGCGCCGGAGCCATCGACGCCGAGAACGGCATCGTCTTCGCCGCCACCGAAAACCTCCCCGGATGGGCTGGGTTCGACATCCGCGGCTTCCTCGCCGGCCACACCTCCCTCCCCATCTTCGTGGAAAACGACGCGCAGGCAGCCGCCCTCTCTGAGCTTCACTACGGCGCGGGCCGAGGCCTCTCCAGCTTCGTTGCGCTCACCATCGGCACCGGCATTGGGGGTGGCCTCGTCGTCGATGGCAAGCTGCAGCGCGGCCAGCACGGATTCGCCGGCACCATCGGCCACCAGGTCATCCGCTTCGACGGAGAGCCCTGCAACTGCGGCCGCAACGGATGCCTTGAGGCCTACGTCTCCACCGCAGCGCTCATCCGCGCGTATCAGGCGCCCAAGCCTCTCGAGGGCGACGACGCCACCAAAGCGCGCAACATCGCAAACCTCTCCATCGCCGGAGACCCCGCAGCCCGCGCCGCCTACACCACGCTCGCCACGCATCTCGCCGAAGGCCTGGCGAACGTGTTCAACATCCTCGACCCCGAAGCCGTCATCGTCTCCGGCGGTCTCATCGAGGGACAACCAACCTTCCTCGAAGAGCTTCAGCAGAAGACCCAGTCCCTACTCCACTTCGGCACCAAACGCCCGCCCAGAATCCTGCACGCCACAGCCGGGCACTACGCCGGGGTACAAGGCGCCGCCGCTTCCGTCTTCAACGCACACTCTGAATGAAACCCGTCAGAAGATCTGGAAGTTAACCTCGACGTTCATCTCCACCGTCACCGCCTCGTCGCCGCGCAGCGCCGGTCTGAACTGATAACCCGCCACCGCGGTGACAGCCGACTCGTCCAATCCCAGCCCCAACGGGCGAATCACACGGATATGGCTGGGCCGGCCGTCAGGCCCCACCCAGAGATAGACCAGCACATTCCCCGAGACTCTCATGGCGCGGGCCGCCTGACTGAACACAGGATCCGGCATCTTCAGCGGTACCGGTGCCTTGACGCCGTCGCGACCGACGCGCAGCGCATCCATCTTCTTCTCCTCCACCACCGGCGCCGCGCCGCTTTTTATCGGCGCCGTCGAAGTGATCGCAAGCTGCTTCTCCGCAAAGCTCCGCCAGCCATCGCGGCACGATCCGCCCACCTTGCCGAAGTCATCCAGAAAGATCGCATCGAGCGCAGGCCCGTAGTTCTTGCCCGCCGGTTCCATCACTTCAAGATGCATCTTCTCCGGCTTGGTCCCCATACCCATGACGACGGTTACATCCATCGCAATCCGCTTCGGCATCGATCTGTCATAGACGATGCCGTACCGCCGCCCCTCCAGAACCAGCTTTCCGCTCTTTAACTTCACCGACTCAATCTCAATACCGGAGAGCGTGCAGGAGGTCGTCCCGGCGTCGCCCTCAGGTACACCCGCACCATCGAACTTCAGCTTGTCGCTTCCCCACAGCCCACGCAGATACAACTGCTTCCCCAGCAGCCTTGCTGTCAGGTCCGCCTCGTTCGATTGCGCAGGCGATGGCACGCCCGCCAACAGCAACACCACGGTTATCATCCAACGCGTCACGGTTCCTCTTCCTCTGCGGCAAGTCGTGGTTGAATCCTCTCATGGAGTGCCCGTCAGCAGCCGATAACTTCTCCAGCAAAGACGAACCGAGGGAGCCCATCATGCCGGACCACACATCCGCCAACTCGAAGCCTGAGCAAGCCGTCATGCCCTGGTACATCGCCGCCGGCGACGATGGACTCCACAAGGACTGCATCATGGTCGCCGTCATGAACGGCCCCGAGATCCAGACCATCTCCCTCCACCTCGCCGCCCTGCCCGAGGCAGACTAAAACAAATCCTTGTAATCCCCTTCTCCACCCGGCACACTGGACCTGTCACCCAAAAATCAGACAGGACACACCAGGAGCCCCCGTACATGCCCCTCACCCGCCGTGTCTTTCTCGAGCGCATCGCCCAAATCGGCGGTTACGCTGCCACCTTCTCCGCCATGAACACCCTCGGCCTCATCCCCGCAGTGGGCCAGTCCTCCCTTCCCATCCTTGCCCCCGACTTCGGCCGCGGGAAGACAGTCCTCATCCTCGGTGCCGGAATTGCCGGGCTCACCGCAGCCTATGAGCTTCGCAAGGCCGGCTTCACCTGCACCATCCTCGAAGCCCGCAACCGCCCTGGAGGCCGCTCCTGGTCCGTCCGCGACGGCAGCACCATCACCACCACCGACGGCGAGACCCAGCACTGTACCTGGTCGAACGGCGGCTACCTCAACGCCGGCCCAGCCCGCATTCCCTCGCATCACACCCACCTCCTCGACTACTGTCAGCAGCTCGGCGTTCCCGTCGAAGTCGAGGTCAACGTCTCCCGCTCCGCCCTCATGCAGTCCCCGCTGCTCAACGGCGGCAAGCCCGTCGAGCAGCGTCAGGTCGTCTACGACACCCGCGGATACCTCGCCGAACTCCTCGCCAAATGCATCGACCGCAAAGCTCTCGATGCCGAACTCACCCCCGAAGACCGTGAGCGCATGCTCGCCTTTCTGACCACCTACGGCGACCTCGAAGACGGGAAGTACACCGGCACCACCCGCGCCGGCTTCACCACGCCACGCGGAGCAGGACTCTCGAAGGAGGTCCTTCACCAGCCACTCAAGCTCTCCGAGCTCCTCGCCGCCGATCTCAGCAAAGGCGAGGTCTACGAAGATCAGATCGACTGGCAGGTCACCATGTTCCAGCCCGTCGGCGGCATGGACCGCATCCCCTACGGCTTCGCCCGCGCCATGCCGCAGGACATGATCGTCTACGAAGCACCCGTCACCGAGATCACCACCAGCGACAACGGCGTCACCGTTGCCTACACCCACTCCGGCACTCCGAAGACCGCAAAAGCCGACTTCTGCATCTGCACGATGCCCATCTCGGTGCTCGCGAAAACAAAGAACAACTTCACCCCCGAGACCAGGAAGGCCTTCACCGGCATGCCCATGACCGCCCTCTACAAGATCGCCTGGGAAGCCCCGCGCTTCTGGGAGAAGGAGAACCGCATCTACGGCGGCATCTCCTTCCTCACCCACCCCGTCGACATCGTCTGGTACCCCACCGACAAGCTCTTCTCGCCCACCGGCGTAATAGTCGCCGGCTTCAACCTGGAGCACGACGCCGCCGGCAAACCCACCGCCTTTGGTGCCCTGCCCAACACACACGCCAAGCTCGAAGCCTCCCGGTCGGCCGTAGAAACCCTTCACCCGGGCCGCGGCTCGCTGCTCACCAAGCCCATCTACATCAACTGGTCGAAGACCCCCTACTCACTCGGCTGCTTCGCCAACAACCACCTCGCCACGAGCGACCCAGCCTACGCCCAACTCGACAAGCCGCAAGGCCGTACCTACTTCGCCGGCGACTACCTCTCGCATCTCGTAGGCTGGCAGGAGGGTGCCGTCCTCTCAGCCCACCACGCCATCGATCGCATCGCCACCACCCTCAAGTCCTGAAAACGTCCGTGGGCTCATGTCATCCATGAGCCCACGGACGTTGTGTCTCTTCCCGACCGCCCTTGCCCTACTTCAGCTTCCCCAGCGCAGCCTTGGCGGCCTTCACATGCTCTCCCTCGGGATCGAGCTTCAGATAAGCCTGATACTCGGTCGTCGCCTCATCCTTCTTCCCCATCTTGTCCGCCACGTCTGCCAGCGCCCAGTGGCTGTCCGGATCGTCCGGCTGCACTTTCACCGCATCCTTCGTCCGCAGATACGCTCCCTGCAGATTTCCCCGCGACAGATAAAACTTCGCGACCGTAAGGTCTTCATCTTCCCTCTCCGGGTCGCTCAGAATCTTCTGTGCCGGCGGACGCAAACGACGTCGCGAGCTCTTCGTCGAACCCGTCGTCCCCTCATCCTTCAGAGGACCCTTGTCATCCGCCGCAGCCGGATCCTCCCCGCCGGAACTCGAAGAGCTGGACGAACTCGAAGAACTCGAACCATCGGCCGGAGTCTCCCCCGGATACGGAAACTTATCCCCCGCCCCACCCGCCTTCGGAGCCGGAGCCGCAGGAGCCTCCCCCGGATAAGGAAACCTGTCCGCCGCTCCCGAAGGTGCCGGGGCCGCAGGCGCATCCGGAGCCACCGTCTTCGGTGCCGAAGGTGCAGGCGCATCCGCGGCAGGTGTGTCCGGCGTATCTCCCGGATAAGGAAACGCGTTCCCCGGAGCCTTCGCCGGTGCCACCACGCACCCCTTCGGCTGAGCGCTCCCATCCGTCGGACAAGGCTTCCCCGTCTGCGCCGCCGCAGCGCCCACCATCACCAACCCAAGCATCCAGACGCAACGAACCATACCCCATTGGACGACGCCGAAGCCCCATTTGTCACGCAATCGCCGCAGCCGGTCGAAGGATCACCAAATCACGCCGTCCCAAACGCATTTGCTATAGTCGCAAAAGAACACCTGATCTTTATTCCCTGATCCCTGGTCCCTGCCTCATGCTCCCGACGCTCGTCATTCGCTCCTCCTCTATCCACGCCGCAGGCTGCTACACCACCCGCACCCTCCGCAAGGGAACGCGCGTCTGCGAGTACGAAGGTCCACGCATGACCAAGGAAGTCGCCGACGCCCGCTACGCCGAACGCTTCGTCACCTACCTCTTCGGCTACGGCGAGGACGACATGGTCATCGACGGCTTCGGCACGCCCATGTTCTTCAATCACTCCTGCAATCCCAACTGCGAGTCCGAAGAGGTCGACGGACACATTTACATCTCGACCCTGCGCGCCATCAAGCCCGGCGAAGAGCTCACCTACGAGTACAACCTCTTCGACTCCGACGACGCCACCGCCGACTGCGACTGCGGCGCTCCCAACTGCCGCAAGACCATGTTCAGCCCCCTCGAACTCAAGCGCCGCGCCCGCCTCGAACGTGCCAAGGCCAAAGCCGCCGCCAGACAAGCCGCCGATTGATCAAGGAAGCTCAGGCAGTCTGCGCTTTCACCGCCTGCTCCTTGGGTGTCGGCTTCCAGTTCAGAATCACCAGCCCGACAATCGTAATCGCCACGCCCACACACGCCGGCAGGCCCACTGCCTCATGCGCGACCGCGCCCCACAGCAGCCCCCACAACGGAAGCAGGTACGTTACCGCCACCACCTGCGTCGCCGAAACCTCGCCCAGCAGCTTGTAATACAGCAGGTAAGCCAGCCCGCTCCCGGCGAAGCCAAGCACCGAAATCGCCGCCACTGGCGCCCACGAAAGTGCCGAAGGATGCTCCCCGAACACAGCGAACGGCAGCAGCATCCCCGCCGAAAGCGTCAACTGCGTCGTTGCCAGCCCAATCGGATCGAGCCCATTCAGCTTGGCCTTCGCAATCACCGTCGCAATCGCATACCCCAGCGCCGCCAGCGCAATCACAATCGAGCCCCGCAGCGCAGCCCCCGGCACCTGCGCCGGATCGGCCGTCTGGTTCATCACCACAACCACCACCCCGACGAACGCCAGCAGCACCCCGCCAATCATCAGCGCCGTCATCCTCACCCGAAAGATCGCAAGCGAGAGCAGAAGCGTCCAGATCGGCGTCGTCGCATTGATCACCCCGGCAATGTTGCTCGGTACCGTCTTCTCGCCCAGCGCGAACAGCGTGAATGGAATCGCATTGTTGAACAGCGCCACCAGGAGAAGCCACCGAATCAACCGGCGCGGCGGCAGCTTATTGCCGCCCAGCAGCAACACGGTCCAAAGCAGCAGAGCCCCCAGGCTCGAGCGCATCAGCCCAACCCACACCGGCGGAAACACCGTCCCCGCTATCCGGATCATCAGAAACGAAATACCCCAAACCGCCGACAACAACAGAATCTGCAGTACCGTCCTCGTCTTCATATCCCCAACAATGCCAGCGGATTTCCATCGCGTCCAATGAATTGATACGATACAACCCATCGAATCCATCGATGTATCCGGAGCAGCCCCCATGCTCGACCTCCGCCAGATCCGCTCCTTCGCCGCCGTCGCCCACGAGCGCTCCGTCACCCGCGCCGCCAGCACCCTCAACTACGCGCAGTCGAGCGTCACGGCGCAGCTTCACGCACTCGAGTCCGAGCTCGGTGTCCCCCTCTTCGACCGCGTAGGACGCGGCCTATCGCTCACCGCCGCCGGGACCGACTTCCTTCCCTATGCCGAGCGCCTCATCAACCTCGCCGAAGAGGCGCGCCTCTCCGTCCACCGTGGCGGCACCCCCGCCGGACGCCTCACCCTCACGGCGTCCGAGTCCGTCCTCACCTACCGGATGCCCGATCTCCTCCGCAACTTCCAGTGCCAGTTCCCCGCCGTCGAGATCGTCCTGCAAGCCTCGCCCATCTGCGCCAGCGCCATCGTCTCCGACCCCACGATCGACCTCGCCATTACCATCGACGAGCCCGTCCAGAACTCGCAGTACGTCGTCCATTCGCTGCACGAAGAACGCATGGTCTTTGCCGTCTGGGCAGGCCATCCGCTGGCCCGGACGAAGCGCGTGACCGCCGACGCAATCGCCGCCGAACAACTCCTCCTCACCGAGCGACGATGCAGCTATCGCGCCCTCTTTGAGCGCACCCTCGCCCGCACCGGAGCACGCCTTACCCGATCCCTCGAATTCACCAGCGTCGAAGCCATCAAGCAGTGCGCCCTCGCCCGTATGGGCATCGCAGTATTGCCCGAGATCGTCGTCGCCGAGGAGCTCCGCAGCGGAAGCCTGGTCGCCCTCTGCTGGCCCCCGCGCCGCCTGTACGTCTACACCCAGATCGTCCGCAACAAGGAGAAGTGGTTCTCTCCCACCATGCAGGCCTTCTGGACCACCGCCGTCGACGTGCTGAGCGGCAAGGCCCAGACCGGTCGACCGCGCCAATAGTCCGCAGCTCCATCCCCACTCTTTCGTACGAACAAAAAGCTGGACCTTCGGGCTCCCCGAGGCGTATCCAAACGACCGATTTCGCACATGCCCAGCGGCTACAATAGACCTTGGACACCCATGGCCTATCAGGTTCTAGCCCGCAAGTATCGCCCCCGCCGCTTCGCCGACGTCGCCGGCCAGGACCACGTCACCGTGACCCTGATGAACGCGCTGACGCAGCAGAGGATCGCGCACGGGTACATCTTCAGCGGCCACCGTGGCATCGGCAAAACCACCATCGCACGCATACTTGCCGCCGCCCTGAACTGCCGCAACCCCATCGGCAGCGAACTGCGGCCGCTCGCGGAGCCCTGTGAGGTCTGCGAGTCCTGCACTGAAATCCGTGCCGGAAACGCCGTCGACGTCATCGAGATCGACGCCGCCACCAATCGCGGCATCGATGAGATTCGCGAACTCCGCGACGCCGCCCGCTATCGTCCCTCCCGCGACCGCTACAAGATCTACATCCTCGACGAGGCCCACCAGATTACGGACGCGGCCTTCAACGCCCTGCTGAAGACGCTCGAGGAGCCACCCGACCACGTCATCTTCATGATGGCGACGACCCAGCCCGAAGACATTCCGCAGACCGTCCGATCCCGCTGCCAGCACTTCAGCTTTCATGCGGTGAAGCTGGTCGATATTCTCGGCGAAATCCGGGCCATCGCCGCCCACGAAAACGTCGACACCGACGAAGCCGCCCTGGCGCTGCTGGCTGAGGCCGGCGACGGTTCGATGCGCGACGCGCTCTCCATCATGGACCAGGCCATCGCCTCCGCTCCTGTGGAGGATGGCCGTCCACGTCTCGTCGCGCAGCAGATTCGCGAACTGATGGGAACGGTACCCAACGCGGTCTTCGAGCGCATCCTTCAGGCGGTGAACGACAACAACTCCGCCGAGGTCATGACCACCGCGAACCAGTTGCTGGACGCTGGAAACTCCCCGGCCCAGTTGGCCCGGCAGGCGGTTCGGTATCTGCGGAACTCCCTCATTGCAAAGATCTCCGGGCTCACGCCCGAATCGGCCGAGGGTGGCGCAGCGGCGGAGCTTCTCCAGATCTCACCCGACGAGCAGAGGCGTGCCGCACGGACGGCTGCGCTCTTCACCGAGGAAGAGCTGACCCGCTTCCTGCAGACAATGCTCCGTACCTTCGATGAGCTTGGCTACCGGCAGGAGCAGCGTTTTCACTTTGAGCTCGGCCTGCTGAAGCTGGTGCATCTGCGGCGTCTGCTGCCGGTGGAAGAGGTTCTTAGCCAGCTTGCGGGCGGTGGTGGTGGCTCCGCGCCACGGGCTCAGTCCGCGGTGCGCCCTGTGGCCGCTGCTCCCGCTCCCCGCCCCACAGCTCCAGCAGCCCCGGCGGACACCAGGCCCGCGTTTTCGCCCTTCGCCGACACGCCAAATCGCGAGCGCTTCCAGGGGATCTCGGTTGGCCACCAGCCCGAGCCAGTGCCGGTCGCAAAGACGGCACCACCTGTGGCTGCTCCCCTTCCCGTCGCACCCCCTGTCCCTGTTGCACCGCCTGTCGCGGTCGCGGCCCCCGTCTCTCCTCCGCCGGCACTTGGAGTGCCTCCGGTGGTGGCTGCGTCTCCCCTCGCTACGCCGCCTGGAGCCGCTCAGCCGGTCGCGGCACCGGTCGAGGTCGTGTCTCCGTTCTCGGCGCCGTCCACACCTCCCCCACCGGTGCCCGCCCCAGCGCCCATTCCGGTCGCGCCCCCCGCGGCGGTGGCATCTCCTTTCTCCGCTCCGGCACCCGCCACCCCTGTCGCGGCGCCACCGGCTCCAGCCCCTTCCGCACCGGGCGAACCCGCCTCGCACCTCCAGGATGCGGTCGTCGATGCACTGTCGAACGCGAAGCAGGGTTCGGCGTCCGATGCCATCGGCGATGCGAACTTTATACTCGACGGCGACACCCTCAAGATCCAGACGATGCTCTCGAAGATCATGCTGGGCGTAGTCGTCAACGCCGATGCCGAAAAGATCCTGCGCCTCGCGGTCCGCCAGGCCGGCGGCCCCGTCAACATCACGCTCCTGCCCGCCGACCCCGCGATGAAGGCTGCAGAAAAAAAAGCCAAGGCCCCCCGTTCCGGATCGGCACAGGCCAAAGCCATGGAGCATCCTATCGTGCAGCGTGCGCAGAGCCTGTTCCAGGCCGAGATACGCAACGTGATCGACCTGAGAGAGGACTAAATGAACTTTTCGGACCTTGGCAAGATGAAGCAGATGCTCTCGCAGGCGCAGGCCATGCAGGGCGAGATGGAACAGAAGCTCTCGGAGACCGTCGTCGAGGCCTCCGCCGGAGGTGGCGTCGTCACCGTCCGGATGAATGGCCGCAAGGAGCTCCTCCGGCTGAAGATCTCCCCCACGGCGATGGGCAGCACACCCGACGACCTGGAGCTTCTCGAAGACCTCATCACCGCCGCGGTGAACCAGGCCGGCCAGAAGGCCGACGAGGCCATGAAGGCCTCCACCGCCAACATGCTCGGAGGCTTCGACCTCCCCGGACTCGGATAACCGTTGTCCGTTCAAACTCTCAAGACTTACAGCTGAGAACTGTCCTTATGGCCTCTCGCTTCGCCGAACCGATGTCACGCCTGATCGACGAGCTGCGCAAGCTCCCGGGGATCGGCACGAAATCCGCGCAACGACTCGCGTTTCACGTCCTTCGCTCGTCGGCGGAAGACGCCGAGGCACTCGCCATCGCGATCCGCGAGTTGAAGGCCACACTCCGGCTCTGCTCGCTCTGCAATAACATCACCGACGTCGATCCCTGCATCTTTTGCACCTCGCCGCTGCGGTCGCAGATCCAGATCTGCGTCGTCGAAGAGCCCACCAACATCGCAACCATCGAGAAGACGCGCAGCTTCAACGGCCTCTACCATGTGCTGCATGGCACGCTGTCGCCCATAGGAGGCGTCGGCCCGGAGCAGCTTCGCATCGCGAACCTCCTGACCCGCCTGACCGCCGTCGAAGAGGTAATCCTCGCCACCAGCCCAACCACCGAGGGAGAGGCCACGGCCGCCTACATCGGTCACGAACTGCATCGCATCGCGCCCACCTTGAAGGTCACGCGCATCGCCACCGGCATCCCCGCCGGCAGCGACATCGAGTATGCCGACGAAGTGACGATGACGCGCTCGCTCGAAGGCCGCCGCGAGTTCTAGCCCCTATTTGTGGGAGCTGGCCTCGTCCGCGTAGAACTCACCAATCTCCTTCTCGTACTTCTTCTCGATGATGCGGCGCTTCAGCTTCATGCTCGGCGTCAGTTCGCCGTCTTCCACCGACCACTCATCCCCGACAACCGTCATCCGCTTGATGCTCTCGTACTGGGCCAGCGAGCCGTTCACGCCATCGACGATGCCCTGGTAGGTCGCGATCACCTTGGGATTCTTCACAAGCTCCGCGCGATTGCTGGTAGCGATCCCCTGCTGCTTCGCCCAGCCTTCCAGCGCGGCGAAGTTCGGCGAGAGCAGCACGCACGCGAACTTGTGCTTGTCGCCCACCAGCGCGGCATTGCCGACCAGCGTATTGCCCTTCAACTTGTTCTCGATCGGCTGCGGCGCAATCAGCTTGCCTCCGCTGGTCTTTAGCAGTTCCTTCTTGCGGTCCGTAATGGAAAGGAAGCCCTCATGATCGATCGCGCCGATGTCGCCGGTCTTGAACCAGCCATCCTCGGTAAAGGCCTCCTTGGTCGCATCCGGCTTATGCCAGTAGCCGTGGAAGACGGACGGTCCCTTCACCTCCAGCTCGCCATCCGGGGCGAAGCGGCACTCCACGTTCACGAGAGGCTTGCCGACCGTACCGATCTTGTGCGCACTCGGGTAGTTCACCGCAATGACCGGCGAAGTCTCCGTCAGCCCATAGCCTTCGAAGATGCGGATGCCGACATCGGCAAACCAGCCGGCCGAGTCCATACCGAGCGGAGCGCCGCCCGAAACAAATACACGCACGCGCCCTCCGAAGGCCTCGCGAATCTTGGAATACACCAGCTTGTCCATCAGGCTCCAGACAAGCCCCGATGGCCCTTCGCCGCGCAGCGTCTGTTCGCGATGGGACTGCCCCACGCTAACCGCCGTCTTCAGGATGGCGCGCTTGATCGGCGAGTGCGCGGACTTGCCCTCCACACCCTGCCGGATCTTCTCGTACACGCGAGGCACGGCAATCACCACCGTAGGACGCACAGCCTTCATCGCCGCCACCAGAAGATCGAACTTCGGCAGGTAGGCCAGCGTCGCACCATGGCACATCAGCGCGTAGTCCGTATGGCGCGCAGTAACGTGGGACAGCGGCAGAAACGAAATGCAGCTATCCTGATCCGTAAAGTTGAGTGGATCGGTCGAAACATTGATGTTGCTCGCCAGGTTGCCGTGGCTGAGCATCACACCCTTGGGCTCGCCCGTGGTGCCGGACGTGTAGATCAACGTTGCGAGATCGTCAGGCTGAGCGACCTCCTGCGCACGCGTGTCGAAGGCCGCATCGGGGGCTTCGAGCGAGGGCGCGGCCTCCATCAGCGCGGAGAACTTCTCCGCATTGGCGAAGTCACCGTCGTCCATCACGATCACATGTTCGAGATCCGGCAGATCGCCCGCACCCGCAAGTTTGGCGTACTGCTCCCCGGAAGAGACCACCAGCACCTTCGCACCCGCGTCGCGCAGCATGTACCCAACGTGATCCGCAGTGGTCGTCGCATACAAGGGCACATCGGCCGCGCCCAGCGAGAGCGTAGCGAAGTCCGTGATAATCCACTCCAGGCGGTTCTCGGACAGGATGGCGACGCGATCGCCCTTCGTTACGCCCCACGACGCAAACACCGCCGCCAGCGCCCGCACACGGCCATAGAGCTGCTTCGAACTGATAGGGTGCCACTGGGCCTGCGCATCCTGCCACATCATGACGGTCTTATCGCCACGCGTTGCCACCATGGCGAACACGTCATTCATCGTCTTCAAACTAAACATGCTTTTCTCCGGAGCGAATCCCGTTCAGTAATACGTCGATGACCTGGGCCGCGGTTGCCTTGGCGTCGTACGCGCGTCCCGTGAAGACTGCCGAGCTGAGCAACTCGTCGATCGCCCCAAACAGGCAATGCGCGACGACCCCGTCCGACACATCCGACCGGAAGATGCCCATCTTCTGCCCGCGCCGAACCACCTCGCGCACCACGCTAATGTACTTGACGAGATGATGATGCGAGAACTCGGAGATGAACTTCGCGGACTGGCGCATCTCCGTCTGCATTAAGATGGCGACACTGCGGTTTTCGTGGCTTTCGAGATGAACCTGCGCAATAAACTCGAGCTGTTCCTTCGGCCCGGTAATCGTCTTGAACTCCTCTTCCACCCGCCCGTAGAAGCGCGCAAACGTCGTGTCGATCGCCGTGCGCAGAACCTCGTCCTTGCTCTTGAAGTAGAGATAAACGGTTCCATCCGCGACACCGGCCTTCGCGGCAATCGCGCTCACCGGGGAGTTGAAGTAGCCATTCTCGGCGATCACCTCGACCGCCGCGTCCAGAATCCGCTGATACTTCTCCGCTGCCGGCACCTGTCTGCCTTCCGCCTTCAACCCACCCTCCGCATTCGTTGTCTTCCGCTTCAGACTCCGCCTCGCTTCCCGCATACCTGTAACAGGAGAGATGCACAATCTCCCAGTCACGCCACTCTACCCAAACCCGCGAATGAATGCCAGTTCACCGTTTCAACGCATGAAAAAAGAAAAGGCCCACACCCCAGACGGAGCGTGGGCCCTCTCGCATAAAGCAGAGGCTAGACCTGCGGCTTGGGCGTAAGGCGGACGAAGCCCTGGACCCGTTCCGGCCAGTTCCCCAGAAGCGCGGCAGCAAGTGCGCTGGAGGCCTTCTCCGTGTGGACTTCGAGCAGACCGCGCAGCTCCGCCTGGATCTCGGGACTGCAGTCGTCGAAGGCCGTAGGCTCCATGAAGTCGACATGGTAGCGCTTGTCGTTGACGAACGATCCGTCGCCATCGAACACCCACGCCACGCCCCCGGTCATGCCCGCTCCGAAGTTCATGCCGGCGCGTCCCAGAACGGCGACCGTTCCACCCGTCATGTACTCGCATCCGTGATCGCCAACGCCTTCCACCACGGCGGTCACGCCGGAGTTGCGCACGGCAAACCGCTCGCCAGCGCGTCCAGCCGCGTAGAGCGCCCCGGAGGTCGCGCCATACAGCGCCACATTGCCGAGGATCACATGCTGTCCGCTATCCTTGGCCGCAAGGCCGGTCGCGCGGATCACAATCTCGCCACCTGACAGACCCTTGCCGACGAAATCGTTGGCCTGGCCGTCGAGACGCAGCGTCATACCCTTCACCGCGAAGGCGCCGAAGGACTGGCCCGCGATGCCTTCGAGCTCCATTCGAGCCTCCGGTACGGCAGCTTCGTCTTCGACCGTCTTCAGCGCATACGCTCCGGCGAGCTTTGTGCCCACCGAGCGGTCGCCATTGTCGACCTTCGCACGGACAAAATACGGTTCGCGTTGTTCCAGCGCCCGAAGCGCCGGCTCAACCCAGGCATCGTCGATAGGCGCCTTCTCGTCGGGACGGTTGTTCGGCTTGCCCTCCCAGCTCTTCGGCCCGTCGTTCACCCGCTCCAGCATGGGGCTCAGGTCGAGGTTGCCCTCGAACCGGACCTGCTCCAGCAGATCCGTGCGGCCGACAGCCGCCTCCAGCGAAGGCAGTCCATAGCGAGCCAGAAGATGACGCAGATCCGAGGAGAGCTCCTCGAAGAAGCGAACTACATGCTCCGGCTTACCGCGGAACTTGGCCCGCAGCTCAGGCTTCTGGGTCGCAATGCCCGTCGGGCACGTGTTCAGGTGACACTGGCGAGCCATATCGCAGCCCAGCACCACGAGAACCGCCGTCCCGAAAGCGTACTCATCCGCCCCAAGCAGCGCAGCCACAAGAACGTCATGAGCCGTGGCGAGCCCACCATCGGTACGCAGACGAACGCGTCCGCGCATGCCGTTATGCATCAGCACCTGCTGCGCTTCGGCGAGGCCAAGCTCCCACGGATTGCCCGCGTACTTGATGCTCGAAAGCGCCGCCGCACCCGTCCCTCCGGTGTTGCCGGCGATGACGATAAAGTCCGCATACGCCTTGGCCACGCCCGCGGCCACGGTACCGACGCCGCAGCTCGAAACCAGCTTCACGCCAACTGATGCCTTCGGGTTCACGCGCTTCAGGTCATAGATCAACTGCGCCAGATCTTCGATCGAGTAGATATCGTGATGCGGCGGAGGCGAAATCAACGAGACGCCCGGCTGCGCATGACGCAGACGAGCAATCAGGCCGCTGACCTTGTGTCCCGGAAGCTGTCCGCCCTCACCGGGCTTCGCCCCCTGGGCGACCTTGATCTCGATCTCCTCGGCGTGCGCCAGATACTCGGCGGTGACGCCGAACCGGCCCGAAGCCACCTGCTTGATCTTGTTATTCAGCGAAACATGGACCGCCGGAGCCTCGATGGGGCGCTCCATGACAGCCACGCCCCCCGAAGCGAGCGAACGGCCCGAGCCATCGCCACCTGCCGGCACAAGCTGCGGCTGGGCCTTGTAGACATCCCTGTCTTCCCCGCCCTCGCCCGTGTTGGACCGGCCGCCGAGCATGTTCATCGCAGCGGTGATGGTCTGGTGGGCCTCAGGGCTCAGCGAGCCAAGCGACATGGCCGAAGCCACAAAGCGCTTCACGATGCTCGAGTTCGACTCGATCGCCTCAAGCCGCAACTCCGCACCCGCCGGACGAATCTCCAGCAGATCGCGCAGCACGGCAGGCTCACGGTTCACCACACCCTGCGTGTAGATCTGGAACGCCGCGGCCGGGTCCGCAGGCTGCGGCACATTCCGTGCGCTGCCCACCACGGACTGCAGCGCCTTCACGGTCGGTGGCTGCCAGGCGTGCGGCTCGGCCAGGTCGGCCTTGCGGAAACGCACCCAGCCATAGTCCGGCAGCTCCGCCGAAACAGCGGCCACAGTCGGCTGCCAGGTCGCGCGGAGATGCGCTTCCAGGTCCGAGAACCCGATACCGCTCAGCGGTGCCGGCGTATCGACAAAGCAACGATCCACAACGCTCTGGTGCAGTCCGAGAATGTCGAACAGGTGCGCCCCACGGTAGCTGTCCACCACCGAGATGCCCATCTTCGACATCACCTTGGCGAGCCCCGCATCCAGCGCCTTCAGCATCCGGTACTCGCTGGCGGCGCGGTCTCCCCCGGCGGGCGTCAGAGCCATACCGGTCTCGAGCGCGAGCCACGGGCACACCGCGCCCGCGCCATACCCAATCAGCACGGCGGCATGGTGGATGTCGCGGCAATCGCCCGCTTCCACAGCGATCCCGGTCAGCGTACGCAGTCCTGCAGCCACAAGAGCCTGATGCACCGCGCCGGTCGCCATCGCCATGGGCACAGGGACGAGCTCAGGGCTGGCGGAACGGTCCGACAACAGAAGAAGACGGGCACCGTCGCGGACCAGCTCCACCGCGCGGTCGCAGATGACATCGAGCGCCGTCGCGAGGGTCTGATCCTCTTCGATGCGACAGTGCAGCTCAGCCAGGCGCATCTCGTCGACGTGACCGTACTGACCGCTGCGCAGAGCCGCGACCTGTCCGGTCGAGAGGAACGGCGACTTGAGCCAGAGGCCAGGCAAAGGAGCGTTCTTGTCCAGCAGGTGAGGCCACGGTCCAAGGCGCGTATGCAGCGAGACCACGCACGCCTCCCGGAGCGGATCGATCGCGGGATTCGTCACCTGCGCAAAGCGCTGGCGGAAGTACGCGTAGACCGGCCGCGGAGCCTTCGCCAGGAAGGCCAGCGGGGTGTCGTCGCCCATCGACCAGACAGCATCCTTGCCGTCGGCTGCCATCGGCTGCAAAATCATCTTCACGTCTTCGCGCGTGTAGCCAAAGCCACGCTGCAGAGCCGAAAGAGCAGCCGCATCCGGGCTCACCGACGCGATGCCCGCCAAAGGCATATCGGTCGAGGCTGGCATCTCGCCCATCTCTTCGTCGAAGAGCGCGAGCAGCGCCTCGTCCTCATAAAACTTGTTCCGCGCAAGATCGACGACCAGCATCTGGCCGGGGCCAAGGCGTCCGCTGTGCGAAACGCGCTCGGGATCGAGGTCGACCAGTCCAGCCTCGGACCCGGCAACGACCAGCCCGTCCAGCGTAACGGCAAAGCGGCAGGGCCGAAGTCCATTGCGGTCGAGCGCAGCGCCCACCAGCGTGCCATCTGAGAACGCAATGGCGGCCGGGCCATCCCAAGGCTCCGCGCAGTCGGTGTTGTAGCGCAGGAAGGCCGATCCCAGGTGCCCTTCTTCGGCAGGCGGAAGCAGCATACGCACAGCCTCGGCCGTCGTACGTCCGTTGCGCGAGAGCAGCTCGATCGCCTCGTCCAGGCTCGTCGAATCCGTGCCGCCGTGCGTCAGCACCGGCTTGCACTCGACCGGCAGCGTCGCGTCGCGGGCCACCATGCGCGAGCGATTGCCCCACACGGTGTTGATCTCGCCATTGTGCGCCAGCATCCGTCCCGGCTGCGCCCGGTGCCAGCTCGGAGCCGTGTTCGTCGCATAACGCTGATGGAAGATCGCAAAAGGAGTCACATACTCCTCCGACGCCAGGTCGGGGAAGAACTCAGGCAGCAGCGTGCCGGAGCACATCGCCTTATACACAAGAGTCTTCGAAGAAAGAGAGCAGAGGTAGCCCTCAACTTCACCGGCTTCGGTCAGCTTTTCGAACTGCTTCCGCGCCAGGTAAAGGCGGCGTTCCATGGTGGCGGCATCGCCTTCGCCATTCACGACAAGAACCTGCTTGATCACCGGCATGGTGGAGAGAGCGATTTCGCCAAGCACCTCAGGCTTCGTCGGAACCTCGCGCCAACACAGAACCTTCAGGTCCTGCGAGACGAGACATCGCTCGATCACGGCTTCCGCCTTGGTCTCACCCGCAGGCAGGAACAGCATCCCCACACCCAGCGCGCCATCGACCGCGTGGCCGCATGCACCAAGCAGATACGCAGCCGGCACAGCGGTCATCAGACCCACGCCGTCCGAGCTCTTGCCATCGGCCGCAACCGCACCGCGGTGCGCCAGACGCGCAAGCGCACCCGCAGCCTGTTTCAAGATGGTGTGTGAAGCGACTGCGTCGATCGAAGCCACAAATCCAACGCCACAAGAATCCTGATCGAAACGTGCATCGACCAGATTGCGCCTCCCATTTTGAGAGACGCCAATGCCGACGGCAGCATCCTGCCGGTTACCTGTTGTTAACCAGTCCATGCTTCACTATACTTCGATTAGCGTCCCTTTTTGCTCAGGGATGGCCTACGAAGCCCTCATCTTTCGAGTCAACGCTGCCCTTGACGACCGAATGCTGCGTTCATGTATATTTATACATGTTGATGTATTTTTATGCATCACGGAATTCGGTCATCTGTCCTAGTCATGAAGCTTCAACGCCATTCCGCCATCCGTGAGGTTCTCAGCTCCGGAAACGTCGCCAATCAGGATGACCTGCGGCGCAAACTCGCCGCGCTCGGTCATACCGTCACGCAGGCCACGCTCTCGCGCGACATCCGCGAACTCAACCTCTCCAAGGGACCAAACGGATATCGTCTCCCGAACGTCCCCACCACCGATGACGATCTCCCCGAAACCTTCGACGTCCTGAAGAGCTTCGGCCTTGAGGTCCGGCAGGCGCAGAATCTCATCGTCATCATCACCACTACCGGAGGCGCGCAGCCCATCGCCGCCAACATCGACTACGAAGACTGGCCGGAGGTCGTCGGTACCATCGCCGGCGACGACACCGTACTCATCATCTGTCCCGATGACAAACGCGCAGCCACGCTGCGGGGAAGGATTGCGACCTACATTGGCTAGCCCACAGCAAAGCCCACGCGTAGCCGTAGCCGGCGTCTCCGGCTACTCCGGCGGCGAACTCGCCCGCCTGCTCCTCAACCACCCGGGGCTCACCACCCGCCCGATGTTCTTCGGTCGCGCCGGTGAAGCCACCGGACAGGTCCTCACCGACCTCCAGCCCCAGCTCGCCACCACCGACGGCATCGCCGACCCTATCCTTCCCTTCTCCTGGGACACGCTCGTCGCGAACAAGATCGACATCCTATTCCTCGCACTGCCTCATGAGCAGTCCCGCGAGTGGGCTCCCGAGGCCATCCGGCGCGGCATCCGCGTCATCGACCTCAGCGGGGCATGGCGCCTCAAGGAAAAGAAGAACAGCGCCGTCTACAACCTCACCGACGCCGATCCCGCCGCAGCCGACGCCCTCGAAACCGAAGCCGTCTTCGGTGCCCCCGAGCTTCATGCCGAAGCGATCGCCAAGGCTCGCCTGCTCGCCAATCCCGGCTGCTACTCCACCTCGATGATCCTCGCTCTCGCCCCGTTGGCGAAGGCTGGCCTCCTCGATCCGAAGGAACTCATCGTCTGCGACGCAAAATCCGGCGTAAGCGGCGCGGGCAAGGCCGCCACGGCCAAGACGCATTTCATGTATGCAGCCGACAACCTCTCCGCCTACAACGTCTTCGGTCACCGTCACACCGGGGAACTGCTCGAGCAGTTGCACTTGAGTGAAGATCAGATTCAGTTCACGCCGCATCTGCTGCCGATTCCGCGTGGCATCCTCTCGACGATCTATGTGCGTTTAACCCAGCCCACGACGCCGGAAGCCATCACGAAGTTATTCGCTGACTTCTACGCGGGAAAGCGCATGGTGCGTCTCCACCAGACGCCCAACCTGCCGCAGATTCAGCATGTCGTCCGAACCAACTACTGCGACATCGGCTTTCACCTTCACAAAAACGGAACACGCCTTCTCCTCGTCTCGTGCCTTGATAACCTCTTGAAGGGCGCTGCAGGACAGGCGGTACAAAACATGAACCTGATGCTCGGGTTCGCGGAACAGGATGGCCTTCTATGAAATTTGTCGTCAAGCTGGGCGGAGCTGCCCTTGAAGATCCGAAGCTCCTGCATGCCTGCGGACGCGCCATCGCCGATCTCGTCAAGGACGGGAATCAGGTGGCCGTCGTGCATGGCGGCGGCGTGCAGTTGACCAGAACCCTCGCGGCCATGGGCAAGAAGAGCGAGTTCATCTCCGGACTCCGCGTCACCGACGCCGAGACCCGCGATGCAGCCCTCATGGTGCTCGCCGGACGCGTCAACAAGTCTCTCGTCGCCGCCCTCGGCAAGCACGGGCAGGATGCAGTCGGCCTCGCCGGTGGCGACGGCAACGTCTTCCGCGCCCGCAAGAAGAAGACCAACCCCGACCTCGGCTTCGTCGGCGAGATCGCCCAATCGAACCCCCGCTATCTCGAAGCCATCTGGGCCATGGGTGCGGTGCCCGTCATCTCCTCCATCGCCCTCGGCTTCGACGGCGAGTACTACAACATCAACGCCGACGAGATGGCCTCGGCCTGCGCCATCGCCACTAAGGCCGACACCCTCGTCTTCCTCACCGATGTCCCCGGCGTCAAGGGTGCGGACGGTCAGGTCATGCGTTGGCTCACCCTCGCGCAGATCCCCGCACTCGAGAAGCAGTCCATCGTCTCCGGCGGCATGCTGCCCAAGCTCAACGCCTGCAAAGCCGCGCTGCTGGGCGGCGTCAAGCGAGTCCGCATCCTCCCCGCCGAGTCGGCTGCCGTGCTGCCCGACCTTATCTCAACCCGCGTCAACGATGGAACGGAGGTCATGGTCGCATGAGCACTGCAATCGCCACCACACAACTTGAGGAGCTGCAAACCGCCGAGTCCAGACTCCTCGTCCAGACCTACGGCCGGTACCCGGTCGAGCTCGCCAGCGGCGAAGGCGTCTATCTCTATGACAGCGAGGGCAAGCGCTACCTCGATCTGCTCTCCGGCATCGGTGTCTCCGCCCTCGGCTACAACCACCCCGCCATTACAGCAGCTATCACGAAGCAGGCCGAGACGCTGATTCACACGTCGAACCTCTTCTTCCATCGCGGCACCACCGAAGTCGCCCTCCGCCTCACCGAGATCACCGGCCTCGACCGCGTCTTCCTCTGCAACTCCGGCACCGAAGCCTGGGAAGCAGCGCTCAAGCTCGCCCGCGCCCACGCCGGACTGCTGCGCGCCGAAGGCAAGCAGATCGGCACCAAAATCATCGCGCTCGAGAACAGCTTCCACGGCCGCTCCATCGGCTCCGTCTCGACCACCCACAAGGCCGCCTACCGTGAGCCCTTCGGCCCCGTCATGCCCGGCGTCGAATTCGTGAAGCACAACGATGTCGCCGCTCTCAAGGCCGCGTTCTCGAACGAAGTCTGCGCCATCGCCATCGAAGTCCTCCAGGGCGAAGGCGGCATCAACTGGATCAGCGAAGAGTTCCTCGCCACAGCCCGTGAGCTCTGCGACTCCACCGGTGCCCTTCTCCTCTTCGACGAGATCCAGTCCGGCATGGGCCGCACCGGCACCTGGTGCGCCTACCAGCACTTCAGCGTGCGCCCCGACGTCACCACACTCGCCAAGCCCCTCGCCGGCGGCGTCCCCATGGGTGCCATGCTCTGCACCGAAGAAGCCGCCCGCGCCTTCAAGCCCGGCATGCACGGAACGACCTTCGGCGGAAATCCCCTGGCCTGTGCCGTGGCGATCGCGGTCATCGACACCATCAAGCACGAGGGCCTGTTGGCTCATGTAACCGAAGTCGGCACTTATTTCATCGAGCAATTTAACGAACTCAAAAAGAAGCACGAAGCCATCGTGGAAGTCCGCGGAGCCGGCCTGATGATCGGCGTCGACTTCCACTCCGCCGACGTCGCCAAGCATCTGCACGAAACCATGATGGAGCGTGGATTCATCCTCAACCGCACGCACGACACGGTCCTCCGTTTCCTTCCGCCCTATATCCTCACCCGCGACCAGATCGATATCGCGATCCGGACCATGGACGAGATCCTCACCACCATGCCATCGTTGGCAGCATCCAATCTCGCTGGAGAGAAAGCACATGGGTAGCAAAACCGTCATCATGAACAAGCCCAACGAAGAAGTCCTCGTCGCCCCCAAGGCCACCGTCACGCTCGGCATCCAGTCCGACACCGCCTTCTCGGAGGCCACCAAGCGCATGAACGGTCGCGACCTCTGCTCCATCGCCGACCTCTCCGTCCAGGAGATGGCCGCCATCATGGAACTCGCCCACGCCGTCAAAAACCACCCCGAAGACTTCCGCCACGCCCTCGACGCGCGCCAGATGGTCATGTTCTTCGAGAAGGCCTCGCTCCGTACCCGCCTCACCTTCGAAGCCGCCATCAACACCCTCGGCGGCAACGCCATCTTCGTCGACCAGACCCAGTCGCCCCTCGGCGAGCGCGAGTCCCTGCCCGACATGGCCCACAACGTCGAGCGCTGGATGTCCATCATCGTCCTCCGCACCTACTCCCACGACACCATCACCGAGATGGCCGCCTGCTCCAAGGTCCCCGTCATCAACGCCCTCTCGGACCTCGAGCACCCCTGCCAGGCCATCGCCGACTTCTTCACCCTCGAAGAGCGCTTCGGCTCCGTCGAAGGCCTCAAGTTCACCTACGTCGGCGACGGCAACAACGTCTGCCACTCCCTCATGCTGGCCGCCGCACAGCTCGGCGCGCACTGCACCATCGCGACGCCCAAGGGCTTCGCCCCCAAGCTGGAGATCATCCACAAGGCCATCGAGATCGCCGAGACCACCGGTGCCTCCATCACCCTCACCACCGATCCCATCAAGGCCGTCACCGGCGCCGACGCCGTCTACACCGACGTCTGCACCAGCATGGGCTTCGAGCACGAGGCCACCAAACGCGCCCCCATCTTCAAGCCCTACCAGGTCAACGAAGCCCTGATGGCGCACGCGCAGCCCCACGCCGTCTTCATGCACTGCCTCCCCGCCCACCGCAACGCCGAGGTCACAGATGCCGTCCTCGACGGCCCGCAGTCGGTCGTCTTCGACCAGGCCGAGAACCGCATGCACGCCCAGAAGGCCCTCCTCCTCATGCTGCTCGGCGGGGCCAAGCGCATCTCCAACTCCCGCGACCGCGGCATCCAGGCCCGCAAGCGCGTCACCGCATAAGCAATCGATTCGGTTACAAACAAGGACCCCATCCCTTTGGCTCTCTCAAAAGGATGGGGTATGCAACATAACGAGATCGCTTTCCCCGTAGTCAGACAAGGCAATCCGAGATGTCCGAGCAAGAACAAAACGCAGCCAAGATGTGGTCAGGCCGCTTCCGCGAGCCCCTCAACACAACCTTCGAAGAGTGGCAGCGCTCCTTCCCCTTCGACTGGCGTCTCCTCCCACAAGAAGTAGCCGCGAGCAAAGCCCACGCCCGCGCCATCGCCGCCGCCGGCATCCTCACCGAGACCGAGCTCATCACCATGCTCGAAGGCCTCGACAAAGTCCTCGCCACCGTCGAACTCGACGGCCCCAAGGTAGTAGCCTCCGCACCCAACGCCGAGGATATCCACCACTTCACCGAGCTCGAACTCACCAAGCACATCGGCAACCTCGCCCTCAAGCTCCACACCGGCCGCAGCCGCAACGAGCAGATCGCGACCGACATGCGCCTCTTCGTGCGCGATGCCATCGACGCGACCGTCATCGCCCTCAAAGACTGGGCCCTCGCCCTCATCGAGCTAGCCGAAGCCTCCGGCGAGTCCGTCATCCCCAGCTACACCCACCTCCAGCGCGCCGAGCCCGTCCTCGTAGCCCACTGGCTACAGGCCTACGTCAGCATGATCGAGCGCGACTTAAGCCGTTTGACCGATGCCCGCAAGAGAATGAACCTCTGCCCCCTCGGCTCCGGAGCCGTCGCCGGTGCGACCCTCGCCCTCGACCGCACCATCGCCGCCAAGGCCCTCGGCTTCGACGCCCCCACGCCCAACAGCATGGACGCCACCAGCGACCGCGACTTCATGCTCGACTTCACGCAAACCCTGTCCACATTGGGCATCCACATCTCGCGCTTCGCCGAAGAGCTCACTCTCTACTCCACCGCCGAGTTCGGCTTCCTCGATCTCCCCGAGGCCTTCTCCACCGGCTCCAGCGCCATGCCCCAGAAGAAGAACCCCGACCTCACCGAGCTCATCCGCGGCAAATCGGGCCGTCTCCTCGGAGCCGCAACCACTCTCTCCATGCTCATCAAGGGCCTTCCCCTCGCCTACAACAAGGACCTCCAGGAAGGCCAGCAGCCCATCTTCGACGCAGCCGATACCATCGCCGGCATCCTCTCCGTCCTGCCCGCCTTCACCCGCTCCCTCAAGTTCCGCGCCACCCCCATGCAGACCGCCGCCACCACCGGCTATCTCAACGCCATGGCCGCCGCCACCTATCTCTCGAACAAAGGCATCCCCTTCCGCAAGGCCCACGAGATCATCGGCAACGCCGTCCGCCTCGGCCTCGAATCCGGCCGCGAGCTCAACGACATCCCCCTCTCCGAACTTCAGTCTCTCTCCGAAGCCTTCGCCGAAGACTTCTACGCCGCCATCACCCTCGAGGCCACCCTCGACTGCCACGACGTCATCGGTGGGACCTCTCGCCCGCGCGTAAAACAGGCCCTCCAGGATGCAAGAAAAAGGCTGTCGGGGATAAACTAAATTGATGGCGTCCTTCACCCCTCTGCAGCCCGTCAGCGACTCGACCAGCTCCTCGCGCACCCGCGTGGGCGGCGCCGTCGTGCGCAACGCCAAGCTCCAGGACGCCGTCAACATCTTCGAGCTCGTCAACTCCCTCTCGCACGACGGAACCCTCCTCCGCCGCAACTACGCGGAGATATGCGAGAACGTCCGCGACTTCCACATCGCCGAATCCGCAGCCGGCGTCTTCCTCGGCTGCGGAGCCCTGCACCTCTACGGCCCCCACCTCGCCGAGGTCCGCTCCATCGTCGTCAAACCCGAAGCCAAGGGCCAGGGCGCCGGCGGCAAGCTCCTACGCGCTCTTCTGGAAGAAGCCGAAGAACAAGGCGTCACCGCGGTCTGCCTCTTCACCCGCATCCCCGACTTCTTCTTCCACTTCGGCTTCCGCGTAGCCGACCGCACCAGCATCCCCGACAAGATCTACAAAGACTGCCAGAACTGCCCCCGCCTCTACGCCTGCGACGAGGTCACCATGGTCCGCGGCCCTCTCCCCAAGGTAGCCGTCCTCGGCCCCCCACGCCTCCGCCAGGACGAACTCGTCAAGCTCCAGACCACATCCCTCGCCCCGCACCCCGTCCCGCCCAGCACAAATCGCTAGAGCCACAAATGCGGGTGCCCCACATCTCGATTTTGAGATGTGGGTTTCTCCTATGCCGCCGAGCTCTGAATAGCCCATCCTCGCTGCAACCTAAATCCGCTCGCTGATCCCAAACGGAACACCGCTTTCAGGTTTGCGCATCGCCTCCACCCGCAACCCCTCCATCATCTCCGCCAGGGCCTGCGTCGTCAGTCCGCCGTACGAACCCGCCATCCCCGCATCGAACCCCGCCAACGCTCGATTCAGTTTACGAACCCCGGCCTTACCCTCGTAAGTCGGTGCAAAGTTCCATGCCACCATCTTGTTGTGGCGGATCTTCATCACGCCAAACGTCTCCACATCCGACCACAGGACGGTATGAGCCCGAAACAAACTACACACCGTAAACGACGCTTTCTCCAGCCGCAGATACCCAGCCCGAGGGTGAAGATTGACGGCAAAAACGATCACTCCCAACCCAAAAAACGCAGCGCAGAAATACCCCATACCTTGGCCGTCTCGCGCCATCCACACACCCGCTGTCGCAAACGCCGCACACACCAAAAGCATCAATGAAGTTCGCACCGGACTCATCCGCAATACCAGCGGCAACTGATCGAACGTCGGTACGGCCTTCATCGCACCTCTCCTGGCGCGTCCGGCCCACGTCGGCAGAAAGGACTCGCAACAAAATCAGCTACAAATTATGAAACATGATAGTACCCGGCTCGTTCCATCAGGGCCACCTCAGTCCCAAACAGCCCACCCAGCTTTTCCTCCGTCAGCAGTTCGCTCTTCGGTCCATCCCCCACGATCCGCCCTTCCCGCATCATCAAGATCCGATCGATCTCCGGAATAATATCCGGCAGATGGTGCGTAATCAGGATGATCGTCGTCCCCTGCCCCGCCAGCTTCCGCATCAACTGCTGCAACTCCTTCTGCGCAAAAAGATCCAGCGCATTCGAAGGCTCATCCAGCAGCAGCGTCCCCGACGAAGCCACCAGCGCACGCCCGATCATCACGCGCCTCTGCTGCCCTGCCGACATCGCCCCGACCTCCTTCTTCACCAGCGAAGTCGCATCCACTAACTTCAAAACCTCATCCGCCCGATCCTCCATCTCCGACGTCACCCGCAGATTCGGCCACAGGGTCGAACTTGAAAAGAACCCAGTCAACACCGCATCCCGTCCCGTGGTGGTCAGCATAGGCTTCCCCGGCAGTTCGGCCGAAACCACCCCCAGACGCTTCTTCAACTCCGTCAAATCCCACCGCTCCCGGCCGAAGATCCTCACCCTCGTCTCTGGCCGCACCAGCGGATAGCACTCACACGTCATCGTCTTGATCAACGTGGACTTCCCGCATCCGTTCGGGCCAAGAATGGCTATATGTTCGCCCGGATGCACGGTCAGGTTGACATCATGCAGCACGGTGCTCTCACCGCGTGCCACGTTCACATGAGACAGTTCCAGAAACGGAGACGACATACAGACAGAATATCGTGTCATCCTTAAATCAATGGCCATCCCCACCATTGGAACAACATCCTATCCAAGATTCTGGTTCGCGCGCATCTGTTCCACGATCTCCTTCCAGATGGCCGCCGTCGCCATCGGCTGGCAGGTCTACGCGCTCACTCACAGCACCTTCGCCCTGGGTATGGTTGGCCTCGCGCAGTTCCTGCCGATGCTCTGCCTCACACTCATCGTCGGCCATACCGCCGACCGCTTCAACCGCAAGACGATCATCTCCATCTGCCAGATCGTGGAAGCGACGACCATGGCGACCCTCGCCCTCGCCAGCTTCCTCCATCGTCTGCATCCCGCAGGCATCTTCGTCGCCGTCTCCCTCCTCGGAGCCGCGCGAGCCTTCGAAAGCCCCTCCACGCAAGCCCTAGTTCCCACCCTCGTCGATGAGTCCCTCGTGCCCCGAGCCATCGCCCTCTCCGCCTCCGCGAATCAGACCGCAAGCATCGTCGGCCCCGCTCTGGGTGGCCTTCTCTACGCTCTCGGAGCACCCATCCCCTACACCCTGTGCGCAGTCTTGTTCGCAACCGCCTCCATCCTCTCCTCCACCATCCGCAGCCGGCGGATCACGCCCCCCAAAACGCCCGTCTCCGCCGCCTCCCTGTTCTCCGGCATCCACTACATTCGCGCCCGCAAAAACATCCTGGGCGCCATCTCGCTCGATCTCTTCGTGGTCCTCCTCGGCGGAGCCACCGCGCTCCTTCCCGCCTATGCCCGGGACATCCTGCATACCGGCCCATGGGGCCTCGGCCTCCTGCGGCTCGCTCCCGCGGTCGGCGCCCTCGCGACCTCCCTCTACCTCGGCCGTCACCCCATCCACACCCACGCGGGCCGCAAAATGTTCATCGCCGTCATCGTCTTCGGCATGGCGACCGTGGTCTTCGCCCTCTCCCGCAACGTGCTCCTGTCGATGGGTGTCCTCTGCGTCCTCGGTTGCGCCGATGTCGTCTCCGTCGTGGTCCGCTCCTCCCTCGTCCAGTTGGAGACGCCCGACGATATGCGTGGCCGTGTCTCCGCCGTGAACTCCCTCTTTATCGGCACCTCCAACCAGCTCGGCGAGTTCGAATCCGGCGTAACCGCCTCCTGGTTTGGCATCATCCCCGCCACCATTCTCGGCGGGCTCGGCAGCATCGTCATCGCCCTGGTCTGGATGCGCCTCTTTCCGGGCCTCCGCAAGCTGGAAAGCCTCTCTCCGAACGCCACCAAACTCGATACACCCGATGTTGACCCCATCGAATCGCCCCAGCCTCTCTAGGCTGATTCGATTCCTCTCCTTACGGCACGCAGAGGCCTTTCCTGCGTCATACAACGGAGACAGGAGAGCGCCTCATTGAACGTTCAGAAGAACAGCGGCACCTCGGAAAGCCGGAAGGACGACACCTTGTCTTCTCCGGGGAGTTCCGTGCCCACCGAGACACGGTGGCCGCGCCGCATCTTCACGTCCGGATACGACACCCCGGCCGTCTGGCCGCTCGTCGTCTACCTCTTCAGCGGCCTGGTGGGTACGGCGTCCGCGATAACGCTGGCAGGATGGTTCGGGCACAGGACAGAGCTCACCATGCCCATGATCGGCCCCATGCGCTGGTCGGCGGCAGTCTGCTTCATCGCGCTCTCTCTGGTCGTCCTGCTACGCCATCTGCGCCGGTCAGGTCAGCTTCTCACGCGAGTGGGAGACATCCTGTGCCTGGTCCCGCTCGCCTTCGCAGTCATGAGTATTCTGGCTCTGCTCTTTCAGTCGACCCCCGGAATTCCCCACGCCATCTTCGTCAAACTCGCAGGACTGGCCGCTCAATACGGCCTCCTCCACGTGGAGACGCCGTGGCGGATGTCGATGGGCAGCAGCGTAGGCATCGGATTCCTGGCCTTCTCGCTCCTCATGCTCGACCGTCTGCGCAGGTTGAGCACGGCACTCCAGTCCATTGGACTGATGCTGGCCCTCTCCACGATCTCCGGGTTTCTCTTTCGCGCCCACGCCCTCTTCAACGCCCGTCTGCTGGACGCCATGTCGTTGCAGAGCGCGCTGTCCCTGCTTCTGCTCTTTGCAGCCGCCTTTGCCTGCCGCCCCACGCGGGAGCCAATGCGCTCTCTGTTTGCGCAGGAGCTGGGCATTGAAGCTCGCATCGAACTGCTGGTCGGCACATGGGCGCTCCCTCTGCTCATCGGCCTCTCCGTGTCGGACGGCATACGCAGGGGATGGTACGAACCCTCCTTCGCGCTCAGCCTCTTCGCCGTGGCGGTCATCGGCTTGCAGACGGTCCTGATCTGGCGCAGCGACCTCGCCCTCACCCAGCTCACCCGGAACAAGCAGAGGATGGAAGAGGTGCTCCGCAAGAACGAAAAGTTGGCGGTCGCCGGGCGTCTAGCCGCGAGTATCTCGCATGAGATCAACAATCCCCTCGAGTCGATCTCCAACCTGCTCTATCTCATCCGCACCAGCGAGAGCATGGACGAACAGCACACCTACGCGGACCTCGCCACCGAAGAGCTGCGGCGCGTCACGCAGATCACCACCCAGACCCTCAGCTTCTACCGGGAAAACACGGCTCCGGTGTTGTCCGATATCACGCCCATTCTGGCGTCCTCCGTCCAGCTCCTGCGCGGCAAGATCAGCTCCAAGGGCGTGGACGTGATCGAGGAGTACTACCCCCCGCTACCCGCGATCGTCTGCTCCGCCGGCGAACTGCGGCAGGTCCTCGTGAACCTGATCTCGAACGCGCTCGATGCCACCCCGCGTGGTGGCCGGATCGTCGTACGAGCCGCCCTGTCCAAAGCCTGGACGCGCGCCGGTCGCAGCGTCATCCGCATCGCCGTCTCGGACACCGGCTGCGGCATGCCTCCCAACGTCCTGGCCCGGGTCTTCGAGCCCTTCTTCACCACCAAGGAAAAAACCGGCAACGGACTCGGCCTGTGGGTCGCCGCCGACCTCATCGAGAAGCACGGCGGCTGGATGAAGGTAAAAAGCTGCACCAACGATCGTCACCACGGAACGACCTTCCAGCTCGTCCTCCCCGTCGGCAGCACGGATTAGCAACCCACCCGAGTCCGGCCGCCCAGCGTCTCACTCCGGCAGAAGGTGTACCGTCGTTCACCATCCCTCTGCCCACAAAATCCATGCATGAACCCACGTTTTACCGTCCCGACAACTACAGGTAAAACCCAAAGAAACCCGAAGAAACACCCATAAAAACCTGAAATCCACCACAAAACCCCACAAACCCAAAAGTTGATTGTTTTCAATCACATAGAGGCGTGTTTAAAGAGCAACTTTGTGTGGTGAGATCGACACAAAGCCCAGAAAGGGGGCGCAATGAGAGAAAGCTTATTAGCCAGGCCTCTTTGCCCTTTTAAGGGATCAGCAGGACCTTGCCGGTGGTCTTGCGGCCCTCTAGGGCTCGGTGGGCTTCGGCGGCGTCGGCCAGGGGGTAGCTGTACTCCATGCGCAGCTTGAGAGCACCCTCGTCGATCCAGCCCAGAACGTCCGCGGCGCGCCATTCCAGATACTTTCTGGGGCCGATGTAGTCCTTCAGGGTGGGCCTGGTGACGAAGAGCGATCCCATCTGCGACAGACGGATCAGGTCGAACGGGGGCACGGCACCGCTGGATGCGCCATAAAGCACCATCATGCCAAGAGGCGCGAGGCACTTTAGCGACTGCTCGAAGGTGGTCTTGCCCACCGAATCGTAGACCACCGGCACGCCAACACCCTCGGTGATGCGCCGCACCGCAACCTCGAAAGGCTCCTGGTTGTAGAAGATCACCTCATCCGCGCCCGCTGCGCGCGAGAGCTCGGCCTTCTCCTCGGTGGAGACGGTCGTGATCACCCATGCGCCCAGCCGCTTCGCCATCTGGGTGAGCAAAAGGCCAACACCGCCCGCACCGGCGTGGACCAACACCGTGTCGCCTGCGTGAATCACATACGTCGTTTGTGCGAGATAGTGAGCGGTCATGCCCTGCAGCATCGCCGCGGCTGCCTGCTGCGAACTCAACCCGTCAGGCACATGCACGAGTCGGTCGGCGGGCGCGACGGCGTACTCCGCGTAGGTGCCTGGAACGCCGCACCACGCCACCTTGTCGCCTACCTTCACGGTCGTGACCTCGGAGCCGACCTCCTCCACGATACCGGCAGCCTCCTGCCCAAGCGTATAGGGCAGTGGAGCGGGATAACGTCCCTCGCGGAAGTACGTGTCGATAAAGTTGACCCCGCAGGCCTCAATCTTGATCAGCGCTTCCTTCGGCCCTGGAGCAGGTACTGGGACATCCACCAGACGCAGAACCTCTGGCCCACCCGTCTCAAACATCTGAATCGCCTTCATCGCACCCTCTGGAAGTGGTAAGTTGCCAGTTCTAAGTTCTAGGGAAAATGGATTCGCACCTAGAACGTACAACTTAGAACTTACAACGATCTCAAAGGTGCATGCTCTCTTCGTTTGACCGCAGCCGCAGAATCCGGTCCACGGCGTAGGGAGCCCGGTGGTTCGCCGTGTGGAAGTGCCTTACCTGGAGCTCTCCCAACAGGCCGATTCCAAGCATCTGAATTCCCCCCAGAATCAGGACTGCCGCGAGCACAAGCAGAGGCCCGTGCTCTCCGCCGACAGCTTGATGCGTGATCAGCTTCAGCAGGATCATCCACGCGCCGATCGCGCCGCCCGAGAGCATGCCGACCGCACCGATCCAGCCGAAGAAGTGGAGCGGGCGGGTCATGTAGCGGAGCAGGAAGCGGATGGTGAGCAGGTCGAAGAAGACCCGGAACGTTCGCGAGATACCGTAGTGGCTCTTGCCCGCCACCCGCTGCGGGTTCGAGATGGGAATCTCGCAGATGCTTGCGCCGTACCAGCTTGCCAGCGCGGGAATGAAGCGATGCATCTCGCCATAGAGCGGAATGTTCTGGATCACCTCGCGGCGATAGGCCTTGAAGGTAGTGCCGAAGTCGTGAATCGCGACGCCGGAGAAGGCGGCCATGATCTTGTTCGCGAGCATCGAGGGGATGCGCCGCATCATGAGGTTGTCCCCACGCTGCGCACGCCATCCGCTGACGACGTCGTAGCCTTCTTCTAGCTTGGCGAGGAAGTTGGGAATCTCGGAGGGATCGTGCTGCAGGTCGCCATCCATGGCAAGAATGCACTCGCCCTGCGCATGATCGAAGCCCGCGGCAAGGGCGGAGGTCTGCCCGAAGTTACGGCGCAGCTTGATGACCAGCACACGCGAGTCGACCGCGGCGATCTCTTCAAGCAGGCGGTACGTGCGGTCGCGGGAGCCGTCGTCGACAAAGACCAGCTCAAACGTCTCACCCACAAGCTCCATGACGTGCTTCACCCGGTCATAGAGCGCGGTCACGTTCTCTTCTTCGTTATGAAACGGCACGACGATGGAGTATTTCAGCACGCCCTTTATGATACGCCCGGAGCAGCGACAGCCATGTGACAAACAACGACAATCCTTCCGGACTTCCCAGGACGGACCAACCTTTGGTAGGGTCAAAGCAATCAGTAGAATTAACACTCCACCAGACAATCTCAGCCCACGCTGCTGGATCTATAGTTAAGTTTGGGTTGCACCATTTGCAGTGCGTTTTCCCATCTGTCGCCCACGGCAGGCTCGATACAAACCGAGGCCGTTTTTATGAAGATCGTTGGAATTACCGTTCTCATCGCGCTCGTTCTGCTGGGCGGGTATTGGTACAATCATTACCGCGCCACCCAGGCTGCAAACGACGGCGAGACAATCTCTCCCGATAACTCGGTGACGACCTCGCTGGCACCGCCCGACTCGACCCCCGCCCCGGCACCGGTCAACAAGTCTGCGATGCCCGGTTCGACCTCTGTTTCCACCCCTTCCAAGCCCGTCATCACCACGCAGACCTCGCTGAAGGCCGACTCCGACGCGGGTTCGCTGCCCGCATCCGACACGATCGACCGCCAGCCTCCCAACGGCATGGTCTTCGCTGGGACCGGGAAAATACAGGTTTATCGGCAGGGCAATATCACCTGGCGCATCAACACCGACACGGGAGCAGCCTGCGTGCTGTTTGCCACAAATCGCGAGTGGCGCAAGCCCCAGGTCTACAACAACGGCTGTCGCAAGAGCTAGAAAAGAAACAACTTGCTCGACAGGTCCGACCTGTGACCGCAGATTGTGGACGAGAATCCGGCTGGGGCTATGGAGTCGCTCCACGTATCCTGGTGTTCTAAAGGACTTAGCATGTCCCACCCACCAAAAGCCCAATGGTCTTCCAGCAGCTTTTCCGGTTTGAAAAGCACCACATAAGCTGGCTAAGAGCATGGAAATCGTGGCCAAAATCCAGCACACTGCGTCGATACAAAGTGGTCTGTACTCCCTCTGGACCTGAACTCCGCAACAAACTGGTTAGACCACTCTCAAAACTGGATCAGTCATAAGCTCCATACAAAAAGGCTCGTCCCAGTTGGGACGAGCCTTTTTCCGATTGGCAAATTTAGCCCTTATCGCTGTCCGTGTGGATGGTGCGGTAGCTGGCGTTACCCTTCGACCAGACGAGAAGAAGAACATCCTTGCCGCCGTCGTGGACCTGGTTGACGAACTGGTCGGCGGTTGCGGTGGCGTGACGATTTACCTCGAGGACGACGTCTCCGGGCTGGAGGCCGGCGTCTTCGGCGGGGCTATCGGGGCGGACGTTTGCGATCAGGGCTCCCTTGACGTCGGTGGGAACATGCAACTGCTGGCGCTGGTCGTCGGTAAGGTTGGCGACGGCGAGGCCAAGCTTGCCGCTCTTGGGGCTGCCGTCACCGGATGCGTCGGCGACCTCCTGGCCATCCTTCTTGTAGGTGCCGACGGTCAGGTTGATCGTCTGCTCCTTGCCGTTGCGGAGGACGTCGAGAGCCAGCTTGGTTCCAGGTGTCTTCTGGCTGACGGCCACCTGGAGGGCGCTGCCGTTGACGATCTTCTGGCCATCGAGGGCACGGATGACGTCACCCTGCTTGAGGCCGGCGGCGCTTGCCGGGGAGCCGGGGGTGACCTGGGCCACGATGGCGCCGTTCGCGTCGTTCAGGTTGAAGAAGTGAGCGTTATCCGGGGTGACGTCGTTCATGCTGATGCCGAGGTAGCCATGATCGACCTTGCCGAACTTGATGAGTTGGGCGGTGGTGCTTCTGGCGATCTGCGCCGGGATGGCGAAGCCGGCACCGGCGAAGGAGCCGCTGTTAGAGATGATGAAGGTGTTGATTCCGACCAGTTCGCCGTGCGCGTTGACGAGCGGGCCGCCGGAGTTTCCGGGGTTGATGGCTGCGTCGGTCTGGATGTAGCCGCCGGGCTTGCGGGCGTCATCGGAGTAGGGGTTGGGGCGATCGACCGCGCTGACGATGCCGCGGGTGACGGAGAACTGGAAGTAGCCAAAGGGGCTGCCGAAGGCGAGGACGGTCTGGCCGGGGACAAGCTTGCCGGAGTCGCCCCAGGAGATAGCCGGCAGATCGGTGGCGTTAACCTTCACGACGGCGAGGTCGGTGAGCTTGTCCACGCCGATGACCTTACCGGTAAGGATGCGGCGATCGTGGAGGGTGACGCGGATCTGCGTGGCGCCTTCTACGACGTGGCCGTTGGTGACGATGTATCCGTCGGGCGAGATGATGACGCCGCTGCCGATGCCGTGCTGGGTCTGGGGCTGCTGGGGCCGACCGCCTCCCTGCCCGAAGAACTGCGCGAAGCCAGGGGGCAGGCCCTGAATGCTTCCCTGATCGTCGGTGTCCTCAGCCTTCGAGGTGACGGAGATGTTGACGACGGCGGGGGTGACGCGGGAGGCGACTGCCTCCATGGCCTGGTCGAGTTGGCTGATGGCCGAGACGCTCTGGTCGTCGAGAGCCGCGGCGGTGATGGCTGAGGCGTGCACGCCGTTGGAGTTGACGAACATGACGGTACCGAGAGCTGTTGCTGCTGCGATGCCAGCCGGCAGGCCGAAACGGCGGAGACCATCAACTAATGAATTAGTTTTCACTGACATAAAGATACCTTCTCCTTGTTGGTAGCTGGTTAGAGTTGAAAGATGAGCCAGCCGTTCCGAACCGGAACAGCCGCGTACGAAATCTGAGAGTCCTCGTCGAAGGCGAGGAGGACGCGCCGCGCAGGCAAAGCGGCGTCGACACGGACGGTGACCATCCGGGCCTCGGGGTCGGGCTGCGCTGCCCGATCCTGAGCCACCGTGGGCGAGAGCGCCGGGCGTGAACGCCTGCGCTCAGGCTTATGCGCCATGGGCTTCGGGGCGGGGACAATACCATCGCCGACCAGACCACCGTCGTGACGGATGGGCACGACGGCCGAGGCGAGGACCATATGGGCGCCATCCGAGGCCATGGGGCGGAGAGTTGCGACCGGGGCGTCCACGGAGCTTGCGAAGCGGACGATCTGGGGCGAACGGCTGAGCGCTCCGCCGCCCGCGACGACGCCGACCAGCATGGCGGCGACTACAGCGCGGGAGCGCCGCATCTCGCCCTGGGGACGCGCCAGGATACGGGCCACGCGACGGGCAAGTTCGGGCCTGCGCTCCCATGCGCCGAGAGCCAGCGAGACGCCGCGCCGGACGAGCGTGTGTTCCGCGAGACTGGCGAGGCAACTGGCATAGGCCTTGGGGGAGCCGGTGGCCTTGAGTACGGCATCGTCGCAGGCCATTTCGCGCTCGGCGCAGAGGCGGCGCTCTACCCAGACAAGGGCCGGGTTCAACGGGAAGAGGACCAGACTGAGCTTCTGCAGGAGGTTGACCCAGTCGTCGCCGCGACGCAGATGCTCGCGCTCGTGGACGACGATCTGGCGGAGATCCTGTTCGGAGAGGCGGTCGACGATTCCGGAGGGGATAAGGATGCGGGGGGCGAAGAAGCCGGCCACGCTGGGCACGCTGACCTCATCGGAGACACAGACGATGGCTCGTCCGTTGAGGAGATGCGTGATTTCGGGCGACACGGCCAGGCGACGCGCACGGGTCGCGATTCCGCGGAGGAGCGCGGCGCTCCAGAGCAGGCGGGCTGCGCGGACGGCGGACAAGCCGAGCCAGATGGCGGCGAGTGCGAGGGTCCAGCCGAGACCGATCTGGATGCCTCCGTTGCTGGATTCGCCGGTTGCGTGGGAGGCGTGGACGAAGGTAAGGGCCACCACGAGCATCATGACGGCGAGCCAGACCAGAGAGCGGGCTCGGGCGGGGATTCCGGGCAGAAGGCGCAGGGAGAAGGCCACGGCGGCGACCAGGACACAGCCTTCCCAGGCGGAGGCCACGAGCGCCGAGCCGGCGAGGGCAAAGAGATGGGCGAATGTTCCGAGGAGAAGAGGCATCGTTAGCACGCCTCGCCTTCCGGCAGGTCATCCGCCGCGCTGGCGATGGCCTGCTTCATGCGCTGCAACTCCTCGGCGGAGATCTCTTCATCGCCGAGGAGGGCGAGCATCAACTTTTCGCGGGAGTTGCCGAAGAAGCGGCTGAGGAGGTGGCTGACCTCGGATCTTCCGGCCTCGTGCTGGGCGACGCATGCGCTGTAGAGAAAGGCGCGGCCCTCCTGACGGTGGACGACGTATCCCTTTCTTTCGAGGACGCGGACCGTGGTGAGAACAGAGGTGTAGGCGAGGGGCGTGGCGTCGGCGACGGCCGCCACCATGTCCGAAACAGCAGACTCGCCGCGCTGCCAGAGCACGCGCATGAGCCGGAGTTCCGCTTCGGTCAACGTAATGGATCGCTTCGGAGGCATCGTCCGTCAGTTCCCTCTGGGTATGAGACGAAGGTACTAAAGGATTAGTTAGCAGACGTCTCGCGGTTCTGGCGATGACGTTATTCGATGACGTGGAAGGTATAGGCCTTGCCTTTGGAGCCCGTGGCGGAGGAGCCGGTGAGGCCAGCAGCGAGGAAGGCGTATTCGCCCTTGCCCATGCCTTTGGGGAGGATGACGAGGAAGGTGTGCGGGGCGACGCGTTTCTGCTCGAATGGGACGTTGTTGCGGGCGACGTCTTCGCTGGAATGGAAGACGCCGCCGGTCTTGGTCCGGAACTCGCGGGCGTCCTTCTTGAGGTCGAGGTCGACGAGTGTGAAGTCGGTTCCGGCCATGCCGTCGGGGGTGACGATGAGGAACTCATAGGGCATGGAGACGCCGAGCTTGCTGGTCGCGCCGTCGAGCCGGCCGTTCATGTCCTGCTTGATGATGTTGTTGGTGACGAGCGATTTGAGGGCTCCGCCGCTCTTGGCGTAGACCTTCTCGGACGGTACCTCGGTCCATGTCGGGTTCTTGGGGGTCTTGTAGTAGACGCCGATGTCCAGGCCATCGTAGTCGTTGAGGGTCGCCGCGGGCCCTTTGGCGGTCATCGCTTCGATTTCGCGATCGGTGACGCCGTTCTTTTTCAGGGCGATGAGGGCATCGGGGGTCAGGTCGTAGGTGCCGGGCTGGGCCTTGATCATGGAGAGGATGAGCGCCTCGTCGAGGCCTGCCTTCGCCATTTTGCTGACGGAGGCGTTATCCAAGGCCACCTGCGCCGGCGCGGAAGGCACACTGAGCGCCACCATGAAACAGACCACACCCATCCAGACCATCTTGCGCATCTCTACCCTCCACGAGCCTTTGATTCTTCTGACGTGTGACTATGGTATTCGCTAACAGGAGAACGTTCGAGCCTATGATATTTGCATGATTATTCTTGACGGCGAACACGTAGAACTTTCCACGCCCTATGGCCCCATGCGCACGCATATTCTGCGCCCTGCCTCGCCGGGGCGTTATCCGGCCATCCTTCTTTATTCCGAGATCTTCCAGGCTACGGCTCCGATTCGCCGGACCGCCGCGATGCTGGCGGGGCATGGATATATCGTGGCGATTCCTGAGATTTATCACGAGTTCGTTCCGGCGGGCGAGGTGTTCCCGTATGACCAGGCGGGATCGGACCGGGGGAACGACCTGAAGTATCGCAAGGAGGTGGCCAGCTACGACGCCGATGCACGGGCTGTGATCGACCATTTTCTGGCGCGGCCGGACTGTAATGGGAAGATCGGGGCGATGGGGATTTGTCTGGGTGGTCATCTGGCTTGGCGGGCGGCGTTCAACCCCGAGGTGCTGGGGACGGTTTGTTTCTATGCGACGGACCTGCACAAGGCTTCACTGGGCGCGGGGATGAAGGACGACTCGCTGGCGCGGACGGCCGATATCAAGGGTGAGATGTTCATGGTTTGGGGGCGGCAGGATCCGCATGTTCCGCTGGAGGGCCGCACGATCATTCAGGCGAAGCTGAATGAAGTCGGGACGCGGATGAGCTGGATCGAGGTGAATGGAGCGCATGCGTTTCTGCGCGACGAAGGACTGCGGTACGACCCGGATCTGGCGCACAGCATGATGGGTCTGGTGTTCAACTTTTTCCATCGGCGGCTGAGCGACGGGGATCACCAGGCGTAAGGCGCCCTGCGCGGGCGGTGGGCGTTCACACGCCTTCTTACAGCTTCGCGTGGCTCTCCCCGATGGTCGAGAACACGCTTCATCGCCGAGCATTGGGAGATCCATTCGGCCAGGAGGAACGTTACGCCTTCTTCTCGGGCCATTGGTGCTTGGGATATTTGCGGGCCAGGCCGGGGCGGAGTTGCGGGTAGAGGCGGTCCCAGAAGCCGGCCAGGTCGGTGGTGGTCTGGAGGGCGCGCTGGTTCGGGCCAAGCAGGTGGACCGTGAGAGGGATCGAGTCGGGGCCGATTTTGGGGGTATCTCTCATGCCCCAGAAGTCCTGCAGGCGCGAGGCGATCCAAGGGGGACGGCCCTGCTCATAGTGGACCTTGGTTGGGCGGCCATTCTTCAGGCGGATGCTCAGGGGGGCGACTTCGTTGAGGAGGCGAGCGTTGGAGCGTTCTTCGAGCAAGGGCATGAAGTTTGGGGAGGCCTTCTTCAGGTCGCCGAAGCTTTGCAGGCCCAGGCAGAGCTCACGGAGAGTTCCGGCGATGTCGGGCGGTTCGAAGCCGGCGAACTCGAGGCGCATGGTGAAGTGTTCGAGGGTGGCGCGGTCGACGAACTGCTCGATGCCGACTTCGAGGGCTTTGGCGGCGAGCATGTCGGCGGCCTCGGTCTCGGAGGCGGCTCCGCGAGTCTCTTCGAGGACGAGCTTTTCGTAGACGAGGGCGCTGACGCGTTCGACGCGATCGTTGGAGCGGTTCCAGACGATGGTCGCCTGCTCTTCGACGCGGTCGGAGAAGAGATCGAGGAGCCAGTCGGGCTCGATGCGGGCGGTCGTGCGGACGAGGGGCATGGGGTTTTCTTTGCGGTCTTCGACGTCGAGGGCGACCATGAACTCATAGGTGGGAACTTCGCCGGCGAGTTCGGCGGTGATGCCGGAGGCGAGGAGGACCTGCTTCCCTGCTTTGCGTTTGGCGACGCGGTCGGGAAAGCCGGAGAGGATGGCGAGGAGGAGGGCTTCGTCGTTGTGGTGATCCTGTTTGGAGGGGCGGGCCATGCGGAGGAGCTGTTCGATGTGCTGGCGGAGGCGCGGGTCGGGCGGGAGGTCCAGGGCGGCGAGGAGATCGCTCTTTTCGCTGCGGGCACCGAGGCCGAGGAGGGCGGCGGCGCGGCATCCATCTTCGCCAACGCCGCGTTCGAGGGACTCGACGACGATGCGGGAGAGGCGTGGAGGCAACGGGTAGCGGGCGAGGCGTTCGGCCATGGCGGCGTTGGCGCCGAGGCGGTCGAGGAGAGATTCGGCGCTGGCTACGGCGTCGGCTGGGGGTGCGTCGAGCCAGTCGAGATCGCCGAGGTGGGCGATCTTCATGGCGCGAAGAGTGAGGAGGAGATGCGAGAGGTCGGTCCGGGCGATCTCGGGGGTGTCGTGGCCGGGACGGAGGAAGAGGTCGTTCTCGGTGTAGAGACGAAGGACCTGGCCGGGGCCGGTCCGGCCGGCGCGGCCGGCGCGCTGGGTGGCGGAGGCCTTGCTGATGCGGCCGATTTCGAGGGTGGGAAGGCCGGTCCAGGGAGAGTAGGTGGCTCGGCGGACCAGGCCGCTGTCGATGACGGCGCTTACGCCTTGGACGGTGACGGAGCTCTCGGCTACGTTGGTAGCGAGGATCAGCTTGCGTTCCCTGAATCCAGGCAAAGCGGATGGGAGGACGGCGCGGTCCTGTTCGGCGGGGGTGAGGTCGCCGTGGAGTGGGAGGACGGTGAGGCCGGGGAGGCTCTCGCACTCGCGCATGGCGCGGCGGATCTCGGCAGAGCCGGGCAGGAAGGTGAGGATGTTGGCGGTGTGGCCCTCGGCGTTGAGGGTGGCGACGGCCTTGCGGACCTGGATGTGCAGGGGCTCAGGGGAGTAAGGGATATGGCGGATGGTGAGTGGATAGAGGCGTCCCTCGGAGCGGAGGACGGGGCAGTTGCCGAGATACGCCGCGATGGGTCCGGCGTCGAGGGTCGCGGACATCACGACGATGAGGAGGTTGGGGCGGGTGCGTTGGAGGCGCTTGAGCAGGGCGAGGGCGAGGTCGCTGTCGAGGTGGCGCTCGTGGAACTCGTCGAGGACGACGGCGTCGACGCCCTTGAGGGTGGGGTCGGTGAGGAAGCGTCGATTGAGGATGCCTTCGGTGACGAAGCGGAGGCGGGTACGGGGGCCGATCTTTTCTTCGAAGCGGACCTGATAGCCGACGGTCTCGCCGGCCTCCTCATTCATCTCCCAGGCTACGCGGCGGGCGGCGAGGCGGGCAGCGATCCGGCGGGGTTCGAGGACGATAACCTCGCCCGGAACCAGGCCGAGGAGAGCGGGTGGGACGCGGGTGGTTTTCCCGGCTCCTGGAGGGGCTTCGATGACGAGGCTGGGCGTGGTCCGCAGGGATTCGAGCACACCCGGCAGAATCGCGTCCACCGGCAATGCTGGCTTTCGGTTCACTCTCTTGATCGGAACACAGTGACCGGGGACCGTCAACGCGGCACGCTTGACAGGAGTTTTTATAATGGAGGCTATGGCAAAGCAAGAATTTCAAACCGAAGTCAGTCAACTCCTGCAACTCATCATCCACTCGCTGTATTCGCACCCGGAGATCTTTCTTCGCGAACTGATCTCGAACTCGTCCGACGCATTGGATAAGCTCCGCCATCTGACGCTCACCGACGAGACGTTCAAGAACCTCCCCTTCGATCCGCGCATTGCACTTGGTCTCGACGAAGAGAAATCGACCCTCACGATCGGCGACACGGGTATCGGCATGAACGAAGAGGACCTGATCTCGCATCTCGGCACGATTGCGCGGTCGGGCACCAAGAACTTCCTCAACCAGCTTTCCGGCGACGCCAAGAAGGACTCGAACCTGATTGGACAGTTCGGCGTGGGCTTCTATAGCGCGTTCATGGTTGCGGACAAGATTGAGGTCGTCTCGCGCAAGGCTGGTGAAGAGCTGGCATGGCGCTGGACCTCGGATGGCAAGAGCGGCTTCGATATCGAGCCCGCAGAGCGCGATGTCGCTGGCACCACGATCATCCTGCACCTGAACGACGAGGGCAAGCAGTATGCCAATAGCTGGCGGCTGAAGGAAGTGGTCAAGAAGTACTCGAACCACATCGCCTTCCCCATCTTCCTGACTTACGAGAAGAGCGAGTGGAACGCCGAAGAAAAGAAGTCCGACAAGGTGCTTACGACCGAGCAGGTGAACGCGGCCAGCGCGTTGTGGCGGCGGTCGAAGAGCGAGCTGACGGACGAGGACTACAAGGAACTGTACAAGTCCATCTCGGGCGATTCGAACGATCCGCTCTTCTGGTTCCATACCAAGGCTGAAGGCTCGCTCGAGTACACGACGCTGTTTTATATTCCGTCGAAGGCTCCGCTGGATCTCTACCAGGCCGAGTACAAGGTGGGCGTGAAGCTGTATGTGAAGCGCGTCTTCATCCTGGACGATGCGAAGGAGCTTCTGCCGCAGTACCTGCGGTTCGTGCGCGGGATCATCGACTCCGAAGACCTGCCGCTGAACGTGAGCCGCGAGATTCTGCAGCAGAACAAGGTGCTGACCAGCATCCGCACGGCGAGCGTGAAGAAGATTCTGACGGAGTTGAAGAACATCTCGCTGAACCAGCCGGAGAAGTACCTTGAGTTCATTCAGGAGTACAACCGGCCGCTGAAGGAAGGTCTGTACGGCGACTATGCGAACCGCGAGGCGCTGCTGGAGCTGATCCGCTTCAAATCGACCGCAGTGGAAGGCCTGACCAGCCTGGCCGATGTGAAGACACGCATGCAGGGCGAACAGAAGAGCATCTACTACATCACGGGTGGGTCGGAGTCCCTGCTGCGTACGTCACCTCTGCTGGAGATTTACAAGAAGAAGGGTCTCGAGGTGCTGATCCTGGATGACGAGATCGACGAGATCGTCTTCTCCGGGATCGAGAAGTATGGCGAGATCGACCTGAAGGCCGTGAACAAGGCCTCCACCAGCGAAGACCTGAAGGACGACAGTCCAGAGGCCAAGGATGAGGCTGAGGCGCTGAAGCCTCTGCTGGAAAAGTTGAAGGCTACGCTTGGCGACCGCGTGAAGGATGTGCGGGCGTCGGTGCGGCTGGCCGACAGCCCTTCGTGCATCGTCTCCGATGAGGAAGAGCCCTCGCTGCAGATGCAGCAGATGCTTCGGGCGATGGGCCAGAAGGAGATTCCTCTGCCGAAGCCGACGCTCGAGATCAACCCAGACCACGAGATCGTGAAGAAACTGCTGGCGCGGCCCGATGACGCGATCGCCCAGGACGCGGCATGGATGCTCTTCGAGCAGGCCCTGCTGATGGAGGGCGTGCCTCTTCAGGATCCGGCTGCGTTTGTGCAGCGGCTGAATCGCGTGTTGAGCCTGTCGGTATAGCGATACAGCACATTCGTAGGAGGCTGGCGGTGATGGGATGGTAACCATTACCGCCAGTTACTTTTGGAAGTGTCTAAATTTAGCGTTGCCCCGCGCGGAGGATGGTCGGCAGCCGATGGTATGCTGCAAGGGATCCCCTTCTCCCCGATGAACTTGAAGAGCGCACGCCACCACGAACATTCTCCAGAGCAATCCTGTTCGTCCTCCAGCGATTCCATGACGGTTGAACCCTCCACGGGGTGGAGCGGTCGATGAGTATTCACAAGAAGATCTGCATCATTGGGGAGTTCGGCGTCGGCAAGACCAGCCTGGTGGCGCGGTATGTGCGCAGCATCTTTTCGGACAAGTATCACACGACGGTTGGGGTGAAGATCGATAAGAAGGATGTCACGGTCGGCGATGAGGAGGTCACTCTCGTGCTGTGGGATCTGGCGGGTGAGTCGGCGGTGAGTGCGCTGAAGGTGTCTCTGGTGAAGGGCGCGGCGGGCTTCATTCTGGTCTCGGACGGGACGCGGCGTGAGACGCTGCTGGCGACGACGCGCTTGCATCAAGAGGTCGTTGGCATCCTGGGGACGGTTCCCTTTATTGTTTCGGTGAACAAGGCCGACCTGATTGCGGACTGGACTGTGACCTCGGCCGATGTCGAAGAGTTTCGTGCGACCGGGTGGGACGTGCGGCTGACCAGCGCGAAGGACGGACAGGGCGTGGAACAGATCTTCTCCGACCTTGCGTCGCGGCTTCTCCAGGCAGGCGGTGCAGACAGTGACGAACCCTAATCTCGATCCCGCCTCTGGTTCCCTTGCCTCGCTGCTGGCCGCGATGGATTGCGTGGCGCTGGAGGTGAGCGGTTACGATGTTCGCATCGTCAGCGCGATTCCACCATGGCTCGACGCGTTGTCGGAGGCCGACCCGCGTGCTGTCGAGGTGGTGTCTCTGCTGCCCTTTCTGGAGGTCTTCCTGAACGAGGCGGTTGCCTTTTGGGCAGGGGGAAGTCTTGGGCGGCTGCAATCGGACTTCTGGACCCAGACAAACTCCTCGAACGAGGAGGTTCATCTGCTGGCGTTTGCCGCCGTGATCGATGGCAGGCAGTTGATCGTAATTCGCTCTGCCAACGACCTGTACGAAGAGCGGCAGCGGTGGCAGCTTTATGCGCACCAGACGGCGATCCAGTTGCAGTTGATCGAGCGGCTGAAGGGGGAGCTGGAGAAGTCCTCGGCGGCGTTGCAGGCGGCGAACGACCGGTTGAGCGAGCTCTCGATTCGCGACGGTCTGACGGGTCTCTACAATCGCCGTCACTTCGACCAGACGTTTCAATTGGAGTTGAACCGCTCCATGCGCACGGGCGAGCCGCTGTCCGTGCTGTTTATGGATATAGACAAGTTCAAAGTGCTGAACGATACTTATGGACATTCGGTTGGCGATGATTGCTTAAGGGCGGTAGCCAAGGTGCTGGCGGATACGGTGCGGCGCCCGACCGATATGGTGGCGCGCTTCGGCGGCGAAGAGTTCGCGGTTCTGCTTCCAGCCACCGAGGCCGCGGATGCGTTTCTGATTGCGACCACCATCAATAAGGCGGTTCGTGCACTGGATTTTCCGAACAAGAACTCCGAGGTCGGTCCTTACGTGACGGCCAGCCTGGGAGCGTATACCCGGCAACCGGATGGGTATCGCACCATGGCGCAGATTCTGGAGTCGGTGGATGCGGCTCTCTATCGCGCGAAAAAAGAGGGCCGTAACCGGGTCATCGTCGCGACGAAACTGGAACGATTGAACGACACACACAGCGGGAGCTAGATCATTATGTCTGAGTACAACCATGATGGAGCCGGAGAAGCGGCGGGCCAGCCCAACTCGTATGACAACCACGCGCCGGCCGATCCGAAGGCAAGCATCGAAAAGGTGCGGGATATCCTGTTCGGGTCGCAGACCAAGAGCAATGAAGCGCGTTTTGCGCGGCTCGAGGATGGCCTTGCCCGCGAAGTGTTCGAGATGAAGGATCTGCTGCGGCGCCGGGTGGAGTCGCTGGAGGCTTTTTTCCATAGCGAGACGCAGGCCCTGGCGGAGCGGATTCGCGATGAACGCGAGGAGCGCATGTCGGCGTTCGAGGCGCACGACCTGGAGATGAAGGGCGCGCTGACGAGCCTGGCGCGGCGGCTTGGCGATCTGAACCTTGCGATGAACGAGGGCGACAGCGCGGTACGGCGCGACCTGATGAACGAGTCGCGGAAGCTGCTCGATGAGATCGGTCTTCGACACGAGAGCGTGCGCGGCCTGATGGAGACACGGGTCTCCGAGCTGCATGCGCGCAAGGCGGATCGCGCGGTGATCTCGGACCTGATGCGCGAACTGGCAACGCAGCTGGAAAAAGACGACGTTCATCCCACGGAGTAATGATTGGCACGAGAACGCCCATCGGTGTATGACGCCATCCGCCCTGACTCCGAGACGCACTTCTCCGAGCTGCAGGAGCTGCTGGTTGGCGAGTATATCCGGGATCTGCGCGATCATCGCGAGCGGCTCGAAAAGCTCGAGGCGGACGCGGTGCAGAGTAGTCACGTGGTGGCACGCTCCCTTGCGACGGAGTCGAAGAAGGATCCGAAGATCAGGAAGGTGCTCTCCCCGGTTGTGGAAGATGCGCTAAGGATCTCGGTGGAGGAGAATCCGTCGATGATGGCGGGGATTCTCTTCCCCATGATCGGCGAGGCGGTCCGCAAGGCTGTTGGACAAGCCGTGCAGCAGATGATGGATTCAACGAACGAGCTGCTGGCTAACAGCCTCTCGGCCGAGCGCATCGGGTGGCGCATCGAGGCGTGGAGGACGGGGAAGAACTTCGCGGAGGTGGCGCTGGCGCATAGCCTTTCGTACCGCGTCGAGCACATCTACGTGATCCATCGCACTACGGGTCTTTTGCTGGGCCAGGTGACGAACCAGGCGAACCTGCTGCAGGACTCGGACATGGTGGTCGGGATGTTGACTGCCATCCAGGACTTCGTCCGCGATTCGTTTACCTCGAACCAGCAGGCCGATCTCGACGTGATCCAGGTAGGCGAGTTCAAGATCTGGCTGCAGCATGGACCGATCGCCCTGCTGGCTGCCGTGATCAGCGGACAGCCAAAGGCCGGGCTGCGCGATGTGCTGGTGCGGCAAGTCGAGTATATTCACCGGAACTTTCAGGTGGGCATGGCACGGTTCGAGACGACCGGGCAAGCCATTCCGGGGCTCGAGGAGAGCCTGGGGGAGTGCCTGGTCGAAGAGGTGAAGAAGCCGAAGAAACAGCAGTCTTACCTGAAGTTCAAGATTGCCGGAGTGGTGCTGCTGGCTTTGCTTTGCGCGGCTACATTTTTCTATTTTCGGCGCGCCCTGATCTGGAACGACTACATCCAGAGGCTGCGGCATCAGCCAGGAATCGTCGTGATTGAGGAGACACGCGACTGGACGAGCCTGTCGGTACGGGGGTTGCGGGATCCGATGGCGATCGACCCGATATCACTGCTGGGGAAGTATGACCTTTCGCCGACGCAGGTTTCCGAGCATTGGGAGCCGTACTATTCGCTCGATCCGCGATTCGCCAATGTGCGAAGGCTGAACAACGAAGCAGACGCGCTGCGGAAGGTGGCGGTTCGTTTCCAGGTCGACTCCACGACGTTGCCCATCGACCAGCTTGCGCTGCTGGATACGATCGGCGACCAGATTCAGGAGCTGGCGACAGATGCGAGCCGGCAGAGGCGCTATGTCCATATCCAGGTGTTTGGCCATACGGATCGTACCGGCACCTCGGCGCGCAATGACGCGTTGAGCAAGAATCGCGCGGACTGGATCGTCCGCTTTCTCGTGGCACGCGGCATCGATGCCAGTCTTCTGTCCGCCGCGGGACTGAGTGACAAGCAGCCGGGAAACAGTGAGCAGATGCAGGAAGGGCAGGATCTCGACCGGAGGGTTACGTTCTCCGTGGACCTACGCTGATGTGGATCTACGCTGATGTGGACCTACGCTCGATACTGCTCGTCGGTGACGTGCTCCATCCAATCGACCACTTTGCCATCGAGACGCTCCTGAATCGCGATGTGGGTCATCGCCGTGGTGGGTGAGGCTCCGTGCCAGTGCTTCTCTCCGGGAGAGAACCAGACGACATCGCCCGGGCGGATCTCTTCGACGGGTCCACCATCGCGCTGCACGCGGCCGAAGCCGGCGGTGACGATGAGCGTCTGCCCGAGGGGATGCGTGTGCCAAGCGGTGCGTGCTCCTGGCTCAAACGTGACCGCGGCTCCGGCTACGCGTGCGGGGTCGGGCGCCTGGAAGAGCGGATCGATCCGAACCGTGCCCGTGAACCAGTCTGCCGGGCCTGTGCCGGAAGGCTGCGTGCCAATCTTTTTGATCTCCATCGTTGTTCCTTCTCTCCCGTAGGTAACGCTGCCTTGATCGTACCTTCCGGGGACCGGGGTGGGCCTGGCTGAGCCAGATTTTCCGTATATGAGTACGCTTGAGGCCTGGACTTTGCGGCGGGTTAGACTGCTTCGATCCGGCTGCGGTGTACACTACCGGTGCCGGTGCGGCGTATCCGGACTTCCAGCGAGGATTCGGTCTGGCGGATGCCTATGACTCATCTCATACCGATGACTTCCTTTGGCCGGAAACGAGCGGGGATCCTTGTCTGCGTTTGTCTGGTTTTGCTGGCAGGATGCCATCAGCCGAGCCGCGACCATCGCCCCAAGATCACCATCACCGAAGTCCCCAAGGCCGATCTGGGTGGACCGCAGAAGATGGGCTACCTGGCAGGCAGCGTGAGCGACGCTGAGCCCGGCGACCATGTCGTGCTGTATGCCCGGAGCGGGGTCTGGTGGCTGCAGCCGTTCGCCAACAACCCCCTGACGACGATTCAGCCCGACCAGGTCTGGAAGAACTCCACGCACCTGGGGATCGAGTATGCGGCGCTGCTGGTGGAACCGGGCTTCCATCCGGCTTTGCGGCTGGCGGCGCTGCCGGCCGTCGGGAACGGTGTGCTGGCTGTGACCTCCCTGAAGGGAGAGGGCAGCGAGACGATCATACCCAAGGTGCTTCACTTCAGCGGATACGACTGGACGGTGAACACTTCGGATAACGACCGGGGCGGAGTGACGAATTCGTACGATCCGGATAACGCGTGGGTGGATGCGAAGGGCTATCTGCATCTGCGCATGATGAGCCGCAATGGAAAGCTGTCGTGCGCCGAGGTTTCCCTGGAGCGCAGTCTTGGGTATGGCCTGTATCGGTTTGTGGTGCAGGATAGCGCGCATCTTGACCCTTCCGCCACGGTGGGACTGTTCACGTTCGATGAGCTGAGCGCGAACGAGAACCGCACCAATGAACTGGATATCGAGCTGAGCCGGTGGGGGAATGCCGCGAGCAAGAACGCACAATATGTCGTTCAGCCGTTCTTCGTTCCGGAGAATGTGTCGCGCTTTATGGCACCGGCAGGCGAGCTTACGCACTCGTTTCGCTGGGAGCCCGGCAAGGTGACGTTCCAGACGACACGGGGCGCGGCTCTGGGTACCGGACAGAAGCTGGTTAGCGAAAAGGTGTTTACCTCAGGCGTTCCGGTGCCGGCGAGCGAGAAGGTCCACATGGATCTGTATGACTTTCAGCACTCCAAGAATCCCTCCAGACTGCCGACCGAGGTGGTGGTTGAAAAGTTCGAATATCTTCCGTAGACGGCTGATTCGAATCTGCCGACCATGGACGTGGGCCGTGGCGATGCTGTTGGGTCTCTGCCTGGTGCAGACGGGTGCGGCGCTGGATCGTACGAAGTCGATGTCGCAGTATATCCATGAGAGGTGGGACGCCGAGAAGGGGTTTCTCGGTGGACAGGTCCACGCGATTGGGGAATCCAACGATGGCTATCTCTGGGTTGGAACCGAACGCGGACTGCTGCGATACGACGGATTCACGTTTACCCTGATGCAACAGCCGTTGCGCAACGCAGAGCCCCTTGGCGCCATCCGCAGCCTGGTCTCCGACGGCGAAGGCAATCTCTGGATCAGGATGGATGGTCCTCGTTTGTTGCGGTATCGCGACGGCGTCTTTGAAGATGCCAGTGCGCAGATTCCGCAGAGTGCGTTTCTCTTTTCCGCGATGGCTTCCGACGAGGCGAACGGGATGCTTCTCTCGGGACTGGGTGGCGGCACATTCCTCTATCGCAACCGAACGTTTGAGACGGTGGCGGGGGCTGAGAGCTTTCCGGGGACGGTGACATCGCTGGCGATGACGCGGGACGGTGCGGTCTGGACCGCTACGCGCGAGGGTGGGCTCTCTCGAACCCTTGGCGGAAGCGTATCCAATCGGTCGGGGGCGCTAGGCGGCAAGAAGGTCGATTCCCTGCTGCAGTCCAACGATGGCGGGCTTTGGGTTGGCACCGAAAGCGGTCTTTTGCTGCTTACCGCGCGGGGTACGGTGGCCGCGGATTTTTCCTCGTTGACGAGGCATCTTGCGATTCTGGCCCTGGCCAAGGACAGGAGCGGGAACCTCTGGATCGGGACGAATCGCGGTCTCCTTCGGATTACGGCATCGGGAGCTGCGTCGTTCGATCTTCTCAGCAACGAGGAAGGTTCCGAAGTCACCGCGGTTTATGTGGATCACGAGGGGAGCCTCTGGTATGGAGGTGCACACGGGATTGAATGCCTGCGCGATGGCGCATTTACAACCTATGCGGGCGAGCAGGGCGTACCGCATCAGGCTATCGGTCCCTTGTCTATCGACAACGATGGCCGCACCTGGTTTGCGCCGCTCTCCGGAGGACTTTACTTTTTGAAGGACGGGCACACCACGCGGATCACCGCAGCCGGCCTGACCGATGATGTCGTGTATTCCATCAGTGGCAGCGGCGACGAGGTTTGGGTGGGGCGGCAGAGAGGCGGGCTTACCGGGCTCTCCGTGAATGGCGGGCGGGTGACCGCACGCACCTTTACCCAGCGCGCAGGCCTCGCGCAGAATACCGTGTATTCGGTGCATGCGCATCAAGATGGAACGGTCTGGGCCGGTACGGTGAGCGCCGGTGTCAGCAGACTGAAGGATGGACGCTTTACGAATTTCTCCACGGCGAATGGGCTTTCGTCGAATGATGTGAAGTCCATCGCTGAGGGCCATGACGGGACGATGTGGTTTGCGACTTCGGCCGGTCTGGACTCCTTCAAGGATGGTCGCTGGACCGCATGGACTGCGCGGGATGGCTTGCCAGCCTCCGGGATCGAGTCGATCTATGAAGACTCGAAAGACACGGTATGGATCGCGACTCACGGGGGGCTGGCCTATCTCTCTTCGGGAAGCATCCATCTGATGCACGCATTGCCCGAACTCTTGCGGGAACAGATCTCCGGCATCACGGAAGACGGCCTGGGCTCGCTGTGGTTTACGACCTCTGATCATGTGATTCAGGTGAACCGCGATCTGCTTTTGTCCGGCTCGGTGGCCGGGTCGGATCTGCAGTCCTACGGCGCTTCGGATGGCTTGCAGGGACTGGACGGAACACGCCGCGACCGTTCCATGACGAGCGATGGCATGGGCCGGATCTGGATTTCTTTGAACTCCAGATTGGTGGTTGCCGATCCGCAGCATATTCTAAGCAGCGATACGAGACCGATTGCAGCACGCATCCGATCGATGACCGCGGATGGAGTAGACGTCACGCTCAAGGGCTTACCGAAGATTGCGCCGGGGACGCGCAGCATCACGTTCACGTTTGCGAGCACAAGCCTGTCCGATCTGGAACGCATGGAGTTTCGCTATAAGCTCGACGGCTCGGACCAGAGTTGGAGTGACGCGACCGGGATGCGGCATGTCATCTATAAGAACCTGGGGCCCGGCACGTATCGCTTTCGCGTGATCGCTTCGAGCGGTGGAGGATTCTGGAATGGCTCGGAAGCCAGCCTGCCCTTCGTCGTCGATCGGGCTTTCTGGCAGACATGGTGGTTTCAGGCCCTTTGCGTCACGGCATTCGGCCTGACGTTCGTTCTGCTTTACCAGCTGCGGGTGTATCGACTGACGCGTCAGTTGAATCTCAACTTCCAGGAGAGGCTGGCGGAGCGAACACGCATCGCCCAGGAGCTGCACGACACACTGCTGCAAAGCTTCCAGGGCCTGATGCTTCGCTTTCAGACCGTGGATGAGCTGCTGCCAAGCCGTCCCCTGGAAGCGAAGGCTACACTCGACGGGGCACTCGAACGAGCCGATCAAGCCATCAGCGAAGGTCGCGGTGCGATCCAGAACATTCGGTCCACGAAGGGTTCTACGAGCGATCTCGCTGAGACGATGAACGCGATGATGATACGGCTGAAGGAAGAAAACTCCGGCGGGCATAGGACAATGCCTGCGCTTTCTCTGCTGACCGAGGGTGAGCCTCAGTCGATCCATCCGCTGCTGACCGAGGAGATCTGCCGCATTGGCCTTGAAGCCTTGAGGAACTCGCTTCTTCACGCCAACGCCGATCATATCGAGACGGAGATTACGTATGGAGTTTCCTACCTGCGGCTGCGCTTCCGCGACAATGGGGATGGGATCGATCCTGAAACGCTCCGCGATGGCAACCGGCCGGGACATTGGGGTATCGTCGGGATGAAGGAACGTGCGGAACGCATTCATGCGCAATTCAATCTATGGAGCAAGACAGGCGCCGGTACGGAAGTTGAGTTGAAGCTCTCAGCCCGTCTCGCGTACGAAGCATCGCAGGAACGCTCGTCTCTTTGGCCGTTCCGCAGGGGAAGCGCTACACGACCATGACCACAGACCATACACTGATCCGCATTCTTACTGTCGACGACCACCTTCTTCTTCGCGAAGGAGTCTCCTCTCTAATCGGCAGTCAACCCGACATGCGGATCGTCGCCGAAGCTTCGAGCGGACGCGAAGCCATTGAGCAGTTCAGAGCCCATCGTCCGGACGTGACCTTGATGGATCTGCGTATGGCCGAGATGAACGGCATTGAAGCCATGACGGCGATCCTCGGAGAGTTCCCCGAGGCGAAGATTGTTGTGCTGACGACCTACCAGGGTGACGTGGAAGTACTGCGGGCTCTGAAGGCAGGGGCGCGCGCGTATCTGCTGAAGGGTCTGCTTCGCAAAGAGCTTCTCGAGACCATCCGCGCCGTCCAGGCGGGGCGCAAATTCATTTCACCCGAGCTTGCCTTTCAACTCGCCGAACACGCCACGGACAGTAGTCTGACCAGCAGGGAGATCGACGTGCTGCGATTGATCGCCGGTGGAAACTCGAACAAGATCGTCGCCGACAAGCTGTCGGTCTCCGAGGATACGGTGAAGATGCATGTGAAGAATATCCTCTCGAAGCTGAACGCCAATGACCGCACGCACGCTGTGACCATAGCCCTGAAACGCGGGATCCTCGAGCTGTGACCTACCCCAAAGGGTAGGAATCCATGAGCTTTCGGGGGTTGGATCCACGGCATGCCGCTGCTAGTGTTCTGCGTAGGCGGAGGTCGACCCACTGCAGCGCTTGTTCTCCATGTTTCCGAACGGATGGCCTGGCGCAGGCCTTCTTCTCTTGCGGCTCGTCGCAGGATCGATGCTTATCCATTCCGGCGTGCCGGGCCTGGCGGCTCAGTCGCATCAAAGACACGTTGCCCTATTGATTGTGCCCGCGATTCTGGGCGCGTTGCTGCTGATTGGCTTTTGGACACCGGTGGCCGGGATACTGCTCGGGGTTTTCGAAATGATCGGGATCGTCTATGGTGCCGAGAGCGTGCAGGGCTCGCTCCTGCTGGGGACGGTGAGCATCGCGCTTGCGATGACCGGGCCGGGGATGTGGTCCATCGACGCACGGATGTTCGGGCGCCGCCGACTGGAAGTGCGGGATCGATGAACTCGACTCTCTGCCCTCGGTGATCGTCATGGAGCGCAGGCATTGAAACGACGCTACTCGATTGAGTAACGGAAACCGGCTCAATACAGGATTGTGCCGATTCGGCTGAATTCTTAGTATCGGCTCATCGCTATGCAAGCATTACACCCTTCCACGAATACGACCGAATCGATTCCATCTCTGTTCTCGCTTGGACTCTCAAGGGATCAAACATGGGCAGGCGGACAAGAGTTAGCGCTTCGCATTGGCGGCAGCTTCTCTGAAGATGAGATGATCTCTGCAATCCTGTGTGGGAGCACGCATCTCTATGGCACCCTCATCCTTCCCTACCAGACTCGCCTGTATCGGATCGCCTTCTCGCACATGAAGAACGAAGAGGATGCCAAAGACGTTGCGCAGGAGAGCCTTTTGAAGGGATTTATCAAGCTGCATACCTTTCAGCGGCGCTCGCGGTTCAGCACATGGTTGATCGGGATCACGATCAACGAAGCGAGAAACCGGTTGCGTCGCAGTTCCTCTTTTCCCATGCAGTCCCTCGATCATTCCCTTCTTGACGGCTCGACCGTGACGCGCAACGTCTCCGATGCAGGGGAAACTCCTGCACAGTCTCTGGAAAGACAGGAACTACGCCGCACCTTATTGCGGGCCATGGAGGCACTCTCAGAGGACTATCGGCAAGTCTTCGTTCTGCGCGTCATGCAGGAGTTGACGACCTTCGAAACAGCCAAAACCTTGAAGATATCCATCGCTCTGGTAAAGACGCGTCTGCATCGTGCTCGCGTGATGTTGCAGGCGTCGCTCGGTCCCGGACTATTGCGGACCAAGTGAGCCTTGGCAGGGGCTCTTGAACATGCATCCTTCGATTCCCTGCTCGTATGCGGAGTCGCACCCGCCGACATGCGTTGCACCCGAGGGAAGGTCGCGGACGCATGTGGGGACGTTCGCTATGGAGCGTACCGGGTGAAGACATAGTCGCGATCCTTGACCGGAGCATGACAGGCGTAACAACCGCTGGTCGCCTCAGCACTGGCGGCTTTGCCGTGATCGAACTGCTCAAATCCCCACCCACCCGTCGCTGCGTATCGTTGCGAGTCCTTGACCATGAGCTGAACGTTGGTGGGAGTACCGGCCACAAACGATTGCTCCTTCCCAAAGACCTTGTTGTTCTCTTCCGAGGGCGTATAGATCCAGGCCAGACGAGCGATGATCGTTCCATCAGGGAACGGAAGCGTTCCAGCCCGGTAGCTCTCGATCGCCTGGTCATTGCCCAGGATCGCGCGCAGGTCGTTCAGGTTGCCGGCCTCGTGAGCGATCGAGACGAGCCGCCAATCCCGATATCCCGACGGCAGGCTGTTCCCGGGGGAAACGTTCTGCGCGACACTCGCCGTGGCGTAGACTCCTCTCGGGTTCAACATGACCCCGCGGAGGGATAGACTCACAACGCCCACAAACAGCAGGGCCTGGAAGGCTCTCTGCTTCACAAGACTCACCTTCCGATTCATGCGCCATCTCCTTCCGCGAGAGTAGGTTCTCAACGGGACAAATCGCTGTTGACTGCAAAGCACCTCAGCGGGGTCACCTGCCGATGTTTTGTGCGAGTCGTTTCGAATCACCGGTCGCGGTTCACGCGAGTGAGACGGCAACCTCGATGTTTCCGCGCACCGCTTTTGAATAAGGGCAGGTCTGATGCGCAGCCTCAATCAACCGCTCACCATCCTCACTTGCAATGCCGGGGAGATTGACGGACAGGCGTGCGGCAAGCAGGAATCCGCCTTCTCCCGTGCCAAGATCGATCTCTGCATCGACCGAGCGGTTAGCAGGCAGGGTTATCTTTTGCTTGGCTGCCGCAATTGCGAGTGCTCCGAGAAAGCATGCAGACCATCCAGCCGCGAACAACTGCTCGGGGTTGACGCCGGCATGCTTCGAACCAGGCAAGGATAGTTCAAGGTCCAGATTCCCGTCCTCGCTTTTCGCCGAGCCTCCATCCCGCCCGCCTGCTGTATGAACTTTTGCCGTGTAAAGAACTTTATGGATCGCCATCATCTCTCCTTTTTGAATCCCCGGACCACTTCCGCTCATGCAGAAGCAGCCGGGATGCACATGAGAGACGCAAAGAGGCGAATGGTGACAGGATCTGAGGTGCGTGCGTGCAGTTTTTGGAGAAGGCCAATCCAGAGGGTGTTTGTAACCTTCCGGGGAAGGATCTTCTTCTAGGCTATCGATGCGGTCGGCAATCACGAGCCTGGCGGATTCCCTAAGAAGCAAATCTTGCACTGAAGGCGATTCTCGAAACAGATCGCTGGATGTACGGGACCATACGAAATCAAAAGGTATGACCCAACCTATCAAACAGCCAATAAACTACTTTGACCTCTCAGAATCGAGAGGCCAATCGGTGATATTTCTCTTCAAGTTTTTATCTTGGTGCCGGGAGGGGGGGTCGAACCCCCACGAGGTTGCCCTCGGCGGATTTTGAGTCCCTATCCCCTACTTCCTACATATTGAAAATACAGTGTTTACAGCGACTTAGCGGACTTGACGATGCGGTTCCATGCGGTTCTGTGAGGGGTCATTCGGGATGTTTGGGCACAGTTTGGGCACAGTTCGCGGCATCAGATTCGGTCATTTAGATTGCCCTTTTAGAGTGGCAACTTGTCACTCTTGTCCCCCCGCGAGACTCAATAAGTGCCTTGGCGATTTGATGCCAGCTGAAAAGTTGTTGATTGGTTTGCTTGGGCAATGACGATGGCAGGATAGGGCAGGTGGGAAGGACGACGCCAGATTATTCTCTTGCACACTACAATACTTGAGCTTACCATTCTGGTTCCGGCCCCCACCACAAATTGGAGAAGCAATCATGCAAGCATTCAGCAGAGCTTTGGCCTTGTCATGTTCTATTGTGACGTTAACGACACCCCTTAGCATTCTCGCCCAAGAAGTACGATTGGCCCCACAAGAGGTTGTTGCACCGATTGGCGAGAAGACTAGTTCCCTCACACAGTTGACCTCACCTATAACAGACCCTAGTAAGCAAGAATGGGCCCGAGTCACCGTCAACGTAACACCCGGCCCGTATGGGACTGCCGTAGTACCGTCCGGAAGTACCGCCATCACGAATATCCCAGCAGCTCCGGCATCGAAGCTCAACTATCCCTCTATTCTCCTAGCAATTTCAGCCACACCGCTTAGGACCCCGGAAGGAAAAGATCTATCAAGCAATCCAGATGCGATCAAGAATGTTAGTGGTGACAATGAATTAGAGTGGATGGATATCACTTTTACCTTGAAGGGACTTGGCAAGGACGGAAAAGAGCTGACTTGTACGCCGGGACCCTGCTTCCAGATAATCGGGCTGCTTCCAGGAACAACGACGGCTGCTGCCAAACCTCAGGTGCCCGACACGGTAGCAGGCGGCGTCAATAGTGCAGTCGCATCAATAGCACCTGCGCTACCTGCTGGAGGTTCCGTGCTCACAGCCGCCGCTTCTGGAGTAAAAGTTTTATTTGACTCCCTGTTCCCTCCGAAAACAACTGCCTATCAATATGCGTATATTGACAACACCAACGGTAACCAGAAATTTGGCTGGTATTTTCAAGCGAACCCTATAGCCAGCCCCCCCACCTCCTTGCTTGGCATACAAAACGGACAAGTGATGCTCCAAACCGATCCGAACATCACGACGATTGAAATTTCAAGCATCGCATTCTCTAATTGGAAAAAGGACCCTAGTAATTTCTCGAAACACTTTCTCTACTCGACCAGCGACACTAAATTGCCAATTGCGTCCAATAAGCTCGACTACAACGCTTTACAGAATCTGACAACATTTCCCGCATTGATCAGTCGTGACGATGTTGCTCTCATCCTGCATACCGATGATAAGACAGTGGATAAATTGATCACGGCTAAAACTCTGAGTACTACACCAGATGGGAAGTTCATTATGGCTTCCTCTTTGACAAAGTACATAACGCCGTAGCTCGATTGCAGATTGGACTCGAACGCCAAGATGGCTGGAGAACATTGCAGCCTCTTCAGCATTTGCGGACGCTCGTATATAAACGCTGGTGGATCTTCTCAAGGGTGTCTGAAGGTCTAGCTCCTCTGTATGCCGCACCTATTGCTGCGGTCAGATAAGTAGCCGGCGAGGATTAGTCCCGGATAATCGCTTGGGTTTGCTGGTGATGTTGCCACGGAATCTTGACTACTGCTAATAGGCCAAAGCGCGTTTCCAGGGCAATAGGGGTTCGAAATACCCATTGGTGATTAGGCAACAGTAGAAAGCCGAGTAGGGCATGTCTGCGGATGAGAAGGGCAATTTTCGGTACTCAGCCAAGGGCAGCTAGGATTCGCTGAGTCAGGGGGACGAGGTCACCTTGATCGGCACTCCTTAGCGCCTCGTAGTAAGAGGCGCTGTCGTCAATAAGCTCCGCCTGGACACCTTGGTTCAAGAGTTCTCGTGCAGCTTGGTCGGTGATAGCCCTGGCAACTCGTCCATTGCAATCGAGGAACGGATGCAACGCCAAGAAACGATGATGCAAGTCCGCTAGAGAAGTGGCCACCTCAGACTTGGGACGGCCTATCAACTCCTCGTGCCGTTGGTGCCACCAGATGAGCAGATGCTCCAATAGGAGCGGGACCTCTTCCGGAGGAGGAGGAACATAGCTGGCAGTGGCTAAAGTTGATCCTGCTTTTCCGATCCAACTCTGAGTAGTGCGGAAACGTCCTCTGACTGCTTCCGGCATAACGGTGTCTTCAGTTAGGAGCCGGTGGATCCAGCAAACGGTAGCCGCCGTAAACGATGCCGTTGGCATCTCTACTGCGGTCGCAATGGTCGACGCCTTGCTCAACAAAGAGCGCTGCGAGCGTAAATTTGCCTCAATCGCCATCGAGCGTTCCAATAACAAGTCAATTTTTGACTCCATGGAGGTCATTTGCTGATTACGTCTCATTTCGTTGTCTACGAGTTTCCGGACAACATCGGCATTCATCACGCTCCAAAACGCCCATTGCTCTTCTTCAGTCATCGGGATGTGCAAGTATTCCAGCCGAATGCCACATCCCTTTGGGGAGTCCAGGAGGTCGCGGATGCGTTCGAGGTGATAGAGCTCTACCTCGTGGTTGGGAGACCGTGACCTTAGTTCCTCGCGCTCGCCAATGGTCAAATGCTGGTTAACGAAAAACGCCATCGCATCGGCGTCATTGCCTGTGACCCCGTCCAAGTCGTGAGCGAACTTGTCCTTGATCTGTTTGAGCGTTGGTAGGGTCGGAGGGAAGAAAGCTGCGGCCACCCACTTCTTTCCATTTTTCTTACAGAGAACGTCTTTTAGACCGTCTGGACCTCCGAGTGGATGCTGTGGATCGATGTCTTCGTAACCTTCCAGATGCAAGAGAGCCGCGCACATGCGCTCCGCTTGGGTTGTACCAGACCGCCAATCGCGAATTTTTCCCTCGGTGTCGGCCATATCTCATTATCACCTGGGTCGAACAATGAGTGAAGTTCAGACGATGTCTGTACTGGAAAGTTGGCTTAGCGGCAGGCATCCGCCCATGGCATTTTCAAGTCTTGCTTACAGGCCGATTCGCTAATTGAGCATTCGTACGGAGCTTCTGGCACGGTTGCGTCTTCATGTGTTTCTGGACACATGAGAAGAATACATTCTTCTCATAATTGGAAATCACCCGCAGCGGAGGCGTCTGTCAAGGCCGCGAAGCGCCGCGCTAGCGGTCGGAGCGCAGCGCAGAGCCTTTACAGACGCTGGAGCGGAGGGTACGCCGCGCCAGCGGCTCGATGTGAAGTTGTGATTAGCTCTCGGACTCGTGCCAGCCGATGGTCGGCGTCCACACTTGAGCGATATCGCTCTTGGATGAAAGACACGGCACAAGGAAAGCGCGGAGCACGGCCCCCACTTCGGCGAGAGTAAGAGCTTTATCACCAACGTTCAGGCGTCCCGCAAAAGCTTTCCATAACTGCAATTTCTGTGCATCGGTCAAGAACTCATCGGTGAGCGCAAATGGGACGCCATTCGGCATCGCAGAACCGCGTCGCTGGAAGGACAACGCGATTGCATTACGCAAGGATTCCAACTTGAATGCCCAGGTATTCGCCATGAACCAGATGTCGTAAAAGTCCTTCATGCGGCTGTTGCGGATGTCGAGCTGAACCATCGCGTGCAACTTTTCCGCAATCGACGCCTCCCGTGGGTAAGCTCGAATGATCGGCGCTGACATTGGCAGGAGTACAGGGAAAGTCGCCAACTCCGGCTCCGGGAAAACCGCATCGCCAAACCCGATATCGACCTGCAACGTGATCTGCGCCCCAGCGAGTTGAGCGCGAAACCTGATGTGAACGCCGTTGTATTCGTCGTTCTCTTTGATCGTCGTCCCTTCGACAGATTGACTATCAAAGACAATGCCGTCGTCCTCCGTGATTTCGCAGATGTCACGGAATACCTGTTCAACGTCAGTGATGGCAGAGGAGCCCCAGCCAAGCAAATCCAAGTCTTTCGTCGGTCGATGTGTTTCCCCGGTCCACAGCGTAAAGAGCGTTGCGCCTTTAAGCACAAAGCGATCTCTGTAGGTCGAAATCCCCAGCCTATAGAGGAATCTTTCAATGGCGAATCTGCCGAGCACTCTCTGATAATCTTCGCCCTTCTCGCGGGACAGGGAGAGGAGCTTGGCTCGGATGGATGCCGCCGGATTCTTGTTGGGTTCTCGCGTCATACGGCCTCCATGTATGGGCGAATGACATTGCTTACGCGGCAAATCTTGGCGTAGCGGTAGATATCATTGATGCTCGCCTTCCTCTGCGAAAGGCAATCTCGTAGAGCCTCGATTGCAATATCGAGGCCAATCTTGTTGCGAAACTTAAAGCAGTCCGCGACTGTCTTTGCTGCGGAGTAAACACGGACGGAAATGCCTTCGACACGATGGGTTTCAATCCCTTCGGTGAGGGAGGGCCCGGACAGCCGAGCAATCCTTAGCGAAGGAGACTCCAGCGCGGGTGTTCTGGCTCCCTTCCCCAGGGCAATCCAAATCGATGATGGGTTCTGAGTCGTGATCTCGTGGAAAGCGAGCGCCGTTAGAAGGCATAGAACAGCTCCCGGAACTCGCTTCGTCACCTCAGCGTAGGAGTGTCTCTCGGTAATGGCCGCGTCGGGTAGAGTGTAGACGCCGCGACCAGTTCGGCTGAGTTTGCCTCGCCGGTACAGACGCAGAAGATATTCGCGCGGAATGCCAAGCGCTTCGAGATCGCGGGGTCTGACGATCCCGTGCTTGCCAACATACCGCATTGTTATAGCCATGTTGTTTGTCATCGCCGATTGTCTCAAAACGTCATTAGTTGATTATAAAGGATGACGTATTGCAACACTCCTACAGGCTCAAACCCAATCCAATCTGCTCTACGATCTGCTGAACCGGCTGTGGGTCAAGGCTCTTCGCGATACTCACATCCTCAAGTGCAACCGACTTTGATACATCACGACTCAGTTCTTGGCCCAGCGTTGCCGCGTCGTTCGTGTAAATCTGTGCGTCGTACTGCGCCCGAGAAACGGAGACATACGCCATGCGGCTATTCAGCAGCTCGCCGTGCGCCTGTTCGGAGTCAACGTGAATCAGCACCCGGTCGGCGGTCTGGCCTTGGCTGCTGTGGCTCGTGACCGCATAGCCGTAGTCCAAATGCGGATGTTGCCGCGCATTGAACTCGACCTCACGCCCCGAGTCCATCTTCAGTTTCAGGTTTCCGCCACCGTCGATTTGCTCCACCGTCCCCAGTTCACGATTCGCCAGCTTATGCTCGTGATACGGAGCGGTCACCTGCACCCGGTCGCCCTCTGCAAATGTGCGCTCGGTGTCGCGGTAGACCGTCACGCCCTGCAACCGGCGCGGGTCATAGCTCAACTCCTCTCCGCTCTTCCGCGTTACCGTGACGATGTTATTCACCGGCTCAGTACGGGCCACACGCGCATATTCCCCCGCCTCAATGCCGAGCGGCTTCGACCCTTTCGAGTAGCGGATTACGTCGCCACTCTCGTAGTTCTGCGCGTATTGCCGGTCGGCTCCAGTGATGTCCTGTCGGGCGTAGAGCACATGCACTCGGTGCTCTTCACCCTTCACCTGGCCGGTGTCCTGCATCGCTCGATGGATGTGCTGGTTAATCTCACGACGGCTTTCATTGTCGGGCGAGACCACCAACGTGTTCTCAGGCGAACGCACATACTCGCGGGCAATCTCCGCGATACGCTGCTGCCGGTCGCCGATCTCATGCACCCGCCCCTGTTCGTTGAGATTGCCGATGGCATCCCGTACGTGGCCCCTCGCAAGCTGCTCGACAACCTCCTTCAGAGCAGGGTCTTTCTGCCGGATGATCTCGTCAAGACGCGCCGTGCGAAGCCCCGCCTCCTGCAACTGCGCGTAGGGCCTCCCGGCCTCCACCGCCTCATGCTGCCGCGTATCGCCCACGAAGAGTACACGGTCATTTTCCCTTAGCCGCTCGATGAACGTGTGCATCTGCTTAGTGCTCGCCATGCTCGATTCGTCGATAACATAGAGCCGTTTCTGGCCGTCGTCGGCGCGGTCACCACGCGCGAGATGATGCTGCAACGTGTGGGTTTCCATGCCCGCCTCGCCGAGTTTCTGTGCGGCTCTCGATGTCGGCGCAAGCCCCTCGACCTCGTAGCCCGCGCTCACAGCAGCATCACGAACAGCGGCTAGGGATGTTGTCTTCCCGGCTCCGGCAACGCCCTCCAAGGCCATCATTTGGTCGCGGCTTGTCAGCACCGTATCGACGGCATTCCGCTGGCTCAAGCTCAGATGCGGATGCTGCTCCATCGTCTGCTGCCGCACGTTGCCGTCCGCCAATACCTCACGGTTGCCCTGGCTCAACTTCATCCGGTCAATCAGCTCGCGCTCGTAGCCTTGCATCTCGCGAGTTGTGAACGTGCGCCCAGCCGCGCCTTCTCGATGTGCCACCTCGATCAGTTCCGACGCCTGAACCCGCCGCCCGAACTCGGCGCGTATCTCCGGCAATCGTGCCTCGCCCATCGTGTGTTTAAGAGCGTCGCGCATCAAAGAACGCTCGTCGGTCACGGCCTCCCGCTCCATGCCGCGCTCTCGCGCGTAGCTCATGCCGTCGGCTGCGGCGGTCAATGATCCTTCCGGGGCAAGCTCGACAGCGGGGCACTGTGCCGCTGCTAGGACAACCCGCTGCGGCTGATCTCCGTGTGCGGTTGCCATAATCTGATGCTGTGCTCGCACCTCATCGTGTGAGAGATTCTGTTTGTTGCCGCGCGTGTGATGCGCTGCTATCTCCGCAGCTTCGGGGCCGGTGCGACCATGCTCCGCAAGATGATCTTTGATTTGCTGCCGCCGCGGACTCGAAGCCTCCATGTACTCGCGCGAATAGCCTTTTATCTCCGGCTGGCCGTGCTCCCCGCGCTCAATCTCGTAGCCCATTCCCTGCAAACGTGCCGCCAACTCCGAACGATAGACCGCCGTCGCGTATTGCTGCGTCTTGTAGAGTTCCTGCGGCTGTAACGCCCGCGTATCGCCGTCCGCCGTTTCGGTGATATTGAAGACGACCGCATGGGTATGAAGCTGCGGTGCGGCGTACCCTTCGACGGGTCGGCTGCTGTCATGCTCGAACTTGGCGACAGCCCATGCACCTGTCGTCTCTGCCGGAATGTTGCCACCGATTCGCGCCTGAACGTATCTCTCCATCTCGTTTAGCGCGACCGTCACACTTTCCCGATGGGCCTCTCTAATCCGGTCATCGCCTCCGACAAGCGCGGTTAGCGAGACAGATTTCGGCGCGCTGAACGTCGCATCCCAACCGGCACGATGCTCCATTGAACGCACCATCTCACCGCGCCCGTTCTCATATTCACGGACCGTCTGATGCCGAACAAGTTGCTCGCCGGTCACCGGATGCTGGCCTTCGGACAGTCGGGCGAATTGCTCCTCCTGGACCTCGCCGGTCAATCCGAAACGCGCGGCAAGCTGGCCCTGCCACTCACCACGCACGCGCTCACCCTCCGTGTAGTAGTTCTCCTTGGCGTTGGCGAACTCTTCTTTGTGATACGCCTGAGCCTGTCCCGCGCTGATCGGTTTTGAGAGCGTCACCATTATTGGTTACTCGAAAAAGTGCTGCTGTTCATTGACCTGGGCGGGCGGCTTCAATTGCTCAGAGACAGCGACCGACGGCTTCTTCGGAGGAGCAACCTCGATCACTGACTCGGCTTCTTTGACCGCAACAGGTTCCGGCTGCGCGGCTATTTTTTCAGCCGTCGCGGTCGTCTTCCGTTCGACGAACTTATGCGCATTGTTCGGCAGCTCAAGATACGGGAAGCGCATCCGCACGACCAAATTGCCGTGCTTCAAGTAGCCATGTAACGGGTCAAGCCCCGCCACCTCCGACGACATAACCAACGGCTCCCGCGTGATGTCACGCTGCTCGTTTTGCGAGTTCGCCGGGAACCGGCCCACTGTCCGCGATTCGCGGAAACGTTCGATTTCGATTTCGCCGATGGCTTTCGAGATCCATTCGGACGCATGAGGCTCACTGGTTTTGAGGAAGATCTTCGTCGCCGGCTGCGACAGCATCGCCTCCGCAACATGGCCGTACAGAGCCTCCACCTGTGCCTTGCCCTGAAAGCCCAGCACCATCGGATTATTCGATTTTCTGTTCTCCGTCACCGCCGTTTTGAGCTGCGGAAGATGCTGCAAACTGGCCAGCTCGTCGAGCACGAACCACGTCTTGCGGGTGCTCGATTCCTCATTCATCAGACGCAATACAAGCAAGTCCAGCCAAAGGCTGATGAGCGGGCGCATCCTCTCCCGCATCGTCGGTTTCGATGTCAGGAACACCCATCCTTTGCGCTCCTTTGCCCACTCGACCGTGCTCCAACGCTGCTTCGTCTCCGACTCTCTGGGCAGCAGCTTGAACGCATCCGCCACCATGTTCAGCGACCCCAGAACGCCGCTGCGCTGGTTCGCCGCGCCCTTCTCGATCATGGCCGCCATCTCCGTTCCGGCGATCCGCTTGTCGATCTCATCCGCGTTCGCCATCCAGTACGTTAGCTCCTCCGGCGTCGGCCTCAAATTGATTAGGTGTGCGAAGATTTTCCTCGGCGCTTCGACGAAGAACCGGTTCTCCCGGCCCTGATCTGGGAACAGGCTGACGGAAAGCGTAAGGGCCTCGGCCTCGTGCGGAACTTCGTCTCCGGGAGTCCAGAACGGACACCGCGCATCAAGCGGGTTCAGCACAACGTCGCCCCTGGCTTCGTTGTAGAACTGGGGCAGATATTCCATCGCCGGGTCGTAGACGATGGCCGCTTCGCCGCGTTCCCAAACCTGCGAAAGTATCTGTCTTATAGCCGCGCTCTTGCCAGTGCCGCTGTCTCCTACGATGAGGAAGTGCATCGCCTCGCGGTCGCGCGGGACCCGCGCCCAGCGACTTAAATCATTGCGCATGACAATATCGATCCAGCTCCGCTCCTCATTGATGAGTGCGATGCCATCCGGCAGATGAGTCGTCAAGAGCTTCGACTTGCCCAACCTCTCGTTGAACTCCGCTGTCGTCACCAGCTCCGGCCCGCGTAGCCTCCGGCCATGCTTCCAAATCATCCTCCGCGCCCGGTCCTTCGGCACGGCTAAGAACAGCGCAAGAACGAAGAACGCCACTGCGAGGGACAAGGGAAGCCGGTAGAACTCCCAGCTCCCGACATTCTCATAGACGGCCTCACCCATGACCCGATGCAGCATCCGGTCGTTGAACGTACCCCTCACCCAGGTCAGCCGCGCGATGCCGTGCTTCACACCCTCGTCCGTCAGCCTGTAACCCGGCCTACCGTCCAACGATGGAATCGGCTCTATCTCGTCGTCCATCACAAGGCGCTGGCCCTTGCCGACCACAGCCTCCAGCAGCGTGTACTTGCTCGCTGCCGTTGCAGACGCCTTGCCCCGCGCTCCGCTCTTTAGGTAGTCCGTCAGATACAGACGCTCCGCCGCCGTCCAGCTCGCCTCGTATTGGAGCGTCAGCATACCGACGAAGAAAGCCAGCGATAGCAGCGTTGCCATCCACGTCCAAACCGGCGTCCGGCTCGGCCATGCTTTCGAGTATTCCTTCCGTCCCCATTCCGACATATTCAGGCCCTCACTTCCTATTCAGTAGCGGCATTGCGAACGGACAGTCCTCCGTCCGTGCGCCGTCCGGCTGCGCGATTTGCCTTGTCTCGATCTGCACGCTCGATCAGTTCTTTCATTGCCTCGGCCGTCAATCTCTCACCCTTCCCGAGCGAGAAGAGAAGATTTATCAGGATCGCTCGCAGAGCCAACAGCTCCCCGAGCAATACTTCGTCACCGTCTTCTTTCTTGATGTTCAGCAACTCTGCTCGCACCCACTCGGAAAGGGTCAACTTCTGCGCGTGTGCTCGTCTCTCCAAAGCGTCAAACTCAGCCGCTGTGACCTTCGTCCCGACAGATTTATTGCGCAGTGCGAGCTTCACCATATGGGCTTCCTTTCGCCGACAACGTGTTCATGACGAACGAAGAATCAAGCAGTTACCGTGCGGTACTGATGCTCCAAGCAAGAAATGCAGGCCGCATCGAAGTCCAACTTCTGCCGATAGTTACCGCACGGCAACTAAGGTTCCTGCACAGCACCCAATCTGGGGTGGTGTGTCCTTCTTAAGCCGATGCCGTAGGCAGCGCGTACTTACAGCTCGCCGTACTCCTCGACCAACTTGTCCCAAGTGCGACTGACCTCAGGCGAATTCCACGCCTTTGCAAACAGTCTTTTTACAGCCGCCCATTCGCGGGATGAAAAACCAAACGTAATGCCGTTGTCCTTGGCGCGAAAGGAGACGTCGATCTCGTCACCATTCCGGCTGGTATAGGCATAGAACATCTCACCGTCCCAATGCTGCATCTCGCTGTCATCGCAAATGCCGAACAGCATTGCACGAAACGCTGCAATCATCGGATAGCGGCTGAGTGGATACATCGCACCGCGCGTTCCTGGAAAGACGAAAAGTATCGAGAGATCGGTGTTGTCAAGAGTCGAGAAAGAGAGGGAGAAATCACCATCAGGCACAGACTCCGACACTGGAGGTAAAAAGGATTCTTCTTCATAGTGTTCACCCCCTGCCGCTTTAGGGGCACGAAGGGGAAGACTGCACACTCTATAGTGGCCTCTCGCTGCGAGTCTCCAAAGAGCCTTCCAGAAGGGAGCCAGAGCTTCGTTTAGTGCGGTAGTGTCTGTGATGTTCTCGCTGTCGAGCGCATGATAGAGATTCCGCCCGACATACAGCGGCCTGTACGGCTTCTTGGCCGTCTCTACTTTGTGGATGCAGTGCGCCGCAGCCTTCAGCACGACATCGCTGGTAATGGGACGTTTTGCCGTGAATTCACTGTCGGCGAGATTCCCAAAGTAGTAGTCCTGATGTCTTGTGTCAGAGTCGGGAAGGATGTCGTAGACAGCCAGGAAAGCCTTGACGACCGCAATGTAGGAATCAGGAAGAATGTTGGAATGCCCTCCGGTGAACCACTCCATGCCTCTGTGCGCGTAATAGGCGATGCAGGTCCATTCGTTCTTTGAGAGCCGTACTCCTTGCGCATGTTTTTCCCGAATCATGAGAAGCGCATCTGTCGGCTTCTGCATCAGCTCGACCAATTCGAGGCGCTCTTCGTCGGCAGACTCCAGCAGATGCTTTGCAACCTCGGAGGTCGTCACACGACTGCCTGCTTTTACGGACAAGACATCGCGGACTCGTTCCAACCGATCATGCAACACGTCCGATATGCGGAGGGATAGTGTCTTTTGTTGACGTTCCTGACTCCTGTCCTCGGAAAGCTCACGCTCGCGTGCCATGTACAACCTCCCAGATGTCACTCGTCAATTTGTATGTCATACAATTTGACAACATACCGACCCCGCACTAAATTGTCAATATCGGCAGTCTGGAGGGTCTTCCCCTATGCAGCGATTTCCACCATCCCCAACGCATCATCACCGCCGCCTCCTCCGAACGAGGCAAGCTGCCGACTATCTCTGCATCAGCGAATGGAAGCTCCGGCGCTTAGTCCAAGGCGGCGGATTGCCCTTCGTGCAAGATGGTGAAGGTACGCCTTTCCTCTTTGATCTTCGTGATCTCGACGCCTATATCGACCGGCACAAACACACTGGCATCGATCTCTTCGCCAGCTAGACCGTCCGCATCGCGGATGCAAGGGGGATATTCATATGGCACGTCCTCGGGGAACCGGAAGTCTTTATCAGCGGAAAGACAGCGCCGTCTGGTGGATCAAGTACCACCGCAACGGAAGATCATTTCGTGAATCGACTCGCACAGAAGACAAGCGCATAGCGACTCGAATCCTGGGCAAGCGGCTGGCTGAAATCAGCACCAATACTTTCGTCGGGCCGACGCATGACCGCATCACTGTGGGTGAATTGGCGGACGATCTCTTCCGCGATTACCGCATCAATGGGCGGAAGACGACGGATGATGTACAGACTCGCTGGCGGCTGCACATCGAGCCGTTCTTCGGGTCGCGCCGGGTCATGGAAGTTACAAGCGATCTGGTAGCGAAATACGTTGACCATCGCCAGAGTGAGCAAGCCTCGAATGCGACCATCAATCGCGAGATGGCTGCGCTCAAACGGATGTTCCGTATCGGCATGTTCGCCACACCGCCAAAGGTCTTCCGTCTCCCCAAGTTTCCGAAGCTCACTGAGGACAATATCCGTACCGGGTTCCTCGAAGACGCACAGTACAGAAAGCTGATCGCATACTGCCCCGATCTCTGGTTCCAAACGATAGTCGAGATGGGGCGGACATACGGGTGGAGAATCAGCGAACTCATCAACCTCAAGGTGGGGCAAATCGATGTCGCCGCAAGGACGATTCGCCTGGAACCTGGCACCACAAAAAACAAGGACGGACGCGAGGTGACAATGACCGCGAACATCCATACTCTGCTGACACAATGTGTCGCCGGGAAGTCTACGGATTCCTCGGTGTTAACCCGCCCCGATGGGAAGCCGGTAAGGGACTTCCGCGAGACGTGGGCGAACGCCTGTAGGTCTGCCGGAGTGCCGGGTCTTCTCTTCCATGATCTGCGCCGCACTGCGGCTCGCAATCTGCGTCGAGCCGGGATCGCGGAAGGAGTCATTATGAAGATCGGAGGCTGGCGCACTCGTAGCGTATTCGAGCGCTATGCCATCGTTTCGCAGACAGATATTGCAGATGCCCTTAAGAAGTTAGAGATGCAATAGTCCGCTCTGAGGCGCACTCACTAAGGCTTCCTCTATCGGGGGCCTCCAAGTACGCTTCTCAACCGACGTACTTGCTCGTTCCACCGCGCCGAGAGGATCAATTCCCATTGCGTGTAACCGCTGAAGCAGCTCAAACAAGACTTCATCTTTTCGCAATGTCCACGTCGAAGCGAAGCAACGCCAGAAAACCCAGCCCGCACGTTCAAGAATGCGCTGTCGATTCATATCGTGCTGCCACCGATCTGGCCCATGAAATTCGTCGCCGTCACATTCAATAGCAAGACGGATATCGCCAGCGCCTTCGACAACCATATCGATTCGGTACGCACCGGTTTTCACTTGCGGAATCACCCGGTATCCGCGAGTGCTCAACTCCGTGTAAACCTGCTGTTCGAATCCTGATTCACAGAGATCGATAAGTCGCGCCGTCTCCTCCGTATTCATAACGAGTGGCTTATCGAAATGCGACAGCAATGTCATTCTCAAATCCTTGTCTGAGAGGTCAGACGCAGTGACAGATCGCACAAGGTACATTCGATCTTGCGCACGGCTAGCTGCTACGTTGAATCTCTGATCGAACATGTTGCCTGAAAGCGCTTTACAACTGGTGGGATCTACAACTAAAGACAAGAACATTATGTGCCGCTCACTGCCCTGGAATGTGCGGGCATCACCGCACAAGAACTTCCTGCGATGCAATTCCGCCGCATCACATCTCTGGTTCACAGCAGAGTCAATATGCTTAGCTTGATCCGTTCCAAGCAGAGACACAACGCCAATCGTTCGACCTGAAAATCTTTCATCTTTCAGGATCGCTTCGATCTCATCTGCGATTGCTTGCGCTTCACAATCGTTTCGGTCGTGATGATCCCTGACACCGCCCTCTACATAGAGGTCAACAAGTGGAGGTTCGATCCTCTCCGATGCCCGAGGAATTCGCAGAGGAAGAATCTGGTTCTGGTAGAAGGTTCGGTTTGAGTAAGCAATGATCGGAGGCACACAGCGAAAGTGCTCTCGCAGCATTACCTGATCGGCGGCGAATACCCTTGCAGCGAGATCATAGAGCGACTTCTCGGGTGTCATCTCAGACTTATATGGTTGATCGACTAGGAATCGGTCTAGCAGTTCTTGAATGCGGCTGCTGTCAATGAATCCGCCGTCTGGAGATACCTGCTTGTCATCACCGACTACAAGAATCTTCTTACCTCTCAAGATCGCAGGTAGAGCCCACAAGTCCGACTGACTCGCTTCGTCAACAATTACCAAGTCAAACGCACCGATGTCGGCAGGCATCGCCTCCGAGATTCGGTTGTGATTCATAATCCAGCAAGGCACTGCACCAGCCGCGTCGAACATCATCTCCCGCGCATCGCGCCGATAGCGAGTCGCATTCGGTCCAGTACCCTGACCGATGCGCCGGATGGCGGTGGCATATCCGGCTAGAGCCTGCAAGATTTTCGGTGTCGCGTTTTTCTTCGTCGCCAGCCATGCCGCTTTGGCGACCATCTCTTGATAAAACCTCGCGAGTCCGGTCTCAACCTCGCGCCTCCGTCTTGCCAGAGTCAATAGCTCATCCCTGGCCTCAATCGCGTCAAGATGAGTGCGAACGCGAGCCCAATTCCATGCGTCTCGCCAGGTCGTCGGGAAGGCGGTATCTTCACCCGATTCTGCAACAGGTGAAGTCCTAACTCTTGCAGCTAATTTGGGAGCACCTGCTACTTCAATCCGCAGCGTGGAATCATGGACGAATGAAAGATCATTCGCAAGTGCCGCAATGCGCCGCAACTCTTCCATGAGTTCGGCATATTGAGCGCAAACACGTTCTCTGGGCACGTCGCCATTCCCAAGAGCCTTCTCAACAAACAGCCGAAGAGCATCCGATATCGGGCCAGACTTACCTGCGAGCTTTTCTTGAAAGTCGCTCAGTTGCATAGCTGCTCGCGACAGATCAGCGAAGGTCAAATGGCGCAACAACTGCTGTCGAACAAATTCCAAATCGGAGCGGGTAATGCTCGTGGATGTCTGCGGCATCCGTTCAAAGACATCTCGTGTACCGCTCAAGAAATGTTTATCAAAATGCGTCGCCAAAGTGTGGGCTTTCCGTGCAGTAGTCGCAACAACCTCAAGCTGACGAAGGCCGCCTACTCCACCGCTGAGAGACGGCACAGAAAGGAGCTGATGCAGTTCGTTCCACCGGGTATTGAAGGTGAGGACTTGCAAGTGAAGTCCGAGCCATCTCTGCACCTTTATCCAGTCCTCAGAAGTCGAGGGCGGACGACCTTCGATACGAATCGCCGCAATATGCCCTTTGGCATCGGAGGCCCCAAGCGAGACAAACCCGAACGGTTTGCCGGTGTCGACAGCACGGGCAACAGCTTCCACCGTTTTCGGATCGTTCAATCCTGCTTCGGGAAACACAATCGGAGCTTTCAGGAACTCAGCTCGTGCGTAGATCAGTGCATCAAGATCGTCGAATAACGACTCCAACGCTGCACGTTCTGATGCGAATGACGATTGTCGGCATTTGGTGCGTAGATCGAAGGGCCATTCGTCACCGAACTCCTCCAACTCAGCGAGAAAGCCGAGCATTTCATCTGTGAGTACAAGCAATTTGCGAGTAGCAGCCAGCACCTCTGGAGTATTGGCTTTGAGAGGCAGTAGATCGCCTTCGCGAACCTCGTTTTCGATGCTCTCCCTCTTCACGAGCACATCATGGAGGTCTCCGAGAGCCGATACCGAAGGGAAACTATCTGCGGAAGGGACACGCGCCTGCACATATACAAGGTCTTTCCCAAGCTTCCTGCGAGCTTCCCTGAGTCGCCCCGCTTCATCTGAGAACAGAGGAGGCGCGTGCTCAGGGGAGAGAGTAATGGAGTCCTCAAACCAGCCATATCGCTCCAGGCCCGATAGCACCAACTCCGCGAGCGCCTGGGCGCGCATCGGTACTCCGTCAACTTCGATTGTCGACAGCTGCTGAAGGGCAATCTCATCTACCTTGCGGTCGATGGTGATTAGCTCCGAGTGAGCACGATCAATCGAGCTTTGAATCCGTGCAATCTCTTGGCGCGTCAGTTCCGGATTGATCTGGGATACACGATGCTGAATCGCCTCGATAGAGCCTTGAAATTGTCGAATGCCTTCCCGATCGCTCGTGAGCAGCGAAACCGTCAAAGCGCGAATCTCTTCGGGGATCTTCTCTTGCAGGACGCCGAGCGCAGCTTCACCTCGTGAAGTAACGAGTACGCGCTTACCCGTTGCGAGATAGTGGCAAATGACATTTGCGATGGTGTGGGTCTTGCCGGTTCCCGGCGGTCCCTGCACAGTCACACCGGCAGCGCGTTTGAGCCGCTGCACGATAGTCACCTGCTCATCGTTGTACGGCAGGGGGAAGTACAGTTCTTCGGGAGCGCCACCGGCACCGCTGCTTCCCCGGCTAGACAGCCCTCGAAAGCTGATGGGTTCGAATTCAATCGGCTGGTCTGACGGCGGAGTGACAAGCGAAAGCGGCCCACTGTAAATCTCACATCCGTCCTCCAACTTGTCCTGCAGCCGCTTAAGGTCATCGAAAAGGTAATTGATCGCACGAGGACGAGACATTAGAACCCAGGCATCCGTGACGACGAGATGCTCGCCCGGTGCCGGTACGGGTTCACCCTGCGCCAGAACTTCACGGTAAGCACCCTCGCTATCCAGGTTCCCTGCAATGAGCTTCAGGACATCGGTATAGCTTCCTGGGTCAAAGGGTGTAACCGGGCTGTCCTTGTGCTTGGCAAGATGAGCGGTGGCAGCCCGTTCAACCTCAATAGCGCCGACGACCTGGCAGGCGACAAAAGCGTCCAGTTCAACGCGCGTGTCGGTAGCACGGGGACGCAGATCAATCGCCATCGTTTGATCGTCGATGGTGATTTCCATGGTCTGAGTTAGAAGCGGGTACTCAAAAGGAATCTGCTGTTTCTCAGCCTCAAGCTCCCATGATGAGACTCCAATACCCCAAATCAACTCTTGCGGCTTGCTTGTCTGCTCTGCTTCCATTTGGTGTATCAGCGTAAAGAGGTCGCCATAAAGTGCAATCGTCATTCGTCGCGGCTGTTCAGCCGCCGCCCACGACTTCCAAGCTATGGTGTAGGTGGCCAACACTTGGGCCGCATTGCCCCTGTGCTGTGCCTCCAACCGGGCAATGTCCTCATCGGTTGGCGAGCCTTGGGCTTTGAGAGCTTGGATCGACCTATTCACCAGCCGCGTGAGCGCAGCATCATCAAGAGACGGCAGAGCGCCCGCAGGGTCGGAACTAAATTTGAGCAGGCTTTTGTGAGTCTTCGGTGGATCGGGCGGTGGATCGGCGGCCAACCTTGGAACCCGCAGCCAAACATGATCCCCGGCAACGCGAATGTCGAACTCGACACCGGGCAGGCCCGCAATATCGCCTCTCCTGCGAAGGAACCCCTTCGAAGACGTGAGCCTGTATCCCTTTGGGTCAACTTCTTTCGTCTGCTCTTTGATGTAGTCCAGCAGGCAAACCAGCAGTTCGCGTGGATCAGGCATTCAGGCTCCCAGGTGCAGAGTCTTGCTCTACGAGGCCGTCTAGAAGCAGGAGTCTGGCAATGGTTCATTGTAAACAGTCGCAATGGCATACTCCCGTTTGATCCGCAAATTCCCGAATTGAATGACAACACGGAACCGTCTCCCAAATGCTATCTGGAGCAATCATTGCCGCGTACAGGTCGGCGGTGCGGCCTCCGCGACGCTGGTGGCGGTGTAGCAATCAAATGAGGTTGCTTGATTGAAGTCGTAGACAAAGGATATCGTTGCGCAACCAACGTCGGAGAATCTTATGCGTATTGAGACTGTCGCAATCAACAACCTTCGCTGTATCAGACGAAGTGTCGCGCACCTAGATCCATATACCTGCTTCGTCGGTCCGAATGGAGCAGGCAAATCGACGGTACTCTGCGCTCTGAACATTTTCTTCCGCAATATCGACAGTGCGCCGACAGATTTGGCGTCTCTCGTCGCACAAGATTTCCATCTGCAAGATGTTGCTGAGCCAATTGAAATCACCGTCACCTTCGTTGACCTAAATGCCGACGCGAAACTGGACTTCAAAGAATACGTCCGGCAAGACAAACTCGTTATTTCAGCCATCGCGCGTTTCGATCCCGCTACTGGTAAAGCAGAGGTCAAGCAATATGGCCAACGACTGGGAATGGAGTCATTGAAGCCCTTTTTCAAGGCTCTGGGCGATCAGGCTTCGGCAAAGGATTTGCAGGCGCTCTTCGCTGACCTAGAAAAGACTGATCCGGAAATTGCTGCACTTAAGTTAAAAACAACCAAGGACGGAATGTCTAACGGGCTTAGAGAGTATGAAGCCTCCAAGCCCGACAAATGCGTGCTCATTCCGAGCGAAGATCAGTTCTACGGGGTTAGCAAGGGAGCTAATAAATTAGCCAAATACGTCCAGTGGATTTACATTCCAGCCGTCAAGGACGCGTCCGAAGAAGAGTCTGGCACGAAGACGAGCGCTCTTGGCCGTCTGCTGGCTAGAACTGTAAATGCAAAGTTGAGTTTCACTACCGATCTGGATACTCTCCTGAGGGAGACTCGTCTTAAATACCAGTCGATACTCGATGCAAACCAGATGGCCCTTGATGGGATTTCGCAGTCGCTAGGTAACCGGCTGGCTGAATGGGCCCATCCGCAAGCCACTCTACGGGTGGTTTGGGAGAATGATTCGACAAAGGCGGTCAGTGTCGCGCCGCCCATTGCGGGTGTTCTGGCGGGCGAAAGTGGCTTTGAAGGAAAGCTAGCCCGCCTTGGCCACGGATTTCAACGTAGCTTCCTGCTCGCATTGCTGCAAGAACTCGCATCGTTTGATGACAAGGATGCCCCTGTCCTACTCCTGGGATGTGAAGAGCCGGAGTTGTATCAGCATCCGCCTCAAGCAAGGCATCTCGCTGCCGTTTTCGAACGACTGTCGGTTCAAGGTGCCCAGATTCTCGTTACAACTCACAGCCCCTATTTTGTCTCGGGCGAGAACTTTGAAAGTATCAGAATGGTGAGGCGCTCTCTAGATAACAACTGTTCCTCGATTCGACAGTACACTTTTGCTGAGCTTGCCGCACGGTTTGCGTCCGTAGTGAACAAGCCACTTCGCAATTCATCTGCAACCAGTGCAAAGCTTCATCAGGCGTTGCAACCCTCCTTGAGCGAAATGTTCTTCACGCAAAAGCTGATTCTGGTGGAGGGTCTTGAGGATGTAGCGTACATCCAAGCGTGGATGGTGCTGACCGGTCGATGGGATAGTTTTCGAAGATGCGGAGCACACATAGTTCCTGTCAATGGGAAGAGTGAATTGATTCGCCCTGTCATCATCGCATTGGGTCTTGAAATTCCCACCCTCGCAATCATAGATGCGGACGGCGATAAGCTTATGAAGACGGACGCGACCGGCGTAAAAGTTGATAATCGCAGCGTCCGATTAGATCATGAGCGTGACAATCGAGCCTTAGTGCGACTGCTTGGGGGCGATGAGGACAACCTCTTTCCCTCGGGAGTCATATGGGGGGACAATTTGGTAATGTGGCCCTCCGATCTGGCTGATACTGCGAAGCGGGAATTCATAGTCTCGCTCGGGCCTCAAGGTGAAGCACAGCTAGAAGCGGTCGAAAATAAAGCGCGCGCTGATGCTGGCAACGCGGGTGATCTTGGCAAAAACTCGATTTACATTGGTTACTTCCTGGAACGGCTCAACAAGGCCAACGGTCAGTCGCCCTCGCTCGACCGTCTGTGCGAGAAAATCTTGCAATTTTCTGCCGCATCGACAACTGCGCTTTAGCAATTCTCCTTGAGAAGCTCTATCGAACGCTGCTGGCATTCGTTCATAGTAGGTTTCGGAACTTTGGGCACAGTTTGGGCACAGAAAAACGCATCCGAAGATGCGTTGATTTGGTAAATCATTGATTTTATTGGTGCCGGGAGGGGGGGTCGAACCCCCACGAGGTTGCCCTCGGCGGATTTTGAGTCCGCTGCGTCTGCCTGTTCCGCCATCCCGGCTCGAAACTTATTCTACCAGCCTTACTGCACAATTCCTTTCGGTCGCAGGCTCACCAATTCCACAGCACACGCGATTGCATGCAGCGCCGTCAGCTTCAGGTTATCGGTGGCCAGCCAGAGCCACATGCGACGCGACGCGCCGGACTTTACCCTGACCATCACATCGCCCTGACCCGCCGCACTTACGTTACTCGGAACCTCGTCTTCCTCAGGAAGGTCGATATGCTCTCCGGCCAAAGCAGCAACGATCTCCGACGCTGGCATCCTCGCGCCAGCCTCCAACATCACCGAGGCGGCATACCCATGAAACACCGGGGCCTGCACCAGTTGCAGCGTCAACTCAGGCAGACGACCGGCCGCTCGGTATTCCCCTTCAATACGCGCTGCCGTCTCGTCCATCCCCACCTTCGCCGCAATCCCCAGAGAAGGCAACAAATTGAACGCGACCTGCGCGTCGAACTCCTCCTGCGGCAGGCTCTGAAACGACAACAGATTCACCGTCTGCTGATGCATCTCATCCATTCCAGCCTGGCCCCGCTCCGAGGCCGGCACCAGCACCGTCGCAGCCATCAGATTCACACCCAGCCGGGTGCATCGCGCACCGACCAGCCCAAGCATCACCACCACGGGATGCGCAGGAATGACCACAGACGTTCCCAGATTCATCAAGCTGCCTGCGCCCTGCGCTTCCGCGATCCACGGAGACCGGACAATCGCTCCGGCCTCGCCTCGCAGTGCGGTTGTCAGATCGATCACCGCAATCCCTGCTTTTACCGCTTCCGGCCCGTACTTTCGGGCCTGGTCCGCCGTTCCTGCAAAGAAAACCAGATCCAGCCCCGAGAACGCGCTCGGCTCAACGCTTCGGATGAACGACGCCTCGTCGCCCAACGAAGTCAACTGCCCCGCGGCCTCTTCCTCATCCAGCAAGGCGACCTCAGCCGCAGCCAGTACAGACGATCCGAGCTCTTCCGCCAGTTCTTTGCCAAGCAGCGACGACGCGCCAACGATCCCAATCCGCAACCGAGTTCCCTCCATTATGCCGGCAACCCTGCTGCCCTGCGCCGTCCTCTGCCCCAAGAGTAGGCCAACCGCGCCACCACACCCGAGACCAGGTACCCCAGCGCAATCAGCATCAACATATCTTCCGAATCCAGATAAATCAGCGTACCGATCGCGGCAATCAGCACAAAGACCCGGTAGGTCTTCTTACCGTCCGTGCCGACTTCCTTACCGCTCCAGAAGCGCCAACTGCTCACCATCAGGAAGCCCGTGCCGATGATCAGGCCGACCCACAACAGCGACATGCGCCAGTCATCGATCGGCGACCCGTGAAAGTAGTGAACCACCGCGGCAATCACGCCTGCGCCAGCCGGAATCGGCATACCGACAAAGTATTTCCGTCCAGGCCGCCCAGGATTCTTCGGCTGCGGATTCACGCTCACGTTGAACCGCGCCAAACGGCTCGCCCCGCAGATCAGGAAAAGGAAACAGACCGCCACGCCTAGCGAAACCAGCTTGTCGAGCATCAGCGGATGGGCCGGAATGGGAATCATCCGGAACCCCCAGATGTAGGCCAACACCGCCGGCGCCACACCGAACGTGATCACGTCCGCCAGCGAGTCCAGCTCCTTGCCAAACGCGCTGGTCGTATTCGTGCGCCGCGCAACCTGGCCATCGAGCCCGTCGCACATCACCGCCACGCCAATCGCCAGCGCAGCCCGGTCGAAGTACGCCTGCTGCGTGACCGAGCCCTGGATGCTCTGCGTGATCGCATAGAAGCCCGCAGCGATATTGGCGGCCGTGAACAGCGACGGCAGGACATAAAGTCCTCGCCGCGGCTGTCCCTTGGCGGGTGCTGCGTGTGTCTCGTCCACGGCTGAGCCTCCCTGCTGTGCTTCCTGCATCAGGCCGACACCGCCGCCCGAATCACCGAAGGCAGCTCCGCAAGCACCGTCGTTCCACCGACCACGCGCGAGCCCGTCTTCACCTTCAGCACTGCCTCGGCCGGCATCAGCACATCCACGCGCGAGCCGAACTTGATCAGTCCAACCCGCTGTCCGCGCTCTACCTTCTGACCTTCCTTGACCGCGCACACAATCCTGCGCGCAATCAGCCCGGCGATCTGCTTGTACCCAACCTCGTACCCGCCGCCGTCGATCACGATCATCGTCTGCTCGTTCGTCAGTACGGCCTCGGCGCTCATCGCATTGATGAACGTGCCTTTGCGGTACTCCACATGCTTCACCACGCCGCTGATCGGCGCGCGATTCACATGCACGTCGAAGACGTTCAGGAAGATGCTCAGACGCAGACGGCTTCCGCTCGTCGTCTCGATCCACTCCGCCTCGGTCACCAGGCCGTCGCCAGGCGACACCACAAGCCCGGGCCCCGTCGGGATCACGCGTTCCGGATCACGGAAGAACCAAAGAAAAAACAGAGCCAGCACAATCGGAATCGCCGCCAGCCAGTGCATGCTCGTCAGCTTCCAAAGCAACACATCCACGACCATCAGGCCGAGCGCATAAAAAATCCCATCACGAACCATAGATCTCCATTATAAGGCCGTATCCCGCACTGCTCGTTAGCGTTCTGTCTCTTGTTTGTCCATGCAACGGAAATCCCCAATAAAGTCGGACAAATCAACACGTTATGATGCAACTCCCCACACAAAGGAGACCCAGCGCACACTCACCGCGCCACATCCGGACGCTCCATCAGGACCGCATCTTCCAGGGGCTCCCGATAATACCCCGTCCTACGCCCGACCTCCAAAAAACCGAGCCCCTGGTACAGACGGATCGCCCCCAGATTCGAAGCCCGCACCTCCAGCCTCACCGCCTCCGCACCACACTCTCTGGACCACCCTATCACCGCCTCGCACAACGCCCGTCCCACCCCTCGCCGGCGCGCCTCGGCCTTCACCACCACATGCTCCAACTCCGCCTCCTTCTCCCCTCCTACAGCGAGGACCATTCCGACCGCGAACCCCAGCACGCCATCCCAAACAAAAACCCTGCGGCGCACGGCAGAACCTTCCACGCCACCCGCCAACGCCTCCCGGTATTGGGCCTCCGTCCAGTGCGGTCCTTCGGCGGCGCCACGCTCAACTGCCAGAATCGCCGCCAGGTCATGCCATCCCGCAACGCGCACGCTCAAGGGGCCACCCGCCCTACCATCGGCTTCGCAAAGATCTCCCCGTCGGTCCGGCGCAGGTAGTTCGCATCCCCCAGCACCCCCTCGCCCTCATTCTCCAACCCGGCCAACACCAGCCCGAGCGCATCCCCGGCGGAAGGCTCCGGTATTGCCTCAACACCCCATCCCATCAGCTCCTCCAGCACCTTCTCCTCGCAGGCCATCACCGTGCCTCCCTCAGCGAGAAGCGCCTCCAGCTCTTCCTTCTTCACCAGCCGCTCTCCCTCGCTCCCTCCATCCCGAAAACGCCCGTAGTAGAACTCCCCCCGCCCCGCATCCAGCAAGGCATGCACCAGTCCCTCGCTCCCGGCAAGCAGAGCCAGCCGGGAAACCCCCACCAGCGGAATCCCCTGCGCCTCACAGATGCCCTTGCCGACGCTCAGCCCCGTCCGCACCCCGGTAAACGATCCCGGCCCATTCACTACCCCTACGACCTCCAGGTCGGCGACCGTCCATCCCGCGGCGCCAAGCACCTCCCGTACGGCAGGCAGCACACCCTCCGAAAACGTCCGGGGAGGCAGCACCGCCGCTGCCAGCACAACCCCATCCGCCACCGCCACCGAACCCTCCACCCCACATGTATGAATCAACAAAGCCCGCATTACTTCCCTCCCTCAACCAGTTCCATCAAAACCCCGCCTGTGCTCGCCGGATGCACAAAGAAATACCGATGACCGCCCGCACCCACCCGAATCGCATCGCTAACCAGCCGCACGCCCTGCGTCTTCAGCCTCTCAAACATCGCATCGATCCCTTCGACCCGCAGCGCCACGTGATGCAGCCCCTCGCCCCGCCGGTCCAGAAACCGCCCAATCGTTGTGTCCGCCGAGAGCGCCTCCAGCAACTCGATCCTGCTTGTGCCCAGCGAAATCATCGCCACTCGCACGCCTTCATGCTCCACCGTCTCCACCCCATTCACGGCGAGACCAAGCCCCTCGTAAAATCCTCGGGCCGCATCGATCTCCCTCACCGCAATCCCAAGATGATCGAGCGCCAACCGCCCGTGCCACAAATCAGGGTGCGCCACATCTCGCTTCCGAGATATGGGTATCGCGCTTCGACCCGCTACCGATCGCACCATATGTATTAGGTCCGCCACTCCATCCCCAGTGGTCCCCACCGTCTTCACCACCGGAACAGCCCTCCCGCCGGCCACCAGCCCTTGCATCGCCACAAGCTCAGCCTCGACCCCCTCCGCCCCACCCCGGTCGGCCTTGTTCACGCAGAACACATCCGCCACCTCCATGACCCCGGCCTTCAAAGCCTGCACCTCATCTCCCATCCCCGGCACAAGCACCAGCACGACGACATCCACCATCCCCGAGACAGCCACCTCATCCTGCCCCACCCCAACCGTCTCGACGATCACGATATCCCGACCCGCCGCCTCCATCACCAGGCAAGCTCCCTCCGCCGCACGTCCGACACCTCCGGCAACACCGCGCGAAGCCATGCTTCGAATCAGAACGCCGTCGTCTCCACTAAAGCCCTGCATCCGGATCCTGTCTCCCAGCAAAGCCCCTCCGGTAAGTGGGCTCGAAGGATCCACCGCAACGACTCCGACGGTCTCCCCGCCAACCCGCAGCAGACGTACCATCTGATCCACTAAAGAGCTCTTCCCCGCCCCGGGAGCCCCTGTCACACCAATCCGCAGGCCGCGTCCACCGCGCTCTTCGATCAAGCTCCGGCAGCCCGCCAACAGTCTCTCAGCCTCGGCTTCACCACGCTCCACGAACGAGATTGCCCGGGCCACCGCCCGGACCTCCCCAGCCTTCAGCCGTCCGAGCATCGCCTCTAAAGCCAACTTCGCCTCCAAACCCATCAACCAGCGATCATACCTTTCCGCAGCTTCCCGCACTCATCCGGTTCCTCCTCGAAACAAATACGAGACTGTCCAGCGTCCAAACACTGGAAACAGATCAACCCGGATTGAGCCTTTGCCCCAACCCCATCTTGCTGTATACCGAATGGGTATTCGATCCTGCTTCCCTGCAGCTATTCCAATCTCCCGCGAGCCCTATGCACACGACCATCGAGAGCCACGGCACCACCATTCGCCTCAACCAGATCGAGCCCACCACAGACACCCTCCACCCCGCCATCGTCTACTTGCACGGAGCCGGGGGCGACACCACCTACTGGCCCGACCGCCTCGCTCCGTATATCCACCAGTCCCGCTTCGCCTTCTACGCTCCGCATTACCTCGACCGCACCCACGACCGGCACGCCACCCCCGACATCATCTTCGACGGCGTCCACGTCCCGCAGTGGCTCGAGACCGTGACCGACGCCCTCGACTACGTCCGCTCGCGCCCCAACGTCGACCCCAACCGCATCGCCCTGGTCGGCGTATCGCTGGGTGCGTTCCTCTCCCTCGCCCACGCCTCGCTCCACCCCGGCATCCGCTGCATTGCCGAGATATCCGGCGGGATCGTCGAACCCTTCGCCTCGCATGCCACCAGCGCCTACCCACCCACCCTCATCCTGCACGGAGAGATTGATCAGGTCGTCGCCATCGATCAGGCGCGTGCCCTGGAACAGCGTCTCCAGACTCTCGGCATCGCCCACGAGCGCCATATCCTTCCCGGGGAGACACACTACTTCACCGCACCCGCAGCTCACCGCATTGTCGAATACATCGCCGACTTCTTCGAACGCTATTTGTAGTGCCTGGCGCTCAGGGGAAACGGCTTATGCCTTGCTTGGAGAACACGGGATTCTCCACGAGCCGAATCAAAATATATCAACCCCTTGTCCCATCCCGTCCCTCCGGGTACCCTGAGCTTGCACACCAGCTTAACTGCCCACAAAGGGGATTCCATCCATGAAGCGCATCTCGTCCCTCGCCGTCCTCGCCTCCCTTTCGATCTCCGGAGCCCTCTCGATCCCTGTCTGCGCCCAGATGGCCCACGGCCCCACCGCTCCCGCTCCCTACCTCGGTCCGGCCGGTGAGGTCCTGCGCAGCTACACCAATCTCAAAGGCAACATCGTGAAGGCGGCGGAAAAGATGCCGGCCGAAGACTACGGCTACAAGGCCGGCCTCGACATCCGCACCTACGCCCGCGTTGTCAACCACGTCACCGAAGCTCAGTCCCACACCTGCTCCGCCCTGCTCGGTACAAAGTTCGAGTCCGAGATGGTTCCTGCAGACACCGCCGACAAGGCCACCATCGTCGCCAGCCTGAAGGCCTCCTTCGACCTCTGCGACAAGGCCTACGCCACCCTCACCGACACCAACGTCACTGAGGCGATCCAGATCGGCCCCAACAAGCGTTCGCGCATCGGCGCAGCCTGGGGCAACGTCTCGCATGACAACGAGCAGTACGCCATCCTCTCCTTCTACCTGCGTCTCAAGGGCCTCATCGCCCCCACCCCAAGCGAGAAATAAGACAACGCATGCTCATCGACTCACACGCCCACCTGGACAGCTTCGAAGACCTAGAAGCTGTCCTCGCTCGTGCCCGTGACGAGAACATCTCCACCATTCTCGCCATCGGCATCGGCGAAGGCCCCGAAACCATGCATCAGGCCCTCGCCATCGCCAAGTCCCACACCGGTGTGCCCGCGATCTTCGCCTCGGTCGGCATCCATCCTCAGGAGGCTCACCAGGCCACTCCGGAGGCCCTCGCCGACCTCGCTCGCCTCGCTGCCGACCCCAAAGTCATCGCAATCGGCGAGATCGGCCTCGACTACTACCACTTCGACAACCCCGACATCCCCACCCAGCAGGCTGCCTTCATCTCCCAGTTGAAGATCGCCAACGACCTCCGCAAGCCGATCCTCATCCACTGCCGCACCTCTGAGCTCGCCCGCCCCGACGCCAAGGCGAAGTACGGCGACGCCGACGCATGGGAGGATCTTTTGTCCATACTTTCCACACATTGGCCCACGTCCAACCAGGGAATTATGCACTGTTTTTCTGGTTCTGTGGACCACGCCGCACGGTCCGTCGAGGCCGGTTTCTACCTGTCATTCGCCGGAAATCTCACCTATCCCAAGTCCGACGAAATCCGCCAGGCTGCCCAGAAAGCCCCGGAAAACCGCATTTTGGTAGAGACCGACTCCCCTTTCCTGGCCCCTATCCCCTACCGCGGACAGCGCAACGAGCCAGCCCTGGTCACCCACACCGCCAGCCTTTTAGCCAACCTTCGCGGCCTCACCACCGAAGCCCTCGCCGAACTGACAACAAACAACTTCCACCGCCTCTTCCCCACCACCATGCGGTAGAATCGCCTTCGAGGAAACATAAGGATATGGCAGCAGATAACAGCTTCGACGTCGTCAGCAAAGTAGAGCTCCAGGAAGTGAAAAACGCCATCGATCAGGCCAGCAAAGAGGTGAACGCCCGCTTCGACCTCAAGAGCTCGAAGTCGAAGATCGAGTTGGCAGATGGGGATGAGGCCATCCAACTCGCGTCGCAGGACGAGTACACCCTGTCAGCCGTCATCGAGATCCTCTCGCAAAAGCTGGTCAAGCGTGGCATCTCGTTGAAAAACCTCGAGTATGAAAAGATCGAACCGGCCTCTAACTCCTCTGTCCGCCAGAAAATCAAGCTGAAGCAGGGCATCGCCTCCGACAACGCGAAGAAAATCGTCGCGGTGGTCAAAGATTCGAAGCTGAAGGCGCAGGCCAGCATCCAGGGTGACACTGTACGCGTGGTCTCCAAGGATCGCGACGTCCTGCAGCAGATTATGGCCAAGCTCCGCGGCGGCGACTTCGGCGTCGAAATTCAGTTCACGAACTTCCGCTCGAACTAATCGCGGCGGTGAGCGCAGGGCTTCAATCCGCGCTCACCTTGTCGCTCCCATCAAACGGCCCTGGTCTTCGCATCAGGCCGATTACCGGATGCAGGTGAACGTCCTGTTAGTCTGTTACTCAGAGTGAGCACGCTCTCCATCGCGACCGCAGAGGAAGTCAAAGACCTCCTTGCCGACGACCTCGCCGCCATCGAGCGCGAGTTCTCGCAGCAGTCCGCATCTCCGATCGAAGTCGTCACGGATATCGCGACGTACCTCATGTCGGGCGGCGGCAAGCGCATTCGTCCCCTGCTCCTTTTGCTCTCCGCGAAGGCCCTCGGATGCGAGAATCACAGCCGCATTCGGCTCGGCGCCGTCGTTGAGATGCTGCACACCGCGACCCTGGTGCACGACGACATCATCGACGAAGCTGATATGCGCCGCGGCCGGCCATCAGCAAATACCACCTGGGGCAACTCCAAGTGCGTGCTGGCCGGCGACTGGCTCTACATGCAAGCCTTCGAAGCCGCACTTGAAGAGCGCAACTTCAAGGTACTCGACTACCTCATCTCGCTGACCAAGCAGATGGTCGAAGGCGAGTTGCTCCAGATGGAGAAACTCGGCCACCTCATCAACGAAGAAGAATACTTCGACCTGATCTACCGCAAGACGGCTTGCCTCTTCAAGGTTTCGATGCAGCTTGGTGCAGCCATCACGCACGCCGATGACGATATCGAGTCGCACCTCGGCGAGTACGGCCGTAACCTTGGACTCGCGTTCCAGATCGTCGACGATGTTCTCGACCTGACGGCAGCCGAAAACGTTCTCGGCAAGCCCGTCGCCTCGGACCTTCGCGAAGGCAAGGCGACACTCGCGGTGATCCACGCACTTGAGCGCGGCACAGGAGCCGATCGGGAAGCCATCCGCACGGTGCTTGCCGACCGTAGCTTTGATCGTGTGTCGCATGTGCAGATCCTCGAGATTCTGCATCGCCATGGGTCGATCGCATATGCGATGGACACGGCATGTGCCTACGCCGAGGCCGCACGGCTCTCGCTCAGCATGCTTCCTGACACCGACGCCAAGCGCGCGCTGCTCTGGGTGCCGGGCTTTGTCACCTCCCGCGACCGCTAACTTTCTTTCCGATTTTCTTCTTCAAACGTACGTTGGCTGCTTGAGGCGGTTGTCATTGTCTCAAGCAGCCAGCGTGCTTTTGTGTTTTTTTATTTGAAGTGTAGGGTGATTCCGGTGGATAGTTTGAGGTTGTTTTGCTGGTTTGTTGTGTTGTTTGGGAGGTGTGTGGAGAGGTAGTTTGCTTCGATCCAGCGGACGGAGAGCCTTTGGTTGTATTTCATCTCGAGCCCTCCTCCGACGGTGATGGCGAAGGACTTGGCGGTTGTGGAGGTTTGGCCTGGGAACAGTCCGTCGAAGCCGACCACACCGCCGATCAACGCCTGCACATAGGGTGTGTAACGACTCTTGTTACGGATTGCATAGCGTGGTCCAGCCAGGAACGTCGCCAGTCCAAGGCCAGCGTTGGTGCCGCTGACCTTGGACGTGTGGACGACCGAGACATCCACCACCGCCGCCGCGTTGGGAAGGAAGAAGAACGCCTCCTCCGTGCCTCCACCCTGAAGGGCGAAGCAGCCGCACGCTCCAGGGCGCGCGTTGGCGATGTCGGCCACGTAGTTCACCGACAGATCCAGACGGCTGCTCTTCTCCCCGACCGTTGGCTTACTCTGCGCCATGGCCGAAGCCGTCAGCGCAACTGCCAACAGAGCCCAGCCGAACCGTGTGCTTGCCATCCGTTCTCCTTACTGCACGGTCAGCGTGACGCTGGCCGTGTGCGAGATCGATCCGCTTGTCGCGGTGACCACGATGTTGTAGCTCTGCTGCTGCTGGTTGAAGAACCCGCCTGCACCGCAACCCGAGAGAGCACCCGCGGCCGCCAGACCGAAGACCATCCAGACCAACATCAGACCGCGCCTGCTGAAGCGCCTGGACAGACGCCGGAAGCGACGCGTACCGAAGGGCAGCAACAGCAGTCCCAGGGCAACCGCGGGCCATCCGTGGCGCCGGGGCATGGGCGCGGGAGCCAGCTTGCCGGCCAGGTTCGAGGTCTGCACCGTCAGGGTCATCGCCGTGCTTCCGGCGCCCGCCGCGATCGAGGCCGGCGACAGCGTGTAGGTCGCGCCCGGCGGCAGACCGGAGACCGTGAAGGTCACGGCCTGCGGGAAGGTCGCCAGCGTCGGCGCGACCGTGAAGGGGAAGGTTGCGCTCAGGCCGGGCGTGACCGTCTGCGTGCCGTTGCCGCCGGTGGCGAGGTTGAAGCTGAAGTCGGAGGACCCCACCGTCTCCGCGATCGCCGTCGACGCGCTGGTCGCGAAGTTCGTATCGCCCGCGTAGACCGCGGTGAGCGCGTTCACGCCGATCGGCAGGGTCGAGACCACAAGCGTTGCGACGCCGCCGGCGTTCACCGCCACCGTGCCGAGCACCGTGGTGCCGTTCAGGAACTGCACCGTTCCGGTCGGCGTCCCGCTCGTCAGGGACGTGACCGTCGCGGTCAGCGTGATGGGCGTGGAGAAGACGATGGAGGCGTTCGAGCTCGCGAGGACCGTCCTGCTTCCAGCCGCCGCGATGGTGACGGCTGGCGTACCCGAGAGCGAGACCGTGTAGTTGGCTGCGGCGGAGCCCGTCAGCGTCACCGTGATCGGATAGACGCCGGAGCGCGCGCCCTGCGTGGCGGTCGTCGCGAAGACCGCCGTGACGTTCGCCGCATCCGCCTGGGCGACGCCGGTGAGCGTGCCGGTCAACGCCGGGATCGGCTGGCCGTAGAGCACCGAGACCGGGTTCGCCGTGGCGACCAGGGCAAACGGCGTCACCGTCTCCGTGACGGAGGCGGAGGTGCTGGTGGTCAGGTTGGTATCGCCCGAGTAGACCGCCGTGACCGAGTTGACGCCCAGGGGAAGGGTCGAGACCGGCAGCGTTGCAACACCGCCGGCGTTCAGGGCCGATGTCCCGAGGACCGTGGCACCGTTCAGGAACTGGACCGTTCCGGTCGCCGTGCCGCTCGTCGAGGCCGTGACGGTCGCGGTCAGCGTCGTCGAGACCGAGTAGGCCGGGGAGGCGTTCGAGGTCGTCAGAACTGTCCTGCTGGAGGCCGGCGCGATGGTGACACCGTCGGGGCCGCTCTGGCCGCCCGTCACGAGAGAGACGCTATAGTTGGGCGCGGCGGAGCCCGTCAGCGACACCGTGATGGGATAGAGGCCGGTCTGCGAACCCTGCGTCGCGGTCGTCGCGAAGACCGCCGTGACGTTGGCTGTATCGGCGGGAAGGACGCCCGTCAGGGTGCCGGTCAGCGTGGGAATCGGCTGACCGTACAGGATCGAGACCGGGTTCGCCGTGGCGACAATGGCAAGCGGCGTCACCGTGACGAGGTACACGCCGCTGACGATCGCCGGGTTGTTCGTATCGCCCGCGTAGGACGCCGTAAGGGTGTGCTGGCCGGCGGTCAGGGTCGCCAGCGAGAACGTAGCGGTGTTGCTGCTGAACGTTGCGGTGCCGGCTGCGGTCGTGCCATCGAGAAGCGTTACCGTTCCGGTCGCCGTGGCGCTGCCGTAGTTGAATGTGGCGGTCAACGAGCCGCTGCCGTAGACCGTGCTGGTGACGCCGCTCAGCACCAGCGACTCGGTCGAGCTGGGAGCGATGCCGGCCAGCGTCGCGATGGCGCCGGACAGGGTGATGCCCCGCACGCGCTGGTTGTTCGTATCGGTCAGGGCGATGAGGCCGGAGTTGCTCACGGCGGTGGTACGCGGTGTATCGAGAGCCGCGTCGATCGCCAGACCCGTGTCCCCCGCAAAGGTCTGCTCACCGTCCCCCGCGATCGTCGCGATAGTACCGTTGGCGAGAAGCCGCACGCGGTTGTTGTCGGAGTCCGCGATCAGGATGCGACCGCTGGTGTCCACGGCCAGGCCGCGGGGCCGAGCGAGGCCGGCTCCCACACCGCTCGAACCGTCGCCCGAGAAGGCCTTCGTGCCCGTGCCCGCCAGCGTGCTGATGATCCCGGAGGCATCCACCTGGCGAACCCGCTGGTTATGCGTATCGCCGATGTAGAACTTGCCTGCGACCAGCGTATCGGCCGCAACGCCGTTGGGCGAATCGAGACCGGCCAGAAGAGCGGGGCCACCATCGCCGGAGTAGATCTGTTCGCCAGTACCCGCGACCGTCGTGATCGTACCCGCCACCACCTTGCGGATGCGCTGGTTGTTCGTGTCCGCGATGTACAGGTTGCCGGAAGCATCGACGCTGACGGCGGTGGGAAGGTTCAACTGCGCGCTCGTCGCGGCGGCTCCATCGCCGGAGAAGCCTGCCGTGCCCGTGCCCGCGATGGTGCTGATCACACCGTTCACCACCTCGCGAATCCGGTGGTTATGCGAGTCCGCGATATACAGGTTGCCGGAGCCGTCGATCGCGATACCGGCCGGGGAGTCAAGCTGCGCCGAGAGCGCAGCACCACCATCGCCACCAAAACCCTGCTCGCCGGTGCCAACCACCGTCGTGATTATCCCGTTCAGGTCAACCTTCCGGATCACCTGATCGTTCATCGCTGCGATATAAAGGTTCCCCACTGCATCGTACGCAAGACCAGCAGGAACAGAAACAGGAACAGTCGTCGCCTCAACACCGCTCGCAACTTGCTGATTCGACAAAGCGCGTAACTGAGCGGACGTTTGGGCGCTCAAGGGCCGCGCAAAGGGAACGGTCAGCGACGCTGCAACGAGAGCCATGCGGGTGAAGAGTGCAAACGTCTTCGGCCCTACCCTGCTCCCCATTTCAAAAGCCCGATCGAGCATCTTCCCCTCCGGGAGACCAGCCGCGACTTCCAGCCTTCTCTTGTTCATCGCCTGCGGTCCCCTTCGGTGCGGTTAAATCGTGATCACAATGAGACAACGTGCGGCCCGGGTGCTCCACATCGTAAGAACGGATGTGGAACACCGGGTTGATTGTTACTGGCAGGAGAAGGCCGATGTGAAGAAGCCATTCGCGGGCGCCAGAATGTAGAGATTCGTCCCAGCGGGCAGTTGAGGCGACGGGTTGATCGAGCAGGTACCTCCGGCGGTCGTTGTGCAGCTTCCCAGCGACGTGCCCGGATTCGACGAACTCACATAGGGCCCTTCGTACAAGGTGTACGTGTTAGCCCCAGGGGAGTAGATCGTGAGGTGTGCCGTGCAGGCAAGCGGGAGGTACGAATAGGCACCGGTAATGGCCGCTGTGGTCACGCATGCTGGCCCTCCCATCGGAGAACAGTTGAAGCCCGTGGCATTGACGGCGTGGGGATAGACCGAGTAAGGGACGCCCAAGCTGAAGCTGGTGGCGGGGGTTGACGCGGACGACGGTCCGGTGGCACCCGCTGGCCCTGTTGCACCCGCTGGGCCCGCTGGCCCGCTCGGACCAGCCACCGTGCTGGCGGCTCCGTTTGCACCGGTCGGGCCGGTGGCTCCCGAGGGGAGAAGTACAGCCCAGAAGGTGGTGTCTGTTGGCGGATCGGCACTGACGGTGCCACCCGTGAAGATGTCGATGTACAGAGCGTTGTTGTAGAGGACGACATCGTTCGCGCTGTAGGTAGAGCTATTGCTATAGGAACCGGTGTAGTGCACACCGGTAGCACCTGTAGCGCCCGTGGCACCGGTTGTTCCGGTGGCACCCGTAGCGCCCGTAGCACCGGTGAAACCGATCGCGCCAGTGACGCCCGTAGCCCCTGTAGCTCCGGTCGAGCCGGTGACACCGTTAGCACCGGTAGCCCCCGTGGCACCCATCAGTCCAATGCCAGTCGCTCCGGTCGCGCCGACGGAACCGGTTACACCGGTCGCACCAACCGAGCCAGCAGGAACAAACAGCTTCCAGTGAGTCGTGTCGACGTCGGGCGATGTACCTGGAAGCGACGTGACGGCAACGATATTGATGTACGCCGAGCCGTTGGTCGATGGATACGTCGCAATATCATTGACTGCAAAAGTCTGGGTATTGGACCAGGCTCCCTTGAAGTTGACACCCGCTCCCGTGGATCCGGTCGCGCCCGTTGCACCGGTAGAGCCAGTCACACCAATGCTACCCGTGACGCCGGTAGAACCTGTAACTCCGGTGGAGCCGGTCGCACCAGTAACGCCAGTCGCCCCAGTCGCACCCGTAGAACCGGTAACACCCGTTACTCCGGTCGCACCGGTTGCGCCGGTAACACCCGTCGCGCCGGTTGCCCCCGTGGATCCAGTCGCACCGGTAGAGCCCGTTGCTCCAGTAACGCCCGTCGAACCAGTCGCGCCAGTAGAACCGGTAGCACCCGTCACTCCGGTCGCACCGGTTGCGCCGGTAACGCCCGTTGCTCCGGTAGAACCTGTGACTCCAGTGGAGCCAGTTGCTCCGGTTACGCCATTCGCCCCCGTTGCGCCGGTTGAGCCCGTAACGCCTGTCGCGCCGATTGCTCCCGTGGAGCCAGTCACACCGGTAGAGCCGGTCGCGCCAGTAACGCCAGTCGACCCGGTAACACCCGTTGCTCCGGTCGCACCTGTTGCTCCAGTCACTCCCGTTGCTCCGGTGGAACCCGTCAGTCCAGTCGCACCGGTAACGCCCTGCGCCCCGGTCGCACCCGTGGCTCCGGTTAGACCAGTCGAACCGCTAGGTCCAGTGAGGCCCTGAGCGCCAGTGACACCGGTAACACCCTGTGCACCAACTGCTCCGGTCGCCCCCGTGAATCCCTGAATGCCCTGGATTCCCTGAGGTCCGGTCACACCCTGAATGCCTTGAATGCCCTGTGGACCGGTAGCTCCGGTTAGACCCTGGATACCCTGTGGGCCAGTCGCACCAGTGGCTCCTGTTGCTCCAGTCGGCCCCTGCGAGGTGATGGTGACATCCAGAAGCGGAACGTGCGCCGTCTCATCGTTCTCCTTGGAGTCGAAGAGAGCGTTCGCCGTCGGCGCTGAAAGAGCAACGCCGAAGTTTGACGCAGGAGACGAAACCCAGCCCTGCACCAAGGCCGTCACGTCGATGGTGACGTACTGATCGTTGCTTGTGACCGAAAAGCTTGAAGCCGTCGCGCCAAGGGTAGGGATGGAGGCATACGTCACGGCGAACTCGCTCCAGGCACTCGTGATCGGCGCGAGGTTGACGGTACCGGGCGTGTAGACGCGGTTCACATACAAGCGAAGCGAAGCCCGGGCGATCTGGGAGGAGAGGGTCGCAGCCGGAAGAGCGGACAGATCGAACTGCATGAGCGCTGTATTGCCGCTTCCCACTGCGAGGTTCGAGACTCCACCGTAGTTGGTGAGGGGGCGGCCGGAGTACACGTGGGCATCCCCAACAAGGGTTACATCGGTGGCCTGCGCTGCACGTACACCAAACATCGCCAGGAGGACCGCTACGCCAAACTTCATCACCCGCTGCTTCGTCATTTGCCGCTCCACATACCTTGCTTGCTCTGCCCAACTGGGCTTTTAGCTTTTTTGAAGACATAAAACCGCGCTAGCCTACGCAAGATCATTGCGGGCTTGGGCGTTGGGCCTAAATGTGGCAACCGAAGGGAGTTTGCCGCAGAGCGGTAAGAAAAAAGCGGGGATCGTTTTATGTACTTTGTTGACGCTGTGAAGCCTATCACGCTAGCTCGTGAATGGGAAGATATCTTCCTCCATCGTGTGAATTTTATGCACGGGGGTAATCCCCGTAGCAGAATGAGCCTAGCGAGAAGCAGGATAGAAGACGGATTTGCTACACTCGCGAGAGTTCCCCACTGGCAGGTATTGGTGCATTGAAGAAGAAGCCCATGGCGCTGCTCGCGCTTGTCCTTGTCGCTGTCTTTGCCGCGTATGCGAACCATTTTCACAACACATTCCACTTCGATGACTTCCATACCGTCGTCGACAATCCCTCGATCCGCTCCTTAGGAAATATCCCGCGTTTCTTTACCGACGCCACGACATTCAGCGTTCTGCCGGCCAACCGGACCTACAGGCCGATCGTCTCGACGATGCTGGCGCTGGACTATGCCCTGGGGCACGGATACGGTCCGCTTTGGTTCCATATTTCGACGTTTCTGCTGTTTTTGTTACAGGTCATCTGCCTGTTCTTTCTCTACCGGATGATTCTGGACCGGACCACGCCTGGGGGGCATAACGACTGGATCGCGATCGCCGGCGCGGCCTGGTACGGCCTGCATCCAGCGATGGCAGAGACCGTGAACTATGTCATCCAGCGCGGCGATCTGTATTGCACCCTGGGCTGCGTAGCGTCGCTCACGATTTACGCCCGCTGGCCCGCGCTGCGGAAGACTGGGATCTACCTCGCTCCGGTTGCGCCGGCGCTCCTCTCCAAGCCGCCTGCGGCCGTGTTTCCGGTGCTTTTATTTCTGTATGTGCTGCTCATGGAAGAAGAGCGTGCAACGTGGGCTGCCGCGCGGCGAGCGCTGATGGCGGCGCTGCCTGCTGTCGCGTTGACAGGAGCTCTGCTGGCGTTCGAATCGCACATGACCCCAAAGAGCTTTGCGCCGTCGATCCTTTCCCCCTGGGATTACAGGATGACCCAGCCATACGTATGGCTTCGCTACTGTGATGCCCTGTTCCTTCCTGTGCATCTGAACGTCGATACCGACCTGCAGGTTTTCACGGAGTTCGGGCTGCGCGCGCTCGTCGGCTTCGTGTTTCTGGCCGGGCTGGCGATGGGGATATGGGCGTCGCTGCAACGGAGAGCCCTGCGACCGGTGGCGTTCGGCCTGCTTTGGTTCGTGGTGACGCAGTTGCCCACCTCACTCTATCCGCTGTCGGAGGTGGAGAACGACCACCGGATGTTCTTTTCCTTCGTCGGGCTGGTTCTGGCTGCGATATGTCTGCTGGGCGAGGCTGTGCGGCGGTGGATACCCCGCGGTGAGAGACGCGCCTGGGCGGGTGCGGCGGTCGTGGTCATACTCGCAGCCTATGGGTGGGGAACGCACGTCCGGAATACCGTATGGAGGACCGAGGAGTCGCTGTGGCGGGATGACGTGGAGAAGTCGCCGAAGAACGGCCGCGGACTCATGATCTATGGACTTACCCAGATGAACATCGGCAAGTATCCGGAGGCCCTGGACCTGTTTCAAAGGGCTCTGTTGCTGACTCCGAACTATGCGACGCTCGAGGTGAACCTTGGTGTCGTTACGGCGGCGATGGGCAACGATGGTCAGGCAGATGGACACTTTCTGCGGGCGATTCAACTCGCTCCAGCTGACGATACTCCCCTCGCTTACTATGGTCGTTACCTCATCGCGAAGGGACGGCTTCCCGAGGCGATCGCAGTGCTGCGGAAGGCCGTCGCGGTCAACGGATCACGGATGATGCAGAGGACTCTGCTGGTTGAAGCGCTGGCAAAAGCGGGCGATCTAGCGGGTACGAAGGCCGAGGAGCAGGAGGTACTGCGGCTCGATCCCGGGAACGTCGAGGTAAAGCTAGCCCTTGCCGGTCCTGCACTCCAGGGCGCACCCATGTGGCTTCAGATGTCGCTCACCCAGTACCAGAACCACGCCTACCAGCAGTCGATCGCATCCGCAAAGAAGGCTCTGGACATCGATCCGAAGCTGGCGGAGGCCTACAACAACATCGGCGCGGACTATGCGGAGATGGGTGACCTGAAGAACGCCATCGCCAATGAGAAGATGGCACTCGAGATCAATCCGGACTTGCAGATTGCAAAGAACAACCTCAACGCCTATACGGCGAAAGCCACGCAGCCTGCGGGAACGAAGACACCAGAGGACTTTCTGAACGATTCACTGCGACTGAATCAGGCAGGCAGGTTCGACGAGAGCATCGCAGCAGCGCGTGCGGCACTGGCGCTTAGGCCGAACTTTCCGGAGGCCTGGAACAACATCGCCGCGGCGTATGAATCGGAGCAGAAGTGGGACCAGGCGATCAATGCGGCGAAACGCGCGATTGCCCTCAAGCCTGACTTTCAACTCGCGAAGAACAACCTGGCGTGGTCGCTCTCGCAGAAGCAGAAGGCGGGGCGCTGAGATCGGTTACGCCTCGCGGCGATTGCGAAAGACGAACGTCCGCTGCATCGAGAAGCTGACCAACGAAAGCAGCACATCGACCGTGAATTTGGCCACGAAGACGTTCCAATTAAGATAGGTGTGGAGTGCGAAGATCGAGCCATAGGAAAGACCTCCGATGCCCACCACCAGAAGGTAATAGCGCCAGAGGGCTCCTTTGACGGAGCCGTGGCTCTGGAAGACGAACTTCTTGTTGAGAGCGAAGTTCACCAGCGAGCTGAGGCGACCGAAGACGACGCTGGTCAGCACATGATGCGTGATGGCATAGGCCAGCGTGAAGCCCGCAAAGTCGATGCCCGCCGCCAGGATCGACGAGAGGTAGAAGCGGGCGAGCACGAAGTAGATCCGCATCGAATCGCGTATGGGATCGAAGTGCGAGCTTTTGTTGCCGTCCAGATAGACGGTCTCGATGGGGACCTCGACGAGGCGATTGCCCTGCCTGCAGAGATGGGCGAGGACCGTCATCTCATACTCGTAGCGTTCCCCCTCCAATAGCATCAGATCGGCCAGCACCGCTCGCGGAAAGGCGCGTAGCCCAGTCTGCGTATCGGCCAGCTTCGTTCCTGTCACGAGCGCGAAGACCTGCCGTGTCAGCAGGTTCCCGAAGCGGCTGCGCAGAGGCACATCCGCGGCGAAGACACGCACGCCTAGGATTACCTGCCCGTTGGCAGCCAGCGCCGCTTGTGCGACGCGAACGATGTCGGCGACCAGGTGTTGTCCGTCCGCATCGGCCGTCAGAAGATGTGTCAACTCCGGGAGCTGAGACAGAAAGTTGTTGATGCCGGTTTTGAGCGCCCGACCTTTGCCGAGATTGACGGCATGCTGGAGAAAATGGACACGAGGCAGGCATGCGACGGACTCGAAGAGCGGACGACATCCTGCAGAACTCCCATCATCCAACACGATCACCGCACCGAAACCGGCGTCGATAAGCCCCGACACGATACTCGTCAGGGATGGCTCCGGTTCGCGCGCCGGGATGAGCACAGCGCAGCTTTCGAGGCCGGATTGGGGATCGACTGTCATGATCTGGCTATTCTATGGCCAGAGTGAGAACGGGAGGAAGATCGACCTCGTTTTGCCTGCGTAAAACACCTTCGGACGCATCGCCGTCCCACGGCAACTCGTCCAGGGTCTGCTCGCCCAGACTCCAGTCCTGGCGATTTCGCGCGGCCAAATCTCTGCATCTTCTTTGGCGCTGCCCCATCTAGTGCATATACACCTTTCAGGTGCCCCATTGGCACAGAGGAGCACGATAACCCATGGCAACCGCGGTCAGCATACCCGAGATTCAGGTTCGATCCCGTCCGGCGATCAACCCCTGGGTCGTAGCCCTCACCGTCACGCTGGCCACCTTCATGGAGTTGCTCGACACCTCCATCGCCAACGTGTCCCTGCCCTACATCGCAGGTGGCCTGGGACGCTCTTACGACGAAGTGACGTGGATCCTGACCACCTATCTGGTCGCCAACGCCGTGGTGCTTCCCCTCTCGGCGTGGCTGTCACGAGTCTTCGGACGTAAGAATTACTACATGGCCTGCGTGGCCCTGTTCACCATCACGTCTTTCCTCTGCGGCGTTGCACCCACGCTGAACATCATGCTTCTGGCCCGCGTGCTGCAAGGCATCGGTGGCGGTGGCCTCGCGCCCGTCGAACAAGCGATTCTGGTCGATACCTTCGAGCCGGCCAAGCGGGCCTCGGCATTTGCTCTCTACACCGTCGCCATCGTGACCGCACCGGCGATCGGCCCCGTGCTGGGTGGATGGATCACGGATAACTACAACTGGCGCTGGGTCTTCCTCATCAACATTCCCATCGGACTCATCTCGCTCTACTTCACCAACCGCTTCGTCCATGATCCCCCGGCCTTCCAGGAGGAGCGAAAGAAGGTGCGGGTCAACGGCAAGCTCAACATCGACAGTGTCGGCATTGCGTTGATCGCGGTTGGGTCAGCGGCGCTCGAGATCATGCTCGACCGTGGTGAGATCGACGACTGGTTCGGCTCGCCGTTCATCTGTTGGATGTTTGTCATCGGCCTAACTGGGCTTGTGGGCGCGGTCTTCTGGGAGTTGCGGCAGGACGATCCCGTCATCGACTTCCGCATGCTGAAGACGCGCAACTTCGCCATATCCAGCGTCTTCTACTTCATGTTCGGCCTCGGTCTCTTCGCAACAACGACGATGATTCCCCAGTTGCTGCAATCGCTCTACGGATACCGCGCCATCGACGCAGGACTCGTCCTGGGACCTGGTGCTCTGGTTATTACCTTTCTCGCTCCGGTCGGGGCACAACTGGTCCAGAGAAACATCGTCCATCCGCGTATCCTGCTCTTCGGCGCGACCGTGGTCATTGGGCTCTCCATGCTGCATTACAGCCACTTCAACTTGGCCACCGATTACAAGCACTATGCCCTGGCGAGAGCCCTCCAAGGTCTTGGCTATGCGTTCTTCTTCGTGCCACTCTCGGTCATGACCTACTCGCAGCTACGGCCCGACCAGAACAACAAAGCCTCGTCGCTGACGAACTTTTTCCGCAACTGGGGAGGCAGCTTCGGGATCGCACTGGTGGTCTCCGTCAGCGAGCGCCGGCAGAACTTCCACCAAGCCAGCGTTGGGGCAAACCTAACGGCATCCAGCCCGGGACTGCGTGCAGCGATCCAGCAGACCGCGAACTATCTCCAGGTCCATGGGTTCTCGCAGGCTGGTGCCATGAAGGCCGCGACCGCACGCTTCTACACGCAACTCTATAACCAGACGCGGCTGCTTGCCTTCATGGACTGTTTCCACATCCTGGCGATTATCACGCTGTGTGCTGCGCCTTTGATTTTTCTGACGAAGAACTTCAAGGCCGGAGACAAGGCACCACCGTCTCACTAGCCGAAGGGCTGCGGTGTATCTACACTGATAGACGCAGGCGGATTGGAGGTTGCGATGAACACGACGGACGAGTGCGGCTGCACCTGTGGGCGGCTGAGAAAGACAGCACGCATCGCATCGCGTTTATACGATAGACATCTTGCCCCCATGGGATTGAACGTCGGTCAGTACAGCATCTTGTCCCACGTTGCGAGGATGGACTCCCCCTCCATCTCCGAGCTTGCCGACGCGTTGGAGATGGAGCGCACCACGCTCACCCGCAACCTGTCACCGCTGGAGCGCTGCGGCTATGTGACGGTAGGGGCGGGAGTCGACCGCCGTTCGAAGTCCGTGACTCTCGCCAAGGCCGGCAAGACCATTCTTGCCGAGGCGAAACCGCTGTGGCAGAAGGCACAGCGGGAGATCGACGCGGCACTCGGCGAAGCAACGAAGAGACGGCTTCACGAAGAACTCGACCGCAGCATCGGACGCATGCGCGCGGCGTTCTCCGAGGCTTATTGAGCCGTGTAGTGCGCCCAGTCGATATCGACGAAATGATTCGGGTGTGGCTGGGAGTCGGTGGTGTAGGAGAAGATCGCAGGACGTGCTCCCTTCCACCAACTGAACGCCATGCGAACCGGCGTTCCCAGCGGAAGAAACGTCTTGCCCTCGTTCACGCTGTAGAAGTAGCTCACGGTATCTCCGTTGAAGCGAAGGCTCAGTTCGATCGTTCCCGTGGAGATTGGCGGTCCGGGGGTCTCGTGGCCCATCGAGGTAAAGATGAGTTGCTTCCCTTCTGCCTTCTGCACCACGGCCAATGAGCTAAGGCTTCTGTCGAAGAGGCTAATGCCAGCATGATCGCCATCCTTCATATGCCTTGCATCCATGCGCACCGTAAAGTCGAGCGCTTCATCCTGCATCACTTCCGTCAGCGTGTTGCGCGCGTGCATGAGGTCGAAGGCATATCCAGGATGCATCCGCAGGTATCCTTTATGCTCCTTGAGTGACCACAGCGTGTCCTCGGGATTGTGGTTCCACTCCCACATCGGTGAGAGCGTCGGGGCGTTGAAATCATCGGAAGTCTGCGGTTTCATCTTCGCGGCACCGGAGATCGCGACCGGCAACGGCCCCTCGCTCACCGGTTCGCCAACGTTGCCTATGATCGGCCAATCGTCCTTCCAAACCACGGGCTCCAGATGCACGATGCGTCCCTGCGCTCCCCTCTGCTGAAAGTGCAGGAACCAGCCGCGTCCATCGGGAGTTTCCACGTACCCACCCTGGTGTGGACCATTGATCTTCGTGTCTCCCTGCGAGAGCACGATGCGATGCTCGTACGGGCCTTCGATGTTGCGAGCGCGCAGAACGGCCTGAGAGCCTTCGCCCACGCCGCCCATGGGAGCGAAGATGTAATACCACCCGTTCCGCTTGTAGAACTTGGGGCCTTCAAGAGTCGGGAGCGCTTTGGGGTCTTGTACGATCACTCTGCCCGCATCGAGAACGGACTTGCCGTCCTCTGCCATCCGATGCAGGATTAGCGGACCAGCGCCCAGACGGGAGTGTACGAGCCAGGCCTTGCCATCGTCATCCCAGAATGGACACGGATCCTCGAACCCAGGTCCGGCGATCACCGCCACGGGCTCGGTCCATGGTCCTGTCATTTTCGGCGCGGTACTGACGAAGATGCCTTCCGCAGGCGTTGGGAAGTAGACGTAAAAAAGCCCTTGGTGAAATCGCACGGAGGGTGCCCAGATACCTCCCGCATAGCGGTTGCCACCCACCATGTCATAGGCGGGACTGAAGTTCAGGCGCTGGACGACGTGCCCGGAGAGCTCCCAATGCACAAGATCCTTCGAATGCAGGATCGGAATACCAGGAACGAAGTGAAAGCTTGAGGCGATCAGGTAGTAATCGTTGCCATCGCGGATGACATCGGGATCGGAGTAATCGGCCAGGAGTACGGGATTCTTATACGTCTGCGCGGAAAGTGAGGTACAACAGCAAAACAGGATCAGGGACTTCAGGATCTTCACGCGGCGCCCTCGAGTCTTCGGCAATCGTGCAAGTTCTTGCCTTTGAAAAAGAGGGTGAAGGCAATGCGCCCCCACCCTTCACAGAACTAGAAGAGAAGCTTCATCGACATCTGCGCGATACGTGGATCACCGTTGGTCGAGGTCACTCGACCGAAGGCGCCGTTGGCCTGCGACTGGTTGGGATCCCCGAAGTTCGTGTGGTTCAACACGTTGAAGTACTCCGCACGGAACTGGAACTGCGTCGCCTCACGGATGGGAAAGAGACGCATGATGCTCACGTCCCAGTTGGCATAGCGCGGCCCCACGAAGCTTCCCTTCGTCACGTTGCCATACGAAAGAGGCAAGTTCGCAGTGTACTTGGGGTTAGAGGAGAAGTTGGCTGGATTCAGGTAGTTCTTGCATGGCGTCGAGATGCCTGCGCAGGCATTGCCACCGTACGCAGTTTGCCCGTTCCATACGGCGCGCTCGCGGTTCAGACTGGTTCCGCTGTTGCCGGTCGTTCCGGTGACCGTGAGAGGATCACCCGAGCGCATCGCGAAGATGCCATTGGTCTGCCAGCCATTGACGACGTAACGCGTCCAGGCGTTGCCGCCCTTCCACTTTGGAAGCTGCCAGACATAAGAGACGGTGAGCACGTTGCGATGGTCATAGTCCGAAGGACCGCGGTCCAGACGCTTGTAGTTCGGCTCGTAGATTGGCAACACATACCCGTTACCGGGAACGACAGCCGTCGCCGAAGCACCGAACGGGAAGTTGTCGATCGCCTTCGACCAGGTGTAGTTCACAAAAGCAGTGAGTCCCTGGCTGACGCGCTTCTGCAACGAAGCCTGGAGTGAGTGGTAGATTGCGTTGCCACCGGTGTCGGTCGTGGCGATCTGGTTGGGGTAGTTCTGGGTTGGGATCGTGGAGAAGTAGACGCGCTGTCCGGCCGCCGCACCCTGGTTGTAGGTGGGGTTGATGTCAGTCGGCACATACTGGTGCAGGCTGCGCGACCCCACATAGGCGAAGTGTCCGGAGATCGTGTTCGTGAACTGCTGTTCCACCGTCAGGTTCGTGGAATAGCTGACCGGCAGGCGGAAGGTCGATGGGCTGAAAGTGCTGTAGCTCTGCGCCTGGTAGTTGCCCAGCGTGAAGTAGTTGGCCGGAGGGGGCTGTGGTGCAGGAAACGGATTGCCGCCCGAGATGCTGTTATACGGATTGACGAAGTCAGCCGGAGCGCCCGACGGGAACGTAACGTTGACCGCCGCGACGAACGGAACCGAATTGGCAAAGATGTTATCGAAGACGCCGGGAAGGCGGGTGTCGTAGAACTGACCGAAGCCGCCGCGAACAGAGGTCCGGCCATCACCGAACACATCATACGCAAAGCCGAAACGAGGCATGAAGTGCGTCAGGATAGCCGGCACCATGTTGTTGATGAATCCTGGGTCGCCCGGGAAGACGAGTCCGGCGAGCGCGGTGGGATGCGTGATGGAGATGGTGCCGGCGGCACGGCGGGCGGGGTCGAACATGCCCTGGCGTCCCTTTACCTCATGCTGCGGCGAGAAGGGCTCGTACCGGATGCCGTAGTTGAGCGTGAGGTGGCGGTTCACCTTCCAGCTATCCTGCGCGTAGTAGCCGGTGACGTGATAACGGTTATTGAAGTATTGTCCGGAGGCCTGCTGGAATCCGGTGAGGCCACCGAGGAGAAAGTCGGCTAAGGGGTTTGAAACCAGGAGGTTGCTGCCAAACTGGAATTGCCCGGGCTGCTGGAACTGATTGTCGACGTCCACCTTGGCGAGTTCGCCGTGAAAGCCGAAGCTGAGGCTGTGATTGCCCTTCACCCAGTGCAGGTCATCCGCCAGAGTGTAGTTGTTGCGACGAAAGCTGGCGGCGGGGTTGTCGCCGATAGTGAAGTAGCTGGCGACCGCGATCTGGTTGATCTGTTTGAAGGCAGGCTGCCAGATGTTGACACCGAAGTCAGCAACCGAGGGCGCGCCGGCAACGGGTCCACGGGAGGCGTTCTCGATCTGATAGCTGAGCGAGAAGTTGTTCAGCAGGCTGGAGCTGAAGGTGTGGGTCTCGGAGACGAGCGCGTTGTGGTAGCGGATGGATGCCTGATCCGAATAGCTGAGCAGATTCGCAAGATTCAGCACACCGGCGTTGTCGAAGCTGTCGTAGAAGTACCGCAGCGTAAGGCGGTCCCGCGAGGTGACGGCGTGGTCCACGCGGCCCGTGTACTCGATGAAATTCTGCTTGCTGGGGCGGAAGAACTGGTACGTCCCGTCGGCACCAGAGATGGTGGGCAGATATTTGAGGAGCGCGAGCGACGGCTTGGAGTAGTCGGCCGGGTTGATCTGGCAGGTATAGGTCGTCCCGGTGGGAGTGCAGGGATAAGCGGTCTTCGTCAACGGGTTGATGATGGGGCTTGAAAGGCCGGTAAAGGTTCCAGCCAACTGCGCAGGTGTCGGCAGGAAAGCAGTTCCGCCCACGCCGTTGGTCCGCAGACGGGTAGCCTGTACCCCGAAGGAAAAGAAGGACTTATCCTTGCCCTCGTAGAGGTGCGGAATGGAGATTGGACCGTTGAGGGTTCCACCGAACTGATTGCGCTTCAGGGGGTCGACTGTCTTGACGCCGTTGTTGTAGGCGAAGTAGTTCGCCGCGTTGAATACGCGGTTGCGGACGAACTCAAATGCATCTCCATGGAACCGATTACCGCCGCCACGGGTGATGATGTTGACCACGCCGCCAGCATTCTGGCCATACTCGGCGCTGTAGTTGGAGGTCTGCACCGAAAACTCCTGGAGGACGTCGGGGAATGGGAAGGGCGCGTTGACGTTCGTGTACTCGTCAACGTTGTTGCCTCCATCGAGCATGTAATTCACCTGGTTGGCGCGTGTGCCATTGATGGTCACGGCGGCGACGGTGGGGAATGTCTTGGTCTGGCCTTGATCGATGTTGGCGCTGGGGGCAACCACGACGCCCGGGACCAGAACGGTGAGCGCGGCGGCGTTGCGTCCATTGAGCGGGAGATCGTTCACGCGGCGCTCATCGATGACCTGCGAGAGCGTTCCGGTGGTGACGTCGATCTGCGGCGCGGCGGAGGTCACGGTAACCACCTCAGTAGAGGCACCCAGCTTGAGGACGATATTGAGCGTCAGGGCTTGATCGGCCTGGAGAACGGTATCGGGCGCCCTGAATTGGGAGAAGCCGGCAGCCTTGGCCGACACGTTGTACTGGGCCGGTGGAAGCGACGGGAAGACATAGGAACCTCCGGCGTCGCTGGTCACCTCGGTCACTTCACCGGTGCCGCTCCGTGTAGCCGTGACCGTCGCCTTGCCGACAGAGGCACCCGACGGATCGGTCACGACGCCACTGATGCGTCCAAGCCCCTGGGCAAAGGCACCCTGCGATGCAAAGAGAGTGAGGGTACAAAAGACGATGAAAGCCAGAATTCTGGTGCGGCGATGGGTCATTGCGGTCTCCCCTGAAGGTCTTCCCTGGCCACCCCTCATATCTTTCGCAACGAACGGAAGGGGATGAGCTCAAGCGTGAGGTTTGTACGGTGGCAGGGAGACCACACGTGAGACAGACACGGTTCCTGACTGTCAGGAATTGCGCTTTTATTGGCAATTTACTCTTGCGAGACGGCCAACACCCTTGGCGGACCCGGTGTTCCGTCGGTGACGGTCGTGCCCAGGACGATCTGGAGATTGGCGTGCGCCTTGTCCAGAGGAGCGGCTTTGGCGACTGCCTGCATCAGTTGCGGGTTGCTGAGGAGTTCCCCTGCGGCCTGGGTGCCGTAGGTGTATAGGCCTCCGATGACGACCACGATGTGACCGGTCTCGGAGTTCCAGATCCGAGAGATCAGGGCGTAGTCCTGAAGAGGTGGCCCCCCGGACTCCCCCTGATGTTGGGTCGATTTATCCGTCCCCCAGGCCCACGTGCGCTGGTCGGGATTCTTCGTATCTCTTATATAGATGAGGTGTTGATCTGGATCGAGAGCGAGGGTATAGCGCATCTGACGGCTGAGACGGAGGCTCCACTCGTTGTTGAAGGCACCGATCAGGACAACTGGACCTTCGCGCAGGTCGGAGAAGGAGCTGACCGACTCCTGTCGGATGATGACCTTCTTGCCTCGGGAGTCCAGGATGCCGAGCACCCGGGCGACGGTGACCATATCGGCGAACGGCACGGAGGGGGATGAGGTCTTATGGATGACGGGGATGTCTCCCGGTCGTCCCTCCCCCGCAACGGGCGGGCTGGGAGGTCCATTGGGGACGTCGCCGACGGCGATAAGCACCGTTCCCGGCGTATCGACAACCGGTGCCCAGAACAGGTCCTGCGCGCCTGGTGCGTGCAACCAGCGATAACCAAGAAGGATGCAGGCGAGCAAAACCACAGTTGTTCCGGCCATCACCCAGGGCAGAACCCGTCGTACCGGCACTGGCTCGATTCCTGGCGCGGACTCTTCGGCAGCGGCGGGGAGTGCGTGCGGCATCTCCGGAGCAGGTTCAACCTCGGACGGCGGCGCGAAGTGTGGGACGTACGAGCCAGGAACGAGGCTCATGCGCAGTTCCGAGCGATGTTTCGGGTCGCCGTAGTAGATCGCCAACCGCTTGCGGAGCTCAATGGCCGCCGTGCGGACGACGTGGTCGACGTTGGTGTCGTACGAGGGTTCGCGACCGAAGACCTCGACGCCGATCGTGCGTTCCTTGATATGTTCAGCCGCACCCCGCAGCGTCTCTTCGACGACATCCCGGAGAAACTGCACCGACCGCTTGCTGGAACGGAAGACGTGGTCCCGCACCAGAATCTCAAGCTGTTCGCGGATAGCCTCCGGGGTCAGTTCGGTGCGGATTTCTTCCTGGACATCGGCGGGCAACATAGTGGTGTCGACCGCGATTCTAGCATTTGGCATAGAGGTCTGGTCCGTCGCACGACGCCTATTTTCAAATGGAAAACTATTTCCTATACTTCGTCCGAACCATGTATAACTCGGTGCGGAGGCTGTATCCGGATGAGCGGTCGAACTCTTAACAATGCGGTGAAACTTGCGGCGTGTGCCGTGTTTTTCGGTTCGGCCTATGCGCAACAGCCCTGGCAGCGGATGCAGATGCCGACGGCGACTGACGTTGCCAAGGTGTGGGCGGCGCCTCCGCCGGAGTATGGCCCGGAACCCTACTACGGGCTCAATGGGGCGGCGACGATCGAGACAGTCCAACACGACCTCGACACGATGAAAGGTCTCGGGTTCCAGGCAGTGACGGTGCAGGCTGGCGGAGGCATGCTGCAGACCTACCTTTCACCGGAGTATCTTGCTTTCTTCAAACAGTTTGTCGGCGAAGCAAAGAAGAGGTCGATGCGGGTATGGATCGTGGACGATATCGGCTATCCGAGCGGATTTGCCGGAGGCAAGTTCACGACTGACAAGCCCGCGTTACGGATGCAGGCCCTCTCAATTGCCAAACGTCTGCCGGTGAAGGGCGGGGCTACGCTGAGACAGGCAGTGGGGCCGGATGTGGTTGCAGCCGTGGCGGTTAGCTCCACGGGCCAGCAACAGCCGGTGAAGATTGACGGCGAGACCCTGACGTGGGCCGCGCCGACCGGGTCAGATTGGGAGGTTCTGGTGGTCGAGCATGTGTTCCGCACTTCGCCGACCAGGAGCGACACCAATCCAACGCACCAGAAGGATCAGTCCCAGTCGCTCGAGGACTACCTGAACCCGGCAGCGACCGCCGCGTACCTGGGTTTCACACACCAGAAGTACTACGACGCGATGCCGGAGGAGTTTGGAAAGACGATCCTGGGGTTCCGTGGGGATGAGCCAGACTACTCCATCAACGGGTTGCCATGGACACCTGCCTTGTTCGAGCGTTTTCAGCAGATTAAGGGATATGACGTTCATCCTTACCTGGGGGCGATGCTGGCTTCGCTGCCTGCGCGAGGCCAGACGGCCGGCACCCTGACGCAAAAAGAGTTGCGTGCCAAGGGCGACTACTACGACGTGTTCTCGCAGATGTTTCGCGATGGTTTTTTCAAGCCGCAGAGTGAGTGGTGTGCTGCCCATCATGTCGAATACCAGGTGCATTTGAACCACGAAGAGATGGAACTGGCGCTGGTGCGTTCGGAGGGCGAGTTCTTCCGCGATATGAAGTACGTTCAGGTTCCTGGGATCGACAGCATCTGGCACCAGATATGGCAGGACACGATCTCGGATTTTCCGCGTCTGGCGGCGAGCGCGGCGCATATATACGGGCATCCCAGGGCGTTTACGGAGACGTTCGCGGCTTATCGGCCTGAGCCAGACGGGCAGATGGCCCGGTACATTCTGAACGAGCAGCTCGTGCGCGGCGTGAATCTGGTGGAGACGATGTATTACCCGTCCACGGCGAGTCCGGCGACTGCGACCCGCCGTGGTGGTGGTCCATCCGCCCTGATGCGGGATCCTTCGTGGCCGGGGCTGATGCAGTATGTGCGTCGCATCAGTTACGTGATGAGCATGGGGAGACCCGATGCCTCGGTCGCGCTTTACCTGCCGTCAAGTTCGCTCTGGCTTGGCGATGCGGACGCGGACCGTGCCTTTGTTGCGTCGGAGCAGATGCTCTCGGAGAGGCAGATCGACTTCGATGTGATCGGTGGGGATGCGCTTGCGAGTGATTTGGAGGCGGGCAGAGGCTATCTTGAGACGCTGAGCGGGAATCGTTATCGGACAGTGATTGTGCCTTCGGCTTCGGTCATCAGCCAGGTGGAGCTTGATCGCCTGAAGGCCTTCGCGCAGGGCGGCGGGAAGGTTTTGTTTCTGGGGCGAACGCCTTCGCTGATCGCGGGGAAAACGATGCTGGACGGGCGCGAGGCGACTGCCGTGGACTTTGGCTTTGCGGCCGTCGAGACGTCGGCGCAGCTTCCGGAGACACCGACGCCACCGGCACAGCCACCGGCGGTCGCGCTGACGCCGCAGGTGGTGCCGGCTGCGATCGAGAAGGCGGTGAATGCTGCTGTTGGTGTGCGGGACGTTTCGCTCGATGCGCCGGACGCGTCGCTGAAGGTGATCAGCCGCAGGCTTGCCGATGCGGAGGTGTATTTCTTCTTCAATGAGGGGCCACAGGCTGCGTCGCATGCGGTTACGATTCATGGCAAGGGGAAGACGGTTTCGGTGTGGGATCCGGAGACGAGTGTTGTCTCTTCCCTGCCCTCCACGCACCATGGAGTCGACACCACCATCACGCTCGATCTGAAGGGTCACGAGACGCGTTTGATCTCGGTACGGTAAGCGAATGTTGACTATGAGGCATGCCATGCACGATGTTCGTCGTTTTGCTTTTGTCTGCCTGTTGGGCGCGACGTTGCCGGTTTGTGCCGCGGCGCAAGCTACTGATTTGAAGTTCGATTTCGGATCGGGCAGAGCGGGTTTCACCCATGTGGCCCCGACCGATTTGTATGCGGAATCGACGGGTTATGGATTTGAGCCAGGAGCGCAGCTTGCGAACGGCGATCAAGGCAAGACGACGACCAGCGGGGCTCCGTTCTTCTTCTCGGCGCGTGTTCCTGAGGGGAACTATACCGTGACGGTCAGTCTTGGCGACTCTTCGGTTTCTACCACGACGACGCTGAAGGCAGAGTCGGGGCGGTTGATGGCGGAGCGGGTTGAGGTGCCTGCTGGGAAGGTGGTCGAAAGGACCTTTACGACGAATGTTCGGACGCCGCATCTTCCGAAGTTACCGCTCAATGCGACGGGGCGGGAGGAGATCAGTCTCGACCAGTTCGACCGGGCCAATGTGCTGGATTGGGATGACAAACTGACGATCGAGATCAACAGTCCGCATGCGGCTTTGCGGTCGATTTCGATTGTTTCCGCGCCTTCCGCTCCTACGGTTTTTCTGGCTGGGGATTCGACGGTCACGGATCGCGATGGCGGCAATGATGTGAGCTGGGGACAGCTTTTGCCTCGGTTTTTGAAGCCGGGGGTTGCTGTTTCGAACCAGGCGCAGTCGGGGGAGACGCTGAAAAGCTTTGCGAATGCGCTGCGGCTGGACAAGATTCTGAGCCAGATGAAGAAGGGGGACTACCTCTTTCTCCAGTTCTGCCATAACGACTCGAAGGAGGCTTGGCCGCAGACTTATGTCGATGCTTCAACAACTTACAAGGCTTATTTGAAGGTTTATATCGCTGAGGCGCGGCTGCGGGGGGCTACTCCTGTGCTGGTGACGGCGATGGATCGGGGGGATCGGACTACGGGAGCGCCGATGCATGGGCATGGCGGGTATCCGGAGGCGGTGCGGGAGGTGGCGCGGGACGAGAATGTGGCATTGATCGATCTTTATGCCGTAAGTCAAACATTCTATGGGGCTGCGGGAGCCGATGCACCGAAGATTCTGGCGGATGGGACACATTCCACGGCGTATGGCGGGTATGAGTTTGCGAAGGCGGTGGTGACGGGGATTCGGCAGAATCGGCTTCCGCTGGCGAGCTATGTCGTTGATGATTTTAGGGATTTCGACCCTAGCCATCCGGATACGAGCGCGGCGCTGAACCTGGACGGGCTGTTCAGTAAGCGGGAGGCACGGCGGGCGGCGGCGGGGAATCCGGGGCCCGGACCGCTGTAGTTATCCGGGAAATTTCTCTTGCCCGTATCGTGGCGATCCAAAGGGGTTACTGGCTGTGGTGCGGAAATGCCCATGTTTCACCAGGAACTTTTTGGACGCTCAAACATGGGCAGATGCATGGATATTGTGGCCAAATGTATGGAAAATGCGATTTCGCGGAAAGCGGCTTGTTTCCGGTTCGATGAACGCACATGTCACCGGATATCGCGCACGCAACGGAAGCTCATGTTGGTGGTGGCGCTGTCGGGTGTGTTGGAGGAGCGGGCGGCGACCCGGTAGCGGTTGCAGTAGGACTTGTGGCAGAGGTAGGAGCCGCCCTTGAGCATACGGGCCGTTCCGGTCGGGGGGCCGATGGGGTTCGTCCGGGTGGCGTTGAGGTGGTACTCGGCGTCGAACCAGTCGGCACACCACTCCCAGGTGTTACCGGTGGTGGAGTAGAGGCCGAAGGCGTTGGGGGGGAAGGCGTCGACGGGACTGGTGGAGGGATAGCCATCCTCGGCGGTGTTTTGGGTGGGGAAGGTGCCCTGCCAGATGTTGCAGAGGTGGCGACCGCCAGGGGTAAGCTCGTCGCCCCAGGGAAAGAGCTTTTGTTCGAGACCGCCGCGAGCAGCATACTCCCACTCGGCTTCGGTGGGGAGACGCTTCCCTGCCCAGGAGGCATAGGCGACGGCGTCGTTCCAGGAGACGTGGACGACGGGGTGCGAGGGGCGGGCGAGGATGTCGCTGAGGGGGCCTTCGGGGTGGTTCCAGGCGGCACCTTCGATGCGGCGCCACCACTCGACGCCGTGGACGGCTTGGCTTTCGAGCTGCCCGGGTGTGAGGTCACCCTGGAAGACGAACGACCAGCCGAAGAGCTCGGACTCGGTGCGGTAGCCGGTAGCCTCGATAAACTTCGCGAAGGCCTGGTTGGTGACGGGGGTGGGGTCGATGTAGAAGGGGTCAAGGGTGACGCGGCGTACGGGGCCTTCGCCGTCGGCTGGAAAACCCTCCTGGGCGTCAGTGCCCATGAGGAAGTCGCCTCCTTCGAGGAGGATCATGTCGCCGGTCGAGCCTTCGGTCGCACGGATGCGCTGGGCGGAGAGTTCCGTCGAGGCGGCGAGGCGCTCGGCGCGGTGTTTGCTGGGGACACAGCATGCTGGAGGCGTGGGCTTCATAGGGTCCCTTCTATCGTCGCGGCGCGGTAGGCTTCTTCGGTGGCGGCAGCGATGGTGCGATTCTTGCGTTCTTCGAGGATGTGCCGAGCGATGTTGAGACGGAGTTCTTCGAGGGACTCGTAGCCGGCGGACTTGCGGCGCAGGACGGTGGCGATGTGAAGTCCGAAGACGGTTTGGAAGATGGGCGAGCGCTGGCCGGGCTTGAGGGCGAAGACGACTTCGTCGAAGGCTTCGACCATGGTGCCGCGCTCGATCCAGCCGAGAGTGGCTTTGCCGCCGCAGTCGGAGAATCGCTCGGCCACTTTGGGGAAGGCTACCCCGCGGTTGAGTTGCTCTTCGGCTTGCTGGATACGGTCGCGGGCGATGGGCTCGTCTGCTGGGCGTTCGATGTTGCAGACGATGTGAGCGGCTTCAATCTGCTCGGGGATGCGGAACTGCTCGCGATGCTCGCGGTAGAAGCGCTCGACCTCGGCGCGGGAGGGGCGGAGTTCGTGGCGGGTGAGCCAGTGGCAGTACTTCTCGATGAGAAGGTGGCCCGCGATGGATGAGGCCATGACCTGCGTGCAGACGGAGGCGCTGGAGGTTCCCCATTGGCGGGAGCGTTCGTTGAGGACCTCTTCCGGAGTAACGGTAAAGCCGGCGGCGATGGCGCGTTGACGGAGGAGGACGTTGCGGAGGACGCGACGCTCGGCGAGATGGCGGAGGCGGTCGAGTTCGTGTTCCGCACCGGGCTGCGTGGGGTCGATGCTCTGACCGCCGAGGTGGCGGAACTCTTCGAGGAAGAGTGCATCTTCGATGCGTTCGCCGTTGATGGTGATTGGCACGTTTTCTCCGTGTGCTTTGCCCTTTCGGGCGGGATGTTCGGAATGACGATAGCCTCTTGCGGTGATGTCTGCATGGAGAGTGGCTTTTCTTTGAAGAACTTCTTTCGAGGGGTGATGCCTTGGCTGACCTCAAAAGTAACAGCAACGGCCCGGGGCAAAAGCCCCCTTTCTGGTTCGTGGCTCGACGTGAGGCTAAAGCCCCACTCGCATCCGAAGGGCAACGGCAACCGCAAAGACAACGACAACAGGGTGTTGCCGTTGGTTTACAAATCCTGTCGGGGCGCGATGGCCCTGGGGTGGTCTATGTCCATGGGGTCGCCTAACTCTTTCTGATGGCGCTTGAAGGTGGCGATGAGGTTGAGTTTGATCTGAGCGTATCCGGGATCGTCGACAAGATCGTGCATCTCCCAGGGGTCGCGCTCGAGATCGAAGACCTGGAAGCGATTGAGCTGCGGATAGAAGATGAGCTTGTGCTTCTGCGTGCGGATGGAGCGCTGGACCGTGTTGAGCCAGCCGAACATGGCGTCGTACAGGGGCGCGGGCTTTTCGGCGCGGAGCATGGGGACGAGCGAGGGGAACTCGACGTGCGGCGGGATTGCTACGCCGGCGAGATCGCAGGTAGTGGCGTACATGGAGTGCTGATAGACCATCTCGTCGATGCGCTTGCCGGGCTGGATGCCGGGGCCGGAGATGAGCAGAGGCATACGCATGGAGCACTCGTACTGGTTCTGCTTGCCCATGAGGCCGTGCTCGCCGACGGCGAGGCCGTGGTCTGCGGTGAGGATGACGTAGGTGTTGCCGGCCTTGCCGGAGGCCTTGAGAGCGTCGAGGATGCGGCCGATCTGGGCGTCCATGTGCGTGATGATGGCGTAGTACTCGCGGCGGTGGGTGCGAACGGCGTCTTCGGTGCGCGGGAAGGGCGCGAGGATCTCGTCGCGGGTCTTGTGCTCGCCCTGATCGAAGGGATGCTCGGGGAGGAAGTTGGGCGGGATAGCGATCTTGTCGGGCGGGTAGAGGTCGAGGTACTCCTGCGGTGCCTGACGGGGGTCGTGCGGGGCGTTGAAGCCTACGTACATGAAGAACGGGTTCGTTTTGGTGGGGACCTTCCTGATGAGGTGGTCGATGGCGGCGTCGGCGTAGAGGGCGCTGGAGTGCTGGATGGTCTCGTCCTTGCGGTTGAGCCAGATGCCCTTCTTGAGCCAGTGGCCGAGGAGCTGCCGGTTGGTGGGGTCCCAATGGTTGCCGGGGGCGGGGCGGTGGTACATGTCGGGCGTCGACGGGAGGTAGCCGGGGGCTACGGGGCCTTGCTCGGAGAAGGAGCGCTGGAGGGTGACGGCGTCAAGGTGCCACTTGCCGGTGATGAAGGTGTCGTAGCCGGCCTCGCGGAGGGTCTGGCCCCAGCAGGGTTTGTCGCCGGCCTGGTTGGCTGCGTCGGATTGTTCGGCACGGAAGGTAGAGAGGCCGGTGTTGAGCATGGTGCGACTGGCTACGCAGACGGCTCCGGTCCAGGAGCCCTGATGGAAGCAGTGGGTGAAGTGGGCTCCGGAGCGGACGAGGCTGTCGAGGTTTGGGGTGTGGACCTCGGCGTTGTTGATGGCATTGATGGTGCGGAACATGAGGTCGTCCGCGATGAGGAAGAGGAAGTTGGGCCTGGAGGATGGATCGCTGAGGGCGAGGGCAGGCCTAGCCTGGACGGCGGCGAATGCAGTGGAGGACAGTCCGATAAACTTGCGTCGATTCATGGATGCTCTCAGTTCGTGGTGAGGATGAGGATGGATCTAGTCGAGGAGTGCCTGGGTGAGAGGCACTCCGGTGGAACGCAAGCGCCAGGTGTCGCCGGTGAGGCGGATGTCGGTGAGGGTGAGGGGGGATGGCTCGATGCTGCGCAAGGCGTGATGGGGTGGGACCTGCAGGATGTAGGCGAGGGCGGCGCGTACGACCGAGGTGTGGGTGATGGCGACGACGTGGCCGGTGGTGCGGTGCGACTCGATCCAGTTGCTTATGCGCTCGATCTGGCTGAGGAAGGACTCGCCCTGATGGGGACGGGCGGATGGGTTGATCAGCCAGGTTGCGAGGCCGTCGGGGTCTTCGGTCTGGAGGGTGTCGAGGGCGATGCCGCTCCACAGGGCGTAGTCGCACTCGCGCAGGTCTGGCGCTTCCACTGCATGGAGGCCGAGCGCTGACGCGGTTTGCCGTGTGCGCTGCTCCGGTGCGGTAACTGCGTGGGCTGCGGCGGGTGCCTGCCAGGAGATGGCGGAGAGGGTGTCGAGCGACTGCGGATCGAGGGGTTCGTCGCTGGGGAAGATTCCGGCCTTCTGCTGCGCGGTGGCGGGGTGCGTGATGAGCGAGATGCGGACTGGCGGAGAGTATCGGCTCATAGACGGTTTTATTTTACGAGAATTGTGTGCGCTACACTGGAAGGCGACGCAAGCATCCGGAGGAGTTTCACCATGGCATCTGAAACCGCAGGCTCGATCGCGCGCCCCACTTTTGTACCAACGATTCCGCTGTCTGAGCTGATCCCGTGGGCGGTGTTTGGCGGTCTGTTGCTGTTGTTGGTGCTGTACTTTGTGGGCGCGGAGCAGGGTGCGACGCATATGCTGCGCGGAAGCTCGGTGCATGAGTTCGTTCACGATGGCCGCCATCTGCTTGGCTTCCCCTGCCACTGAGCGATGACTCGTAGTCTTCTGATTCGCGGGATGGTGGTGGGCGTGCTCGCCGGTCTGCTGGTGTTTCTTGCGGCGCGCGTGCTGGGAGAGCCGCAGGTGGATCGCGCGATTGCGTTTGAGGCTGCCGCGGATGAGGCAAAGGGCGAGGCTGCGGAGCCGGAGGTGGTGAGCCGGCATGTGCAGAAGACGTTTGGACTGCTGACGGCCGCGGTGTTGTATGGATCGTCGCTGGGTGGGATTTTCGGGCTGGTGTTCGCGTATGCGCATGGGCGGTTTGGGCCACGGAGGCCGCGGGCTCTGGCTGCGCTGCTTGCTGTGGCGGGGTTCGTCACGGTGTCGTTTGTGCCGAGTTTGAAGTATCCGGCGGATCCTCCGGCGGTTGGTAATCCCGAAACAATTGGTGTGAGAACCACGGCGTTTTTCCTGATGATCGCGATCTCGATTTTAGGGATGGTGCTGGCGACGAAGGTGAGCCGGGTTGCGGCGCGGCGCTTTGGGGCTTGGAACGCAGGGCTTGTGGGGGCGGCGTTTTATGTTGGGCTCGTGGGCGTGGTTGGTTATTTTCTGCCGACGATCGATGAGGTTCCGGTGGGGTTTCCGGCCGATCTTCTGTGGCGTTTTCGGCTTGCGTCGTGGGCGTTACAGGTGGTGCTGTGGGGTGCGATCGGGTTGTTGTTCGGGTGGCTTACGGAGCGGGATGCACGATGGTCCGGTGCGATGGTCTGACGGCGGTCGCAGGATGCAGCGTGAGACAATGGGTCAGACCCACGGTGCCCATGAGGGCTTAAAAGGGAAGTCCGGTGCGATACCGGCGCGGTCCCGCCACTGTAAACAAAGAGACGCTGCCTGCGTTACCACTCGGTTGCACCGGGGAAGGAAGGCAGTCCGGTACGATGTGCCGCTTTGAGTCAGGAGACCTGCCAGGGTTCATGTTGCAACGTTCTGCGGAGAACAGACGCCTTGCGCCCTATAGCCGGTACGTTCCACCCCAATTCGCGTGTGTTCCCTTCCCTTTCGCGGCGAGCCTTTGCGTGTTCGCTGGTTGGCTTGATTGCCACGATGCGGCTGGATGCGCAACAGCATCGGCGGATCGTCTCCACGGCGCCGAGCATTACGGAGGCGCTGTTTGCGCTTGGGCTGGGTGACCAGGTGGTGGGCGTGTCGCGGTACTGCAACTATCCGGCACAGGTGGAGAAGCTGCCCAAGGTTGGCACGTATATGAAGCCGGATGTGGAAGCGATCGCTCGACTGGCTCCCGATCTGATTGTGTTACAAACCGCCTCCGCGGTGCTGACGGAGAGGCTGAAGGCGATGCGGATGACGTATGTCGAGGTTCCGCATGGGACGCTGGAGGATGTCTATACGGGGATTCGCCTGATTGCGAACGCCGCGGCTGTGGCGGATCGAGCGGTGGCGCTGATCGGGAAGATACAGGGGGAGTTGGCGAAGATTCAGGCGAAGGCACGGGTGTTGTCCTCGCCGCGTGTTGCGGTGGTTGTAGACCGGAGGCAGGGCACGCTGGGCGACCTGACGGCGATTGGGCCGGACAATTATCTGAATGAGATTCTGGGGATCGCGGGCGGGACGAATGTGTTCGCGAAGGCTGGGCTGCCGCGCTATCCGCATCTCTCGCTCGAGGCGATTGTGCGGGAGAACCCGGATGTGATCTTCGATTTGAGCAGCACGCAGGACAGCGAGGCGATGCGCGAACAGGCGCGGCCTGCGGTGCTGGCGCTGTGGGCGCAGCATGCGGGGCTCAAGGCTGCCGCGAGCGGTCATGTTTACTTCGGGACTTCGAATGCGTTGCTTGTGCCGGGGCCGCGTGCACCGGAAGCCGCGCAGTTGTTGTTCGATTTTATGCATGGCGTGGATGGGAGAAACAAGCGGTGAAGGATGTGCTGGCGATCGACGGCCTGAGCTTCTCGCATGGCAAACGGCAGGTGCTGCGGAATGCTACGTTTCGTGCGCAGCCGGGGGAGTTTCTCGCGCTGCTGGGTGTCAATGGAGTGGGCAAGAGTACGTTGCTGGATATTCTGGCGGGGCTGCGTGAGCCGGATGGCGGCACGGTGGAGATTGATGGGCGTGCGCAGAGGGCATGGGGTGAGCGTGAGCTGGCGCAAAGGGTGAGCCATCTGCCGCAGGCGATCCATGCGGACCTGCCGTTTACCGCGGAACAACTGGTTGCGATGGGAAGGTATCCGCATACGGACCGGTGGTTCGAGTCGGAGGAAGATCACAGGCTGATTCAGGCAGCAATGGAGAGGACGCATTGCTGGCATCATCGGCAGAGGACGTTCGGAACGCTGAGCGGCGGAGAGCGGCAGCGGGTGCTGCTGGCTGCGTGCCTGGCGCAGGGCGCGTCTACGTTGTTGCTGGATGAGCCTTCTACGTTTCTCGATATCGAGCAGCAGTTGCATTGCTTCAGCGTGCTGCGCGAGGAGGCGCGAAGGGACAAGGTTTGTATCGCGGCTACGCATGACCTGAACCTTGCGCTGACGCATTGCACGCGGTTGCTTGTTCTGTCGGAGGGCGTGATCGCGTATGACCTTCTGTCGTCCGAGGCGCAACGCGATCAGGCTTGGCTGAGGCTGTTTTCGTCGCGGCTTCGGATCGACAGTACATCGGCGGGGACGCCGTGGGTCTGGTATCAATGAAGACTTCGCGGGAGAGATCGAGTCTCGGTGTGTCGCTTCTGGTGTTTGTGGTGGCCGCGTTGGTGTTGCCGTGGATCGGTGCGGGACCGATCAGCCTCGCGCATGTGCTGCATCGCGAGGGGCCGGACTACGACATTCTCGTGCAGCTTCGGGTGACGCGCACGCTGCTGGCCTTGCTGGCGGGCGGTGCGCTGTCGCTGGCGGGTTCGCTGTTTCAGGCGATGCTGCGCGATGCGCTTGCGACGCCGTATACGCTGGGAATTACCGGGGGCGCTTCGCTGGGGGCGGTCGCGGTGATTGCGGGTGGGTGGCCGGTGATCTGGGGCATTCCAGGCACGTGGTTCGGGGCGCTCGCGGGAGCGTTTGTGGTGCTTGGTCTGGTGATCGGCGGATCTTTGCGCGGACGCCGGATCTCGGCGTTCAGCATGCTGTTGACAGGCATTGCGATCAACAGTGTGTGTGCGGCCTGCATCATCATCCTGGGAAGTTATTCGGGGATGTCGCGCTCGTTCTCGATTGCGCACTGGTTGATTGGGAGTATCGATTCGATCAGCTACGCTTCGCTGGCGGTGCTCGCTGCGATTGTGTTTGTTCTGGGTGTGTTCATCCTGACCCAGGCACGCAACTGGAACCTGCTCGCGGTGGGAGAGCAGTGGGCTGCGTCGCGTGGGCTGCGGGTGGCGCGCGTGATGCGGAGCGGATATATCGCCGGCTCGATTCTGGTTGCGGCGGCGATCGCTTTGACGGGACCGATCGGCTTTGTGGGTTTGATTGTGCCGCATCTTGTGCGGCGAAGGGTAAGTGCCGACCACCGCATCCTGTTGCCTTGCGTGTTCCTGCTGGGCGGCGCTTTTCTTGCGTTGTGCGATGCGCTTGGACGGAGCGTGATCGCTCCGGTGGAGGTACCGGCCGGGGCTGTGCTGGCATTGCTTGGCGGGCCATACCTGGTGTGGGTCGTACGGCAGAGAAAACCATTGGAGGAAGCATAGCCATGTCGACACAGCATCGCCAGCGCGTGATTCGGGCGGATGGACGCGCCTTCAACATCGTGCAGCACAGAGCCCACCTTACGTATTGCTACACGGGATGCTGCTGCGGCATCACGGAGCGCGGATATGCGGCTGTGCCGGTGGATGTGTATACGGAGGAGTGGCTGCGGCGCAAGATGCGACAGGATGTTCACCTGACCAAGGGCGGATGTCTTGGACCGTGTGCCCTGGCGAATGTGGTGAGTCTTGTGTTCGACGGCAAGAGCATCTGGTTTCATTCAGTGAACAGCGCGTGGCAGGTGCGGCAGATCTTCGAGTATGTGGACTCGATGCTGAAGGCGGATCGCTTTCTGCAGCCACCGTCGGAGCTGAGTGAGTATGTCTTCAACTACTACGACTGGGATGTGCGGCTGCCGAGCGCGGCGGAGTCCATAACGACGCTGGAGGTGGTGAAGCCGCATGGCGCCATCATGCTGCTGTCGCATGCGGATACGGATCTGCTGACGTTGATGAAGGCCGCTGAGACGATGCCGGAAGAGCTGAAGGTGAGTGGGTTCTCGCTGAACGCACTGCGCACCGAAGATCAGATGCATGTGCTGATCACGGGAGAGATGAGCAAGGCCAAGGTGATCGTGGTGCGTTGCCATGGGCCGTTGCATTGTATCCCGGGATTCGACCGGCTGAAGGCAACGTGCGCGACGCGCGGTCAGTCGCTGGTGCTGGTGAGTGGATGCGGAGAGAACACTACGGAGTTCTCGGAGACCATTCATACGCCGCTCGACGTGATGCAGACTGCGGCGTCTTACCTGGATCTGGGTGGCGCGGCCAACTTCGGGGAGTTGTTCCGATTTCTCTCCGACCGGTTGATGCTGACTGGATATGGCTATGCCGCGGCGAGTGCGATGCCGGAGCATGGGATCTATCTTCCGGAGACGGAGGGCGCGACGTTCGAAGACTGGCAGAGGCAGGCGGACCCTGCGAAGCCCACGGCCGCGGTGTTGTTCTATCGCGCGCATCGCATGAGCGGCAACACCAACTTTATCGATGCGATGACGGCGGCACTGGAGAGCCAAGGTCTGAACGCGCTTTGTGTCTTCACTTCGAGCCTGAAGGCGCTAGAGGATGGTCGGCCCGCAGTGTTTCGGTTGATTGAAGGACGCACGGATGTTCTGGTTTCGACGCTCTCATTTGCGCTGGGTGAGGTGAACACGGGCTCGGTGACGGATGCGGGGGATGGTGTTGGTGCGTTTGACGCGCTGGGAATACCGGTGGTGCAGGCCATTGCGAGCGGCATGCCGAGGGGCGCGTGGGAAGGGTCGCGGCGGGGACTGAACGCCCTGGATACGGCGGTGAATGTTGCGATTCCGGAGTTCGATGGACGCATTATCAGTGTGCCGGTTTCGTTCAAGGAACGGAGTGCCGCAGGTGCGGAACATCTGTATGTGGCGCACGCGGATCGAGTGAAGCGAGTGGCTGGAATTGCTGCGCGGCTTGCTGCGTTGCGCAGGACGCCAAATCGCGACAAACGGATTGCGTTTGTGCTGACCAACTCTGCCGCGAAGGCTGCGCAGGTGGGTGGTGCGGTTGGGCTTGATTCGGCGGCGAGTCTGCTGACAACTTTGAGAGCGATGCGGGCGCGGCGCTATAGCATCGCGGCTTTGCCCGATACGTCGGATGCACTGATGCAGGACCTGTTGCGGCGAGGGACGTACGACGATATGTATCCGCTGGACCCTGCGCGGGCGCAACGCTTCTCGCGGACGGGCTATCGCGCAGTCTTCACGAAGTTTCCGGAGAAGGCCGGCCGCAGGATGCAGGACTTCTGGGGACAGCCACAAGATCGCGGTCCAAGTATTTTGCCGGCGAAGAAGACGGATAAGAAGCTGCTGCCTACGATCGGTGGCAAGGTCGTTTCGATCGACCAGGAAGAGCCGTGGGGAGACGACCGCGACTATTTGTTCGCTGCGATGGAGTTGGGCAATGCATTGATTGCGTTGCAGCCTCCGCGTGGCTATGGCATCGATCCGGATGCGATCTATCACACGCCCGATCTTCCACCGACGCACCACTATGCGGCGTTCTACCGATGGCTTGCGACGCCGCAGGCCGATGGCGGGTGGGGGGCGGATGCGATCGTCCATATGGGCAAGCATGGAACGCTGGAGTGGTTGCCGGGCAAAGGGATTGGACTCTCCGGGGAGTGCTATCCGGATCTGTTGCTGGGCGATCTGCCGCTGGTGTATCCGTTTATCTTGAACGATCCGGGTGAAGGCAGTCAGTCGAAGCGGCGTGCGCATGCGGTAGTGGTGGACCATATGACGCCGCCGATGACAACCGCGGAGACGTATGGTGCGCTCGCGGAGTTGAACCAGCTCGTGAACGAATACTATGCAGTGGAGAAGCTGGATCCGGCGAAGCTGCCTTATCTGCAACAGCAGATCTGGGAGCTGGTGGAACGGACGAATCTGAAGGCCGATCTCGATATGAAGACCATGCTGACGCGGGAGCGTGGGGATCATACGCATGAGTGGGATGATGCGCTGACACCGGAGGGTGTGCCTACGACGCTGGCGTCGATGACGGGCAATGAGGTCGCGCATCTGATTGAAGATCTCGATGGCTATCTCTGCGAGCTTGGCATGGCGCAGATACGCGATGGTCTGCACATCCTGGGGCAGATGCCTCCCATGCCAGAGATGCTGCGTTCGTTGACGCGGCTGGCGAACATCAACGTGCCGAGTCTGCAGGCGAGCCTGGCTACGGCGTTTGGGTTTGATCTTGCGAGCCTGCTGGATGCACCGGGAGAGCGGCTTGAGGAAGACAGGCAGCTTCTTGGTGTTACGTGCTACACGCATGCCGATGTGCTTGAGACGCTGGATCGCGCTGCGCTGGATCTGTTCACGATGCTGGAGACACTTGGGTTTCGTGCCGAGGCGATCGAAGAGGTGCAGCGTGCAGTGATTGGGTTGGCGACGGCGGAGATGACAGCGGCGCTCCAGTTCGCGTGTGTGGAGCTGGTGGCGAAGCTCGAACAGACGGGCGATGAGATTGAACATTTACTGGATGCGCTGGAGGGCAAGTATGTGCCGGCGGGGCCAGCGGGAGCGCCGACGCGTGGGATGGCGCATGTGTTGCCCACGGGACGCAACTTCTATGCGGTCGATCCGCGTGCTTTGCCTTCGCAGGCAGCCTGGCGGGTGGGACAACAGTTGGCCCATGAAGCCGTTGAGCGCTTTCGCGCCGAAGAGGGCAGCTATCCGGAGATGATGGGGTTGAGCGTGTGGGGAACGTCGCAGATGCGGACGCATGGAGACGATGTTGCCGAAGCGTTCGCGCTGCTTGGAGTGCGGCCGGTGTGGAGTTCGCAATCGCGAAGGCTGGAGAGCGTTGCGGTGATTCCTCTGGGTGAGCTGGGGCGTCCGCGCATCGACGTTACGCTACGGATCAGCGGATTCTTTCGCGATGCGTTTCCGCATCTGATCGAGCTGTTCGATGAGGCTGTCGGCATGGTGGTTGAGCTGGATGAACCGCTCGACCAGAACTTTCCGCGGAAGCATTACCTTGCCGACCTGGCCAAGCACCATACGATGCCGGATCATGAGGCGCAGGCACAGGCGCGGTATCGCATCTTCGGGTCGAAGCCAGGATCGTATGGGGCGGGGATACTGCCGCTGATGGAGACCGGCAACTGGAAGAACGATGACGACCTTGCGCGGGCGTTTCTTGCTTGGGGCGGCTATGCCTATGGCAAAGGAACCGAGGGTGTGGACGCGCAGCCTGTGTTCACGGAACGCCTGAAGTCAATTCAGGTTGCGCTGCATAACCAGGACAATCGAGAGCATGACATCTTCGACTCGGACGACTACTTCCAGTTTCATGGAGGCATGGTCGCTTCGATCCGGGCACTTACGGGGAATCAACCCAAGGCCTACTTTGGGGATAGCTCCCGTCCTGAGTCGGCGCAGGTGAGGGACCTGAAGGAAGAGGCGCTGCGGGTGTATCGATCGCGTGTGGTGAATCCGAAGTGGATCGAGAGCATCAAGCGGCATGGATATAAGGGTGGCCTGGAGCTGGCGGCCACCGTCGACTATATTTTTGGCTTCGATGCGACTGCGCATATCGCTCCGGACTTCGTGTACGAAGGGCTGGCGGAGCATTATGCGCTGGTGCCGGAGATGCGTGCGTTCTTTGAGGCGTCGAATCCGTGGGCTCTCCATGCGATTGCGGAACGATTGCTGGAGGCGGCGCGGCGTGAGTTGTGGGAGGCGCCTGCCGCGGAGACGCTCGAGAAGCTGCGGGGGATTTTGCTCGATACAGAGACGCTGCTTGAAGAGCAGGGCGAGCGTCGACGAGAGGCGGTTCTATGAGATCTCCAACCTATCCGTTTGCCGCTGTCGTGGGCCAGGACGCGATGAAGCTTGCGCTGCTGCTGGCCGCGGTGGATTGGCGTCTGGGGGTTCTGCTGCGCGGCGATAAGGGGTCGGGCAAGACGACCACGGCGCGGGGGCTCGCGGCGTTGTTGCCTTCGCCTGCCCCGTTCGTGAACCTGCCGCTTGGAGCCACCGAGGATCGGCTGTTGGGTGGGCTTGACCTGGAGCGTACGCTGAAGGGCGAGCCGGAGTTGAAGCGCGGTCTGCTGGCGGAGGCGCATGGCGGGATTTTGTATGTCGATGAAGTGAATCTGCTGCAGGGGCATCTGGGCGATGCGCTGTTGGATGCCGCGGCGACGGGGGTGAACTACCTCGAGCGTGAAGGGCTGAGTGCTTCGCATCCGGCGGAGTTCGTGCTGCTGGGCAGTATGAACCCGGAGGAGGGTACGCTGCGCCCGCAACTGCTGGATCGATTCGCGCTTTCGGTGTCCGTGGACGCTCCGGACGAGCCTGCGTTGCGGCAAGAGGTTGTGAGCCGGAGGATTTCGTTTGAGCGCGATCCTGCGGGATTCGCCGTGGCGTGGGAGGCTGCCCAGGAAGCACTGCGGGAGAAGATCGCAGGGGCACGCGCGCGACTTGGTTTGGTGGAGTGCTCTGCGGAGATGTTGCGTTCGATCTGCGCGGTGGTCTCTGAGCGAGGCATCCGTTCGCTGCGTGCGGATCTGGCGGTGATGCGCGCAGCGGCTGCGTATGCGGCGTTGTCGGGCGAGGAGGCCGTCGGGGCGAATCATGTTGAGGCTGTGTTGCCACTCGCGCTGGGCCATCGGGCGCGAGATGCGAACCGCACGCAGAGGCCACCGAGTTCACCACCTCCACCCAGGCGGGAGGAGGAGAAAGCATCCGGGGCGAACGAAGACTCGGGCTACACGGCCGAGCGCGTGTTTGCACCGCGATCCGTGGAGACGACGATGGTTGCGTCGCCGCATGAGGGTGGGCAGCGCGGTGGGGCTGCGGTGAAGGAGCCCGGACGCGGGCCAGTTACGGGTCAACGCGCGTCGAGCCAGCCGCGTGAACTCGATCTTCTGAGCACGGTGAAACATGCGCTGCAGGAGACGGGGTCACTGCAACCGCGCACCTCCGACCTGCATGAGCGGGTGCGAGATGGAGGCGCGGCGAGACGGCATGTGATTGTGATCGACTCCAGTGGATCGCATGCGATTCATGAGCGGATGCGGCTGGTGAAGGGCGCAACGGAGAGTCTGTTGACGCGCTCGTTCCGGCGAGGGGACGAGGTTGCGATCCTTGTGTTTCGCGGCACATCCGCGGAGGTGCTGGTTGAACCTACGTCGAACCTTGCGGATGCATTGACCGCGCTGGAGTATCTGCCTACGGGGGGACGAACGCCGCTGGCGCATGCGCTGGAGTTGAGCAAGGGGTATGTGACGGCGCACACGACTCTTATTGTGATGACGGATAGCCGGGCGAATTATCCGCTCTTTGGGGGCGATCCGTGGAGAGAGGCGCTGGATGTTGCCGCACAGATTGAATGCGGTGCGCTGGTTGTCGATACGGAGATTTCTCAGAATCCGCTGGGGCAGGCGAGGTTGTTGGCGGATTCGCTGCGTGCTCGGTATGTGACGCTGGAAGAGTTGATTGCGACCGGCTAACGGGAAGGCGCTTCCCTGGCGGCTTTCGTTAGAGGTCTCGCAGGATCGATGCGAAGGCATGGACCAGACGAGCGTTGTCGTCCTCGTCGCGCACGGCACAGCGGAGATGATCGCCGGACAGCCCTTCGAAGTTTGTGCAGTTGCGCAGCACGATGCCAAATTCGCGGATCATGCGGTTCCAGAACACGCTTGCCTCCATGCGTGCGGGTAGACGAAGCAGAAGGAAGTTGGCAGCGGACGGGTATGTCTCCACTCCCAGTGCATGGAGCTGGATGCTCAGCGTTTGACGGCGATGCTCGTTGCGTTGACGAGACTGCTGCACGTAGTCGATGTCATCCAATGCTGCGATGACGCCTCGGCTGGCAAGCGTGGTGATGGCCCATGGAGCGAGCGACGCGGAGAGGTGTGCGGTGAGCTGCCGATTGGCGAGGACATAGGCTACGCGCAGACCGGGCAGGCCGTGGAACTTCGTGACTGAACGAAAGACCGTCAGATGCGGGAAGGTGTCCACGTCGGCGGAGAGGGATGCCTCGGGTGCGTAGTCGATGAAGGCCTCATCCAGCAACAGGCGGATGCCGAGGCCATTGAGCTTTTCGACCAGGCGCAGCATTGTGGATCGAGTAGCGAGGACGCCGGAGGGGTTCTGTGGATTCGCGAGCAGAACCGCATCGCAGCCGGCATGGCTTGCCGCGGAGACGAGCGTTTCAGGGTTGTAGATGAAGGAGTCTGGCTGCAGCGGGAATGGGACGATCTCAGTCGAGGCGAGTTGGATTGCTCGCGCGTACTCCACGAATGCAGGTACCGGGAGGAGGCAACGCCTGACGGGCTGGATCCTAAGGAGGGTTTCGAGCAGAGGAACGAAACCGTTGGCTACGGTGATTGTCTCGAGCGGGACGCATGCGTAGGTTGCGATCGCTTCGCGCAGGGCGAGTTCTGCGAGGTCAGGATACTCTTCGAGGATGGAGGCTTCGTCGAGCGCCTTGCGGATCGCCGGTATCACCGAGAAGGGTGGACCTTCTGGGTTGATATTCGCGCTGAAGTCCAGCAGGCGCTCCATGGGCATGCCGGCGAACGCTGCGATGGTGTGTCGCTGCCCGCCGTGGCTGGGTAGTTTCATTGCTCTCCTTTGTGCCTGCTGCGGCAGAACGCAAACAGGACGCAGACACCGAGGGCGAGCGCGGCTACGCGCGCTGTGGCGCGGATCGCATCGCGGGCCTTTGCGGGGGTGGGTGCGGCGAACTCTTCTCCCATCCGTTGCGCGGCGATGAGTTCGCCATCGTAGGTGTTGGAGCCACCGAGACACACACCCAGCGCACCGGCGAGCGCAGCTTCGGGCTGGCCTGCGTTAGGACTCTTGTGCCTGGATCCATCGCGTCGCCATGTGGCCCACGAGGCTGGCGCGTCAGCAGCGGACGTGAGCACGAAATAGAGAGCCGTAAGGCGTGCGGGGATGAAGTTTGCGGCGTCGTCGAGGCGCGCGGCGAACCGGCCGAAGTACTGATACCTTGTGTTGCGATGGCCGATCATGGAGTCGAGTGTATTGACCGCCTTGTATGCCATGGCGAGTGGAGCGCCGCCCAAGGTCAGGTAAAACATCGGTGCGACCACGCCGTCTGATGCGCTCTCGGCGAGCGTCTCGATGAGGGCCCTGCTGATCTCATGGGTGTCGAGGTGCGCGGTATCGCGACCCACGATGCGTGCGATGCGAAGTCTTGCCAGGGCGAGATCGTTTGCGTCCAACGCAGCGCTTACGCTTTCCGCTTCCTGGTGCAGATTGCGTGCGGCGAGGCAGGTCCATCCAAGAAGAGTCTCCACAGTGCGTCCGATGGCGGGTGTAAGCCGATAGGAGAGCGCGATGGCCTGTTGCGTCAAGATATACGTCGAAGCCACCAGAGCCGTCGAGAGAAGAAGGCCCTTCATACACTGTGCCGCTTCGTCGTCCTCATCGCGGCGGATGAGGGCTTCCCCATGCTCGATGGCAGCACCCATCGCGCGGACGGGATGGGGAAACCATTCGGGATCGCCGGCGACCTGATCGACGAGAAAGGCAGCGGGGAGCAGGATGGCTCGTTTCATCGGGGTGGCTCCGCTTTGCTGCTTTCGTAGCGAAGACCTGCCCAGCGGAAGATCGTGTTCATATCAAGGGCGGCTTCCACGTGAGAGGCCAAGCGATTGAGTTCGTTTTCGCGCACGGTCTTCCAGTCCGCGAACTCTGTTGCAGGGCTGAGTGTATAGAAGGCACGGACGTCTGCGAGGAATGCGTGGCGAAAGGCGTCCTCGTCAAAGAGACCGTGCAGGTATGTCCCGAAGATGTGTCCCGCAGGGGCTATGCAGCCATCGGTATATTCCGTGCCTGGAGTATCGAGGCGTGCGATGCGCGCAAAGGGCGCTGCGTGTTCGAGATAGGTCGTTTCTCCCACGTGGATCTCATAACCGCAGACAGGGATTCCGGAGAGGTGCGCACCCAGTGTGCTCCCCTCGATGACCGCGCCGTGCGCCAGGCTTGTTATCTTGTGTGCCAGCATGGTGGTGTGGATCGGCAGCAGACCCAGGCCCGCGAAGGTGCCAGCGTGCTCTATGCCTTCGCTGTCGAGGATGGTATGTCCGAGCATCTGCATGCCTCCGCAGATGCCCACGACCCACTTCGCGATGGCGTGTTTTTCGATGGCTGCATCGAGGCCTTGCGCACGGAGCCAGAGGAGGTCGTCCACCGTCTGCTTGCTGCCGGGCAGGATCACGACGTCGGCCAGGGTGAGGGCTTCGGTGGTACGGACAAAGTGCAGGGCGATGGATGGCTCGGCGAGGAGTGCGTCGAAGTCCGTGAAGTTGGAGAAGGACGGCAGCGCGATGACAGCGATGTTGAGAGGGCGCGACGAGTTCGTGTCGGGTTTCCACTTCAGGCCGGGTTCGATGCGGAGCCCTACCGAATCTTCTTCGTCGAGTTTCAGATCTTGCAGAAAAGGTACGACGCCGAGGCACGGCTTTGCGAGGCGCTGCTCCATCCTATGAACGCCGGAAGCGAGCAGGGACAGATCGCCGCGAAACTTGTTGATCGCGAAGCCGTCGATGCGGGCCTGCTCTTCGGGGTCAAGGAGCAGAACCGTGCCGAGCAGAGAGGCGAAGACACCACCACGATCAATGTCACCGACAAGAAGGCAGCGGGCGTCTGCCATGGCGGCGATGCGCATGTTGACGATATCGTGCTGTTTGAGGTTGATCTCGGCGGGAGAGCCTGCGCCTTCGATCACGACGACGTCGTAGGATTCGGCCAGCGTGGCGTAGCTTTCGCGTACGGCAGGCATCAACTCCTCGACGCGGCGCAGATGATAGTCCGAGGCGGAGAGCGATCCCCAGATCCTGCCGTGCACCACGATCTGCGAACGCATGTCGCCCATGGGCTTGAGGAGGATGGGGTTCATGTGAACGGATGGCGCGATTCCCGCAGCTTCGGCCTGCAGGGCCTGCGCGCGACCAATCTCGAGACCCTCGGGTGTGGCTGCGGAGTTCAGAGACATGTTCTGCGATTTGAAGGGTGCGACGCGGACGCCGTGCTGTGCGAAGATGCGGCACAAGGCGGCGACGAGAAGGGATTTCCCGACGTGGGAGCTGGTGCCGAGTACCATGATGGCGCGTGCGCTCATGGCTGCTCCCGGGCCTGGTATCGCTCGTAGGAGACGACGTCGGCGAGCGCCTTGCGTCGCTCCCAGCCCTGTCGCTCGAGCTCCGGCGCGTTGCCGAAGCCGTCGACATAGCCGAGACAGAGGTAGGCGACAAGCATGAGTTCAGCGGGGATGGTGAGGATGGAACGCAAGGCATCGGGCGAGACGATACTGACCCATCCGACCCCGACGCCTTCCGCACGTGCGGCGAGCCAGAGATTCTGGATGGCACAGACGGTTGAATAGACGGCCGTCTCCGGCATGCTCTGTCGGCCGAGGCCGTGCCCCTGCGTGCTTTGCGCTTCGCAGACGATGCATAGGTTTTGCGGGGCTTCGAGGATACCTTCGAGTTTCAAGGCAGAATAGGCGTCGAGACGCGCGCCGGTATAGATCTGCGAGGCCTGTTGGTTTGCCTCGACGAAGGCATGATGGACCTTCGTGCGTGTTTCGATGGACCGCACCACGATGAAGCGGGTGGGCTGCATGAGACCGACGGAAGGGGCGCTGTGCGCCGCGGCGAGGAGGCGATCGAGGAGTTCCTGCGGAAGAGGAGTGGGCAGGAAGCCGCGACGGACATCACGCCGCTCGGAGATGGAGCGGTAGACCGCTTCGCGCTCCTCGGGCGTGTAGGCCGATGCCATCGCGGCTTCTGTTGGATCTACCGGCATTACCAGGCCCTCGACCAGCGCGGTCCGGCTTTTTCTTCAGGGCGGAGACGGGCATCCACGCCGGCTTTGAACTCGATGAGGCGACCGAAGAGCCAGATGAGATCGGAGAGGCGATTGAGGTACATCAACACCTCGGGTGCCACGACGCCACCGCTCTCCACGAAGCGGACGGCGCACCGCTCGGCGCGGCGGCAGACGGCACGCGCGATCTCGTAGGCGGCGGATTCGCGATGTGCTCCTGGGAGGGACCAGTCTCCGAGGATGCCTTCGGTCGCCTCGATCTGGTGGACGAGGTTGGTGAGGAAATCCACGTCTTCGGTGGAGATGATGGGAGGCGTCTTCTTGCTCTCGGGTGGTGTGGCGAGTGCGGAGCCGAGGCGGAAGAGGGTCCGCTGGATGGTTTCGGTCCAGGCTGCGATCTCGGCGTCGCTGCAGATGCTGCGGGCGAATCCGAGGACGGTGTTGAGTTCATCGACGGTGCCGTAGGATTCGACGCGGAGATCAGCCTTTGAGACGCGAATGCCGCCCGCCAGCCCTGTTTGTCCGCCATCGCCTCGTTTCGTTGAAATGCTCATGTTGTCTTCTCCTTCAGATGCTGGGTTGTGGCCGGCTCGACCGTTTCTTCCATCGTGACGCGCAACCGCTTGTGGAGCTTCGGCCGGGTGTACGTCAACGTGAGGGTGTCGTTGATAAAGTCTGTGACCAGCGGAGGGCGCACGCAGCCTAACGTCTCTTCGTTGAAGAACCATGGCTGGACGGGGCCTAACTCGGCCAAGGTCTTAGCCTGGATGATGACGGCAGGAACATGCGATATGCCGGCGTGCAAGAGGCGATAGGCGCGGTGGTAGCCATCGCGAAGGAACCAGCGGCCATGGTACTGGGCGACCTCCAAGAAGGGACTGCCACCATGGAGCACGAGAGGCGTTTCGATGGTGTTGCCGGCGCGGAACTGGAGGTTGGGGTTCTCTGTCTGGATCGTGAGAACCGGGCCTTTGCGTTCGATCACATCGTACGCGATGGATGCGACCGGACCGAAGGCGATAGCAACGAGAGAGGACCAGTCGTCTGCTATGGGAAGACTCTCTTCGCCGGGGATGATGCGTCTTTGGAAGGACACGAGCCTGGTGAGATCGACGATGCCTGTCGTCCAGTCGAGACCGTTCATCTCTTCGATGAGATCGGCGCGGCGGCTTTGCGTGGCGAGTGCCGACGCTACCTCATCCGGGATGTGACTGGCACGCGGGTCTTCCTGCTTGAAGGGAGCGAGTGTTGCGAGGAATGTTCCTGCGTGGTCGAGCGCGGTTGTGACGGCGTCGCTGGTGGGGCGATAGGGATTGTCGTCGATCCCCCACGCGGCGAGCTCGCGCACGGTGACATGCGAGGCGTTCATCGGGCAGCTCCCATCAGCAGAGGATGACGGGCGGGATCGCAGTCGAAGGCCTCAGACAGATGCCGCGGTGTCATCACGTCAGCAGGAGCGCCTTGCGTTACCTTGCAGTCCGGCGCCATCAGGAGGACGTGCGAAAAGTTGTGCGTGACGAGGTGGAGATCATGGATGGATGCGAAGACGGTAATGCCTTCGGCGTTGAGCTGGTGGAGCAGATCGATGAGTTCTACCTGGCGCCCGATGTCGAGGTTTTGGGTTGGCTCGTCGAGGAGAAGAAGACGCGGCTCCTGCGCGAGGCCAAGGGCTACCTTGACTCGCTGGCGCTCGCCGCCGCTAAGTTCGTTGAAGATGCGGTTGCGCAGGCCGGAAACATCCGCGAGCGACAGGGCACGGTCTACGGCCTTGCGATCGGTCATGGTGAATCCACGCAGACGGCCCAGATATGGCGTACGACCCTGCTCGACGACCTGCTCCACGGTGAAGGCGAAGGGGACGTCGAGTTGCTGCGGCACCATGGCGATGCGTTGCGCGCGAGCTTTCGCGGCATAGGAGGCGATAGGGACTCCATCGAGCCGTACGCTGCCTGATGTTGGAAGCAGCGTGCCTGCAAGGATGCGGAGGAGCGTGGTCTTTCCGACACCGTTCGGTCCGATCAAGGCTGCGCTCGTGCGTTCCGTGAGCGTGAACGAGAGATGATCGAGGATGCTGCGTCCGGCGTAGTTGAAGCTGACGGCGTCGACCGACATGATGGGAGTCATAGGACGTACTCCCGCTTGCTCTTACGGAGAAGATAGAGGAAGAATGGGCCGCCGAGGAAGACCATGAGCACGCCGACGGGAAGCTCAGTGGGCGCGAAGAGGGTGCGTGCGAAGGTGTCGGTCAAGACGAGGAAGATGGCTCCGGCTAGCGCGGTGACGGGAAGCAGGCGGACGTGGTCCGGTCCCAGGAACAGCCTTGCCACGTGTGGAACGATGAGGCCGGCGAAGCTGATGAGGCCGCCAAGCGACACTGCCGCTGCCGTAAGGAGCGAGGCCACGAGGATGATGCAGAGGCGTGTGTATTCGACGCGGATGCCGAGGTGGTGGGCGTACTCGTCTCCGAGCGAGAGGGTGTTGAGTTGCCGCATGAGCGGGTAGGCGGCGAACATCGAGAAGACCAAGATGCCGGTGGTTACACCTAACTGCGACCAGTGCGGGATGCCGATGATGCCATGGAGCCATGCATTCAACGCGCGTGTACCCGATGCTGGGTTGGGGTCGAAGATCTCGAAGACGTAGGTAGAGTTCGAAAGCATGGTGCTCATGGCGAAGCCGGCCAAGAGGAGCGTGACCACATTCGTGCGTCCGCGCGCGCGGGCCAGGGAGTACACGACTCCCATGGTGAGCACGGAGCCGAGGAAGGCCAGCAGGGCCGTGGCGGAGAAGCCAAAGATCGTCAGTTGCGAGAGGAAGAGGATGCCGATGCATCCGCCGACGACGGCTCCGCCGGATGAACCGATGATGTAGGGGTCGGCCATGGGATTGCGAAACAGCCCCTGGAACATGAGACCTGAGACAGCGAGCGCTGCTCCCACAACTGCCGAGGCAAGGACGCGAGGAAGACGGATTGTGAAGAGGATGATGTGCTGGGTTTCAGTCAAGGACTGGGTATGCCAGAGCGCATGCAGAGGAATATGCACGGCGCCATAGGTGGTGCAGATGAGGATCTCCGCACCGAGAAGGATCGCGAGCGCAACGAGGATGAAGGGCAGATGCACTGCCCTGCCCTTGTCCTGCTGTACTGGCGGCACGCCCCTTGCGCTCCGTCCATGCTGGACGGAGCTCAAGGGGGTGATCGCGACCCTGGTTACTTCAGCTTCCACGACTCTCCTCCAATCGAGACACGGAAGCCCGCGCGGAAGTTGAGCGGGAGAGCCGGATATCCGAAGGCCTCGCTGTAACGCTCGCTGAGGAGGTTCTGGATCTCAGCGTAGGCGGTGAGGCGGTGCGTGACGTGGTAGTCGCCGGTGAACTCGAGGCGCTGGTATCTGCCATCGAGGTTCTGGTTCGGCAGGAGCAGAGAGGTCTTGCCGTTGGGGTCGGTGGAGAGGAAGTCGCTGTCGTCTCGGTAGCCAACGAGCGTTCCGTTGAGCGCGGCGGTGAAGCGCGACTGCGTGTACTGCAGGCCGAAGTATCCGGAGTTTCGAGCACGGCGGAAGGGGCGGTTGTTCTTAAGCGGACCCGAGGCGCCGATGGGGATCGCGCCGAAGTTATAGGCGGTGTTGAATACCGGCTTGAGAGCGCTGCTGGCGAACGAGTTCTGCACCTTGGCGTCGAGGAGGGTATAGCCTCCGCGGGCGAGGAGGTGCTTGCCCAGCTTTGCCTCGATCTCGGTTTCGAGGCCCTGGGCGCGATAGGAGAGCGAGTTGACATAGGCTCCGGACACGTTCGGCAATGCCGCGGCTGGAACGCCGAAGCTGATGAGTGCAGTCTGCGAGAGGAACTCAAGGGTATTGCCGTATTCGTTGTGGAAGTAGGTGAGACCGAGGCGGACGCGGCCGCGTGCGAACTCCTGATCGAGGCCACCGTCGTAGGAGCGCGATGTCTCAGGGCCTACGGTTCCGATGTTGAACTGCGTGATCAAGGGGCTGGTTGCGGCGCTCGCGGCGAGCAGAGCCAACAAGGAATTGTTCTGCTGGTACAGGCTTGGCTCCTTGATACCCTTGGCGAAGTTGGCGTGGAGCTTGGTGCCGGAGAGGAAGGCGTCGCCGCCGGGCCGCACCAGATAGTAGCCGAGCGATGCGCGCGGGGTTGCCGCGAAGCCATATACGCCATTTTTCTCAAGGCCGGTGCCGACTGTGTAGTACGCACGGTTGCGGATGTCACCTTGCACTTCCATGACGTAGCTGTAGTTGCCACGGTCAGCGTACCCGGTGGGGCTGCCGGTGGATGCGCTTGAGCCACGTTCCGCTTCATATTTGAAGCCACCGAGGAAGAGCGTGTGGGCATCGAGGCGGAAGTCCGACTGCGCGTACACGAAGTCGCGGCTGGTGTGGTTGGTGGAGAAGTTGGGGAAGGTTGTGGTGGGTCGCTGGAAGATGGCCTGACCGCTGACGGAGTAGCCGTTCGCGCCACGGATGGTGACTGGCGCACCGAGATAATACTTCACGGTTCCGTTGGAGTTGAGGAGAGGAATGCCGGTGGGCGCGTAGTCGGAGTACTCGTAGTTCAGACGCAATGAGCCGTAGCGCAGGAGGTTGTGCCAGCGTGGGGTCGTCTGCTGGTTGAGCACTCCGCTGACCACCTGGTCCTGCTCCTTCGATCCTGCCGCGTCGGCGATGCCGTAGAGCAGATAGGCATTGGGCTTGCCGCCGGAGGCAGCGAGATGCCGGTAGGTGAAGCGAACATCGGTGGTTGCGTTGAGCTGGTAGCCTGCATTCCCGGCGAAGGTGGCATTGTGGAAGGCGTTGCCGGGGATGGAGTTGTGGGTGTCCTGGCGGCCGAAGTCGGCGAAATAATCAAGAGCGTGAGCGGCTCCGCTGAGTGCTGCTTCCTGTCGATAGGAGCTGAAGTTGCCGCCTTCGGCGGAGTAGTCAAGCTGCGGCAGAGGTGTGGTTCCGCGCTTGCTGGTCAGTTGCACGACACCGGCGAGTGCGTCGGAGCCGTAGAGCGCGCTATTGGGGGCGCGCAGGACTTCGAGACGTCCGATGCCGGTGGTAGCGATGTTCGCGAACTCGGTTGCTCCGCCGATGTCGTTGACAGGAACGCCGTCGATCAAGACCTTCGACGTGTTGGTTGCGCCACCGCGCAGCGACAGACCGGTGGTGCCGCCGGCTTGTCCGGTCTGGGTGACCTGCGCCCCGGGCACATAGCGAAGAGGCTCCTGGATATCGTTCGCATGCGGAAACTGACTGGAGGTCAGCACTGTGATGGGGGCGGCGATCTGCGCCAGTGGTGTGGGGGTGCCCGTTGCGAGTACGGTGACCTGCTGGGTCAGCGTGGGGGTCGAGAGCGTGATGTCGAATTTCGTCGATTCCTTTGCGGAGAGGAAGAGCGAGGGCGTCAGGGTGGGGGCGAAGGTCGTGGCGCTGGAGCGCAGTCCGTAGCGGCCGGACGTTGGAACGGACAGGCGGAAGCTACCGTCGGGGCCTGCGATGGTCTCGGCGACGACGACGTGTTTGTTGTTCAGCAGCTCCACTTTGGCGTTGGCCACGAGCGCTCCCAATGGGTCTTTGATGACGCCGTATACGGTACCGCGCATCTCCATGATTCTGTCCGGCGGTGTTTGCGCTTTCAGAGTGCAAGAAAGCGGTAGAAAGCTACTTAAAAGAGTGACGGTTGCCCATGCGATGCGGTGCTTTTGCGACATTTTTCCCCTCGGAATCTGGTGGCAGCAGAGCCGGTCTCCTGGCTTGCGTGTCCTCGAAGTCATGCTGCCTTCCCCAGCCGTTGGGCCAGGTGGCGTTGCTCGTCCGTGCATGATTTCTCGACGCTTACAGTTACGGGGTAGTGGCGGATTTGCACCGCGCTTCCCGACACTCTGCTGAGTTGTTGCGGTTGAAGGTTGAGGATGAGCTCTCAACTACGGATGAAATTGTTTGGCCAGATCCTCCAGTGCGTCGATCGCAACGGGACTTGGAAAGTCGATGCGGCGATCCACGTAGTAGGCGCGCCGTTGTTTGACGGCGGTCAGATTCTCCCATCCTGGCTTGTCCTTGAGCACATCGAAGTTGGTTTTGCCATCGCGCACCAGAAGAAGCGCTTCCGGCGCGCGCGCGATGACCGTTTCCATGCTGATGTGCGGCCACTCCTGCGGGATGTCGGCGGTGATGGAGCGGCCGCCCGCTGCTTCGATGATCTCCGTGATGAATGCTCCCTTGCCGATGGTGATGACGGGGTCGTACCAGACCGGCATCAGGACCGCCACGGCAGGCTTTCCACGGACACTTGCGCGTACGGCATCGATACGCTGTTGCAGGCGCGTTGTGAGAGCCGTTGCCTGGGATTCGCGGTTGAGGGCGATGCCGAGCGATGTGATGGAGCGAAAGATACCGGCAAGCCCGTGAGGGTCGACGAGAAACACGGGGATGCCCATGGCCTGCATCTGATCGAGTGAGGCCTGGGGATTGGCCTTGGGGATTCCGAGAATCAGATCGGGATGCAGCGAGGCGATGGTCTCGATGGAAGGCGCCATGATGGAGCCTACGCTGGGCTTCTTCTGGGCTTCGGCGGGAAAGCGGACGTAGTCCGAGACGGCTACGACATCGTCGCCGGCGCCGAGGGAAAAGACATCGTCCGTGATGCTGGGGACCAGGCAGATGATGCGATGCGGATGGTCCGGCACGGTGACGCGGCGACCGGTCTCATCCGTAACGACACGGCTGGCAACACATGGCAAAGGGATGAGCGCGAAGAGAAGCAGGAGGGTCGAGAGAGATTTCACGCGGTCACCATCGTGTTGGTTCGAGCGGTTATGGCGGCTTCAACGAAGTTTGCCGCGATGTTGCCGTTGGTGCGGAAGTGGATGTGGATGTAACTTGCGAGGACGTTGCGGTCTGCGGTGCCAAAGCCTTCCAGCTCCTGTTTGCTCGCAAGAGAGTAGGAGATGCGGTAGGCCTTCGACAGCGTCGAACGATCGACGTCGGACGTGACGTCGGAGTGATGGAAGCTATGGCCGCGAAAAGTCGTTCCGGCAGGCCCCAAGAGGCAATCGTGGAGCAACTCGACGGTGACGTAGCCGAAACGGACGAGACGTTGGGTCATCGCAAAGGTGAGGGGAAGCAAGCCCGCGAAGGAGATAGAACGACCGTCTTTCAGACGCAACGATTCGCCAAGATAGATCATGCCGCCGCACTCCGCGTAGATGGGTTTGCCTGTGGCGGCAAATGCACGGATCGCCATCAACATTAAGTGATTGTCGCTGAGGGAGTCTGCGTGCAGCTCCGGATAGCCGCCACCGAGGTACAGGGCGTCGAGGTTGGGTGGAAGGGCTCGATCGTGGAGTGGGCTGAAGGGAACAATCTCCGCTCCGGCTTGGCGGAGGAGATCGAAGTTGTCCTCGTAGTAGAAGCTGAAGGCCTCATCGCGGGCTACTCCGATACGGACTTGCGCGGCGGGGGCGGGCGTCGAAGCGAATGCTTCGAATTGCATGCCGCACTGCAGGGTGAGCAGAGCATCGAGATCGAGGTGGGTTTCGGCCAACTGCGCCAGCGTGTCCAGCCGTTGCGCGTTGTGCGCGGCGGACTGCTCTTCCGCTGTCTGCAATCCGAGATGGCGTTCCGCAATGGCGATGGCCGGTTCGCGTGGAAGCCATCCGAGCAGAGGCGTGGCGCAGCGAGAGTGAATGGCCGCCTTCAACATGTGGAAGTGACGGTCGCTCGCTACGCGGTTCAGGATGACGCCGGCGATGTTGAGTTGCGGATCGAAGAGTTCGAAGCCGAGGACGACGGCGGCGATGCTGCGCGCGCTCTTTCCGGCGTCCAGGACGAGGACGACGGGGAGTTGAAGGAGGCGTGCGATCTCCGCGCTGCTGCCTGCGTCTGAGGCTCCGTCCTTGCCGTCGAAGAGGCCCATCATGCCTTCGACGATCACTGCATCCGCGCCTTGGGAGGCCGAGGCGAAGACTGCGCGGTTGCTCTCGTGGTCGAGCATCCAGGTGTCTAGATTGCGGGAGGGCCGGCCGGAGGCCAGGGTCTGATGGCCGGTGTCGAGGAAGTCCGGGCCGCCCTTGAAGGGCTGCACGATGAGTCCACGTTTTCTAAAGGCGGCGATGAGAGCGAGGGTCACGGTCGTCTTGCCGACGCCGCTCGACGTGCCCGCGATGAGAAATCCCGTCATGACGCAGGGGTTCCTTTCGCGTTCAGCGTGTCGCGCCGTGTGACAACGGATATGACCATGAAGACTCCCAGACCTGGGAGAGGATGTTCGATGAAGAGACAACGGTTCCAGAGACTGGAAACTCCACGCAATGTAGAGACGAGGCCATTGCGACTCCACCTCCCCTCGGAGGCGCGTGCGATTGTCTCTGGCAGGTCTTCGGACTTGCAGGCTACCTACTTGCCCGGTTTCTCAGCCATGAGGCCAATACCTGTTGGGCGTTCGTTCCTGCTTACCGCTGCGGGGCAGTTCCGGATTCTCACCGGATTCCCATTTTCACTCTTTCGAGCACCAGAGATTACTTGAAGTTTAGCATCCCCAGGCACCCATGGAGCGGGGGGAACGTCGAGCTGCGGGCTCGTCAGAGCGTGTGTTCGATGTTTCTTCGGCACCGACGCGACAGGTTCGTTGCTGCGTGCTAAGAATGGATACCGTATGAATCATGACGCTGCCGCCATCTTCCACACCACGCTTGCGACCCTTGATGTCGGGGAAGCGGTTCGAGACGCACTCTCGGTAAGCGCCGATGCGTTGACCGTCACAGGCCGCACTCTTCGGGTTGCCGAGCTGGACCACATTGTGGTCCTCTCGATCGGGAAGGCCGGGGCAACGATGTTCGAGGCGGCTCGCGAGGCACTCGCACCCACGCTGCTGCCGATTCAGGCGCTGGTCGTCACGCCGGAGGCGACACTTCCCACCTCTGCGGGGGTCACCGTCCTGCATGGGGCGCACCCTTCGCCGGATAAGGTCTCCCGGCAGGCGGCCGAGGCTGCTCTGGCTCTGCTCCGCACGGCTGATGCCAGGACGCTTGTCCTGTTTCTCATCAGCGGGGGTGCCTCCTCGATGTTTGAATTGCCGCTCGATCCCACGATCCGCATCGATGACGTCGCCGACTTTTACAAGGCGTTGGTGGCCTCTGGCCTGCCCATCGAGAAGATCAACATCATCCGGAAACATTTCTCGGCGGTCAAGGGAGGGCGGCTCGCCGTAGCTGCGGCAGGTGCGGCCGCGCAGGTCACTCTACTCGTCTCCGATGTGCCCGCGCATGCGCTGAACGCGGTCGCCTCCGGGCCGTCGATGCCGGATCCGTCGACGCTGGCGGACGCGCGTGCTCTTCTCGGAGGACTGTCTTCGCCTCTCCCTGATGCCGTTGCGGCGTGCTTCGCCGATCCTGCTCTTCCCGAGACGCCCAAAGATACGGACGGCGTCTTCGCCAGAGCCACCTTCGAGGCCATCCTTTCGAGCGAGCAACTGGCGGCACGCGCCGCGGACGCCGCACGCGCGCTCGGCTACACCGTGCTCTTCGATTCTTCGTGTGACGACCATCCCTATCGGCACGCGGCAGACTATCTGCTCGGACGGGCGACGGAACACGCGTTGCAATATGAGAAAGCCTGCCTGATCTCTGTGGGTGAGGTAGTGGTCACGGTGGACGGCCCAGCCGGCCGGGGGGGACGGAACCAGCAATTTGCGCTGTATTGTGCCGGAGAGCTGGCTCGCCGTGCGCTCCCCTTGACGCTCCTCAGCGCCGGGTCCGATGGCATCGACGGCCATAGTCCCGCGGCCGGAGCCGTCGTCGACCGTACGACGTGGCAGCGCGCCGCAGCCGCAGGTTTCGATCCTGTTCTGGCGCTCAGAAGCTTCGATGCCTACCCCCTTTTCGACGCATTGGGCGACACGCTGATGACCGGTCCCACTGGGAACAATCTTCGCGACCTGCGCGTCTTTCTGAGTGACCGCAATGTGGGGTAAAGCTTTTCACTCCGTTGCCCGCTGCTATGGAAAGGGGCATGCGACGCCGCACGTTGCGTGCTACAGCGTGTGGAGGAGCAGAAGGAACAATGCGATGACCGCCAAGATCGATCCGAAGAGTGTAGTCGTGATGTACAGGGCTGCGCGCTTCTCCTGCCCAGGAGCTGGACGGGTGATGCCAACACCCCAGATGAATCCTTCGCTGACAATTTCAGTGAACTTTCTCATGTCGATCCCTCTGCATTGAGGATCGATCCGGAACCGCTGCGCGCTATGCAATTCCTGCGATTGGTTTGCACTTTTGGGAGGAAGAGGCCATCGTTATAGGGTGTCCACGTCCACGCAAAGTCGGATCTCGGTACTGCGCAACGACCGGCTCGTTCCGCTGATCCCGGAGACGCGGACTGTGTCTCCAGCGCGGGTTCAGCCGTGGCGGAATATCCTGCTCGAAAGCCACACGGTTGGGGACATCGAGATCCCTGAGCACGATCACCATGAGTTCTGCATGCACCTTCAACTGGAGGGCGAAACAGAGCTGGAGTGGTGGACCGGAGGCCGCCATGGCCTGGAGCGTACTGGTCCCGGATCGTTCATCCTTTTGCCCGCCGGGACACGCGACCGCCTGCGGTGGCAAGGCACGTCACGACGCCTCGTTCTTTCGGTGGGCGCGGAAGCATTCCAACGGGCGGTCGGAGAAGATCGATCGCTTCCTGCCATGGAGTTCAGGGATCAGTGGTCTTTGCGCGATCCTGGCTTACGGCATCTAGTGACCGAGATGGGACGCGAGGCCAAGGAGGGCTGGCCGCTCAATAGCCTCTATGCCGATCTTCTGGGCATGAGGCTTTCCGCATACCTTATGGGCCGGTACGCCGCGACGTCCATTGCCAGTCCCCCTTTCAAAGGGGGTCTGCCTGTGATCCAACTGCGGCGGGCGATGGAATATCTCACGGAAAATCTCCATCGCGACGTTCGGCTCGATGAGGTCGCCCAGCAACTCGGAATCAGCGCTTTTCACTTCGCTCACCTGTTCAAAGGGAGCCTTGGACAGTCGCCCTACCAATATCTGCAGGACCAGCGCATCGCGCGCGCCAGACAGCTTCTATCCGGCTCTGCTCTTTCGGTGGAAGAGATCGCCCTTTCGACGGGCTGGAACTCTTCCGTGAACTTCGTGCGAGCCTTCCGGCAGAGGGTGGGCCGGAGTCCGGGCGCGTGGAGAAAAGACCACGGCCATTCCAGCAGCCCTTTGGACTAGCGTGACCTTCTCAGCAGCTCTTCGGGAGAAAGATTCCGGATCGAGGCATCGAGCAGCTCCACCATGTGGAACGTGGGCATCGTCTGCTTTCCCTGTCGCCGCAGCCCGCTCATCAGTTGCAGGAGGCAACCGGGATTCGCGGAGACCACCACGCTCGCGTTGGTGGCCAGTAGATTCTTTACCTTTCGGTCACCCAGTATGTTCGCCGCCTCCGGGTGCAACAGGTTGTATACGCCTGCCGAGCCGCAACAGAGGTCGGCCTCCGCAACGGTCGCCACTTCGAGGCCGGGAATGGCGGCGAGTACATCGCGCGGCTGTTGATAGATGGACTGCGCATGCCGCAGATGACACGCATCGTGATACGCGACGTGCATGGGCAGCGCGTGCCGGGGAGCCTGGGGTGGGAGTTCGGCAAGTATTTCCGAGATGTCACGGCACCTCGCACTGAACGCAGCGGCTCGCGCTGCCCACGCGGGGTCGTCGCGCAACATGTGGCCATAGTCCTTCATGGTCGAGCCACAGCCCGCCGCGTTGACGACGATGGTGTCGACCTCGGCATGCTCGAAGGCCGCGATCAACTGCCGTGCCATCGCGGCGGCGTCTTTCTCCAGCCCGGAGTGGACCATCAACGCACCGCAACATGCCTGATCCTGCGGGATGACCACCTCGCATCCCTCCGCTGCCAGCACGCGGGCAGTCGCCTGGTTGACATGCGAGAAGAACACCTGCTGGACACAGCCGGAGAGCATCCCCACACGTCTCCGCGGTCGATCCGCAGAGACTCTTGCGGGCATCCTTCGCAAGAGTGTGGCCGGCACACGGGGCAGGAGCGCCTCCATCGCTGCCATGCGCTCAGGCAGACGCTGCAGGACACCGGACTTTCGGACAAGGCTCTGCAACCCGGAGCGCTGATACACGAGCATGGGCAATGCGAGGACCCTCAGGCGCGTTGCATAGGGGAAGGTCGCGAAGAGCATCCTACGGAATAGACTATCGGCACTCGAACGCGGAATGTTTCGCTCTACCTGTGCGCGGGTATCTTCGATCAGTTTGCCGTACTGGACGCCCGATGGACAGGCCGTCATGCACGCCATGCAGCCGAGGCAGTTATCCATGTGCCGCTGGAAGATATGGTCCAGCGTGGCTTCGCCCTGCGCAACCTTGTTCATCATGTAGATGCGACCGCGTGGCGAATCCATCTCCTCACCCCATAGCACGTACGTCGGGCACGCAGGAAGGCAGAATCCGCAGTGGACGCAATCGTCGATCAGCGCCTTCTCTGGCGGATGATGGGCGTCAAAATTGGATGCGCCGGGCAGGCCAACCTGAACGAGCTCACTCATCAGAGTCCTCCGAGAAATCTGCCGCGATTGAGAGTTCGTTTGGGATCGAAGTTTTCCTTCACGGCTCGCATGACCGGAAAGCTGGACGGGAGTGTGCCCCATCGATCGAGAACCGCTTCCCCGGCTGCGATAAGGACCGTCAGCGAGCCTCCCGCGGCTTCGAGTTGGGCACGCAGATGCGTCAGATGGCGCACGTCAGGGTTGTTCGGAAAGCTGACTGTCAGGATGCCCGTCGCCTGCGCAACCACGCTTCCGCCAAGGTCGTGCATCGCCTGCACCGTACGGCCAATCGCGCTGGGTAACAACGTCGCTTTCACCACGAAACGGGCACCGGCAAATAAGTTCTCGCGCGCGGCCCACGCTCCGGCGTGCGAGGGTTCGGTCTTCAGTCCCGTGCTCTCTGCCATCGCGATCACTCCATCCTGTTGCGTGGACGCGACCTCCGGCAAGGCAGCGAGCCGTACATCCAGAGCGAATGCTTGCTTGTGCGCACGGAGTTGCATGGATTGCACACTGAAGTGCGCGTCCAGCAGACGCAGCAGCAGATCGTTCAGCGGCTCCGCACTGGCTGCTAAAACCGTGATGCTGCTGCTGTGGCGTGCGATGGAGTGCAGGCGGAACGTGACCTCCGTGATAAGAGCAAGCGTACCGAAGGATCCGCACAGAAGCTTCGGAAGATCGTAGCCTGCGACGTTCTTGACGACCTTACCGCCGCTGCGTGCGACGGTGCCGTCGGCGAGTACGATCGTCATACCGATGACCAGATCGCGCAGTCCGCCGTACCGCAGGCGAAGGCTGCCGGAATCGTTGGCACCAAGCACGCCACCGACGGTCGCGCGCTCCGGCCACAGAGGATCGAGCGCGACGTGCTGGCCATGCTGTGCAAGCGTCGACTGCATGGACTGCCAGCCACATCCAGCATCCACACTGCAGGTCATATCCTGCCATGTGTGTTCACGCACCTGATTCATGCGCGAGGTACGAAGCCGTATCTCGGCCGGCGCCTCATCCAGCCATGGGGACTTGGTCCCGGCCCCCTCGATGCAGACCACCAGACCCTTCTCATTGGCGTAGCGAAGGAGATGCGCGGCCTGTTGAGCGTCTGCCGGCGCAACGGAACAGGCACTGCCGGTCGCTTCGACGTGTTCAAGACCAGCAATCGACGCGGCGTATTCCATCACACTTTGTTGCGATATCGAGGTCATCTTCTACGATTCGTTCCTGTCAAAAATATTCAGCGATACCCGCAGTCTCAAGCGGATGCGGGGTATACGGTCCGGTCTTTTCACCGCAGAGTCTGGGGCGAGGAAAGAGCTTGTCTGGGTTCGAGATGTTCTCCGGATCGAAGGCGTGGCGAACACGGTGCATCGTGGAGAGATCAGGTTCGGCATACATGTAGCCCATCGATTCCTGCTTCTCGCGTCCTACGCCGTGCTCGCCGGTGATGGAACCACCAAGATCGACGCAGACCCGCAGAATGCCGAGCGAAAGGTTCACGGCAATCTGTTCCTGGCCGGGGATCGATGCGTCGTAAAGCACGATGGGATGCAGGTTGCCATCGCCGGCATGAAACACGTTGGTGACCTGCAGTCCTACTTCCTGGGACATCTGTGCGATTCTGTCGAGGACCTCGGGCAGCCTGGTGCGCGGGATGACGCCATCCTGCACGATGTAGTTCGGCGCTAACCTTCCGGCGGCGGCGAATGCAGCCTTGCGTCCCTTCCACACCAGCATGCGTTCGCGTTCGGTGTGCGCCAGCCGGTCTTCCCACGCGCCATTGTCCCGGCAAAGCTGGCGAACCTGGTCCATCTGGAGCGCGACCTCCGCTGCAGGGCCGTCCAGTTCAATCAACAACAGTGCTTCGCACACAGGGTAGTTCGGATGCACGGCCGCTTCGGCGGACTGGATTGAGAGCCGGTCCATGATCTCCATGGCTGCGGGAAGAATCGCCGCCGCGATGATATCGGAGACTGTTTGACCTGCGCACGCGATGCTGTCGAAGGCAGCCAACAATACTTGAACCGTTTCGGGCTTCTTGACGATGCGCAACGTGATCTCCGTCGCCACGCCGAGTGTGCCCTCCGAACCAACAAAGACACCAAGGAGATCGTACCCTGGGGCATCCAGCGTGGGAGCCCCCAGATGCACCTTCTCACCGGTCGGCAGCACGACCTCGAGCCCAAGCACATGGGTGGTGGTGAAGCCGTACTTGAGGCAGTGCGCTCCGCCCGCATTCTCTGCCACGTTCCCGCCAATGGTACACACGCTCTGCGATGATGGATCTGGAGCATAGAAGTACCCGTGCGGTGCGACACGCGCGGTCAGGTGATTGTTGATCACACCTGGTTGGACGGTCATGCGCTGATTGACGAGATCGACGTTGAGGATCTCAGTCATGCGCGCGAAACTGATGACAATACCGCCCTCCGCTGGGAGCGCGCCACCCGAAAGACCTGTGCCGGCACCACGCGCGACGAACGCAATTTTATGGCGAGCGCACGTTTGTACAACCGCCTGCACCTGAGCCGTGGAACGCGGCAACACAACCGCAGAGGGCAGCGTGCGTATGGCTGTCAACCCATCGCATTCGTACGTCTGGAGTTGGCTGCGTTCCACAAGCAACCCATCACGCCCCACAGCCGCTTCCAATTCTGCGAGTATGACAGCGGGAAGTAATGCGTGGTCTTGCGTCTTCATGGATTGCTCCCTGGCTATTCGGTGTATTCCGTACATGCGCCAATCAGCCGGCTGAACCGCTTCGGCGGCTTCACGCGCATCTCGCAAACGTCGGATCATTGTACCGATGGGGAGTTTCTTCTGTCATGGAAGCGGCCTGCTGTGCGCGAAAGCGGCACATGCAGGGTGGGACGTCCATGAAGAACGCGCCTTCCATATCCATGGAAACCAGCCATCCGGGCGGTCGGTGACATGGACTCCCCCCGGATGCCAGAACCATCAAGCCTTGAGGACTAGAAGGCCAAGATGAGCGAACCGGTGGCGAGGATCCGATTTAGTACAGGCCGACAGCGTGTTCTCCAGCGGGAAGGTCGTGGGCACTGCGCACATCTCCGGCAACCGATTCCAGTCGTTTGCTTGGGTCGCTCTCTGAGCTGGCACGCACGTAGCGGACTCGCTTACCTGCAGCAAGAAACAAGACCCGGTGGTCCGCTGGTCCGCGAGGTATTCCGATTCCACGCGAGAGTTGATACAGAGTTTCGAGTAACACCTCTGGCCGGCAATGCTCCCCGATCGCGATATCGTAGCGACTCTCATCCAGATATTCCATTGCATTTCCAATGATGAGAATTCGGGCGTGTGGCCAATGAGTGCGCACATTGGCCGTCAAGGAGGCGAGCAGCTTCTTGCCCAAACTATGGCTCAGTACCGCCATGTTGACATGAACACCTTCATATTTCGCTGGCGGCACGCTGCTTTCCACGATAGCTACATAGTCTTCGGCAGCGGCTAGCAACAGGGCGCGAGACGCTAGCAATCCAGGATTCGGTTCGACGACCAAAGTGCCTGACGGCAGGAGCACGTATGACTTAGGAAACGCGTTTTGCATCTGCATGGAACCCGCCTGACCTGTACCGAGATGGATGGACACCCCAGCGAGACGAGAAACAGGGAGCCCAAATATGATTCTGCTCTCGGTGCGTTGGACAGGCTGTGTCCGATTGCACAGCGCATGCGGGACCGAAGTGAAAGCCTAAGCGAAGCAATGCTCCGATGCAATCCTAGAGTATGAGGTAGACCAATCATGACACTCCCTTGCAGTGGGACCGAAGAAACACGGGACGATCAAGCGCTTCAAGAAGTGCAACACGACCGGCTACGGCTCAAAGAACTTCTCACTGAGAAGCAGAGCATTGAGAGCAATATGTCACATCAAGGGTTCCGCGACGCCAGTTCCCGCAATCGGCTCTGCGAAGAGATCGCCGCACTCGACGACACAGTGAAGCGTGAAGCATGGAAGATCGCTGACGGTCAGCACCGATGATGGCCTAGCCTTCCGACTGGTGAGCTGCCACCCCTGAGATGCCGAGCGTTAGAGAGGTGGGGGCTTGACATCGGTGAAGGCAGAAAGCGAACAAAAGCATGCTCAAGCCATAAAAAAGCTCAAACGCAGCCAGCCACTCGGTTGCGCTTCGCGTTGCGGCGTAGCGATTGCCTAAGAACAAGGTTCCAACACACAAGGATAGAAGACCCGCCGAGGCGAGGAGCAGTCCATAGAGTCTATTCGCGCGCAGCTTGTAAGCGAGAACTGCGAGGAAGCAACCGGTCCCAAACGCATGCAAACCCGCTAGCCACGCCAGTGACACGGAAGACATGATCAAGGTAAAACCAATGTAGGTCCCCAACGCTGTGGTGAAGATACACTCGGCGAGGAGGACTTTCCAGAGACCTATCCGATGCTCAGCGGCATAGCCGGCGGCCACCCCGAGCAGAACTCCGTTCCCGAGGATGTAGAAGCCAAGCAGCATGCCCAGTGCCACGAACATGATGGGATCCAGGAAGATACTCCCGAAGAGACTCCCGGTGTAAAGAAGGACGGCAGAAAAAAGGATAGCGAGACCTCCGCGTGCCGCGAAGGCCCACCAGAAAATTCCAAGTCTCTTCATCGGCATCTCAAAAGCAAGATCGATCATGTGCAGCATCCTCAGGACTGAAGACTACGATTCCGTTTCGGTCTCATCTACACCTGGCTTTGCACTGCGGAGAAGCAGCACTGGACACTGGGCGAGTTTAAGGATCTTCTCGGCGGTCGATCCGAAGATCATCGGGCGCCAACCAGACATACCGTGGGTGGAGATCACCATCAAGTCAGTTCCCTCACGCTGCTCCACCATCAAGACTGGGGCCACGATATCGTTACCCACCTCGACACCAAAGTTCGCTTCGATGCCCAAGGACGTGAGAACAGATGCCATCTCGCTGAGCCTGTTATTCGCCTGCATGATAGCTGTCTCGAGAAACTCCTCAGCAGGATAAAACGTTGTCGGAAACTCAACTCCCGTCGTGATGGGGATCATGGGTATCGCATGCAGCAGATAGATCTCGGCGTGAAAATGCTGCGCCAAGCCAGTGGCTGTGTTTAGAGCTGCCTGCGAGGAAACACTGAAGTCGATTGGAACGAGAATCTTCGTGGGGGCAAAGTGAATTGCAAGTGTGTCAGGCATGAGTTCTCCTTGGTTCGACCTGTCCGGTGATCCGCGTCTCCATCGTCCTCTCTCTCGAGAGAAGCCGCTGTGCGCTTTTGCTCAAGCGCTCGACAATGCGGCATGGGCGTGAGCAAAGCGACACAGCTTGCTTGTCGCCCTGCTGCCATGCTCAGGGAATGAGCCTGCATCTTCGCCATGACCTTGCATTACTGCACCAGAGCCTACTTAGCGGGAAACTGCCGCGCAACCTTAGCTGGAATGAAGCGGTTGAGCTAGTCTCCCAGCTCGGTGAGGTCCAACCACGCAACAGCGACGAGTTCGTTTTTCTCGTGGGAACACAGAGGACCTTCTTCAAGCGTCCTCATACACATGAGTTGGCCGTTGAAGAAGTCGCAAGACTCCGCAAGTTCCTGCGTGATGCAGGCCCAGAGGTTACAGAGGATGCATCCGCGCAGCCCTGCCGCATGATCGTCGTCATCGATCATCATGCTGCGCATCTTTACCAAGATTTCAACAGGTCCCTCCCTGTCGATGAAAAGACACTTCATCCCTATGATCCCTTCGGGTTTCACCATCACCTCATCCATCGCAAGGAGGCCCACTACAAGGGCGAACGCGTTCCGGAAGAGATATCGTTCTACGAGGATATTGCGAAAGAACTGCTGCCTGCCGATGAGATCGTGATGATCGGCCATGGCACAGGCAAAAGTAGCGCTGTTGAATTCCTTATCGAATATTTGAAGAGCCATTACCACGCCGTGGCGCGACACATCATCGCGACGGAAACGGTCGATCTGTCGGCATTGACCCAGCCCGAGATCGAAGTCATTGCAAAGCGACATATGATTGCGGTTGTCTAGGAGACATCAATATGACCAGACTTTCTATCTCCATCGGTCCGGACGAGCACGTCCAGGGCAATCCAGAGGCAGGCTGCAGCCTCGTCGAATATGGCGACTACGAGTGCCCCTCTTGCGCCCAGCTTCAGCCAGTGATCAAGAAGCTACAACGACACTTTGGATCGCGTCTCTCCTTCGTCTTCCGCAACTTCCCGCTCCGTGAAATGCATCCGTGGGCGGAGGCTGCGGCCGAGACTGCTGAGTTCGCCGGTGCGCATGGCAAGTTCTGGGAGATGCATGATCTGCTCATCGAGAACCAGGCTATTTTGTCGGGGTCCCTCCTGCTTGACCTGGCCAACAGGTTGGGGCTCTCCAGCACAGAACTGGACACTGCGCTCAACGCGAAGACGTACCGACACAAGGTCCTCGACGACTTCGAAGGTGGCGTCCGGAATGGAGTCAATGGAACGCCTACGTTGTTCATCGACGACCAACGCTATGACGGTTCGCTCGACTCCGAGTCCTTAGCAGACGCTATCGGCGAAACACTCTTACAGACGGAAGCGTAGTGGCGAAGAACCGAACCATCCTCTATCAGCCATGAAGGATTCGCAAGGTATTCATCCAGTTGTTCACTTGCCTCCCGTTCGTCCCGGTTCAGTTGGCGGAGCTGTTTCAGATTGCTCAGCGGAAGCTTTATCGACAGCGAACACTATGTTGTATCGAGAGGTTACTCCATGTACAGAACAGACTCCGTCGTCGCAATCTCTCAGAAGCAGGGACTGGCAGAACAAGCGGTGCGAGACCTTGAACTTGCAGGTATTGATATGCAGAGTGTCTCTCTCGCAGCGAGAGAGACACCAGGAAAGGAGGCCGTTACCGGCTACTATAGCAGCGGCAATAGGATGCGCTATTGGGGTGCGAGGGGAGCATTCTTCGGTGCGATCTGGGGATTGATCTTCGATACCGCGCTGTTCGCCATTCCAGGCATTGGGCCCGTCGTGCTGGCCGGTCCACTCGTCTCGTGGATCGTCGCGATCCTAGAAGGGGCGGTTGTTTTTGGCGGGTTGAGCGCGCTTGGGGCGGGTCTTGCGAGTATCGGGATTCCCAAAGACAGCGCGGGGAGGTATGAGAAAGCCTTACAAGCAGACAAGCTTCTGCTCATCGTCCATGGCACTCCCGACACGGCACTCCGAGCGGCACGGGTCATTGAAGATACGCATCACGAGTCGTTCGAACTCCATGGGGCAACCTTGCCTCCGCTCGACGCCGTGAAGTCTTGAAGAGGAGGTCTCGCCGGCTGTCGGCGGAGATCAACGCCGGGAGTCAGCCATAGATCACATCTATCCACCATGATCGTAGATAGCCTCATGGCCAGCATGGATGCCCCGCATCTCATCCGGATATGGAGAGGTCGCCGGGAGCTATCCAGCGCTGAGTTCGACGGAGCTTTCAAGCTCTTGCATCGAACTTGTTGTAGTGAACGAAGTCCTTCAGCAAGCGTCGAACGCGCGTATCGGGAGCGGTTTGCTGCGCGGCATAGCCGATGCTGCAGGCGAATGCGATCTTCATCTGCACGGGTATGTGCATCAAGCTTCTGAGTTGCTTCTCGACCGCACCGTCGCTCACCACAGTAAGAACGTGAAAGCCCAGCCCCAGAGACTCACAGGCGAGCCACATGTTCTCCATCACGCAGCCGAGACTGATAAGGCCCACCGTGTCTGCATCAGAACCTGGGGCGCGGCGGCTTCCGTCATATAGGACGAACATCAGCAATGGCGTCTCCCCGATTGTCCGGTCCAAAAATGTGAGTTGCGATCGTGCATCAGCCTCGGGATTCCATGCCTCGGGATTTGTCCAAGCAAGAGGGAACGAACTCGCAAGCATTCCTGTCCGCTTTGCTGCCAGCTCTGTCTCTGTGAAGGAAAGAAGCGCGTAGGTCTCACGGAGAAACTGCTCAGACATATCGGCAGGTATCTTCCCGATTGCATCGAGCTGGTCTGCGGAGTTCACCACGATCATTTCGAAGTTCTGCATGTTGGTCGGTGTCGGGGCCCATTGAGCAGCTTGCAGAATCTTTTCCTGCGTCTCCGGTGAGACAGGACGACCTAGATCAAAGGCTCCTCGCATCGAATGCCTGTTGTGGATCGTCGCCAGTATGTCGAGCATCGCCATCTCCTTGTTCGTCCTTACGATCATGAATGACACTGCACCCGCCGTTTATGTGCAGCGCCTCGTCTCGTTTCGAGCCCGTGCGGCTTGCCGTTATCTCTGCTGGTAAAGGAGTACAACTCATTCCGCCAGATTCCATGCTTGAGGCGGTCGAAGATGCCGGCTGGAATAAGTCTGATCTGACTGACGGCTCAATGCTGAGTCCGATTGCTCTCTACCGCAGTCGTCTGCGTATCAACAATCCATTCTGCTGAACTGAACCGTTTGGAGAGCCTGCCGGGTGAGCAGACTTGTACAGACATTTCGTGTATTTACCGCGATAAATGAAGGAGCGATGCTGCACCTCTCTCTTTTGAGTGCATCTCACTGCAGGTAAGACGACAAAGAGGGATCAATGCCCGGTACCCGACGCACACAGTTTGATCCAGCCCGATTTCTTGCTGCGGCTGGAGTTACGCACAGGATGATCCAGGTAAAAGCAGGACACGTGTTCTACTCGCAGGGCGACCCTGCGGATGGAATCTTCTTTCTCGACTCAGGAAGAGCCAAACTGACCGTTGTCTCAAAGCGAGGCAAGGAGGCAACGGTGACACTTCTTTCTCCCGGAGACTTTATCGGAGAGGAGTCACTGGCGGGACAGACCGAAGTTCACCTCGCGACGGCCGCGGCCGTCACTCCGTGCAAAGCTTTGAAGCTGAGCCGCAAAGAGATGGTTCTGCTGCTGCACGAGCAACATGAATTTGCAGATATCTTCCTTAAGTTCGTCCTGCTTCGTGGCGTGAGAACTCAGGAAGACCTCATCGATCAACTCTTCAATAACAGCGAGAAGCGACTGGCACGCACTCTGCTCATCATGGCGGAGTTCGGTAAGCCGGGTGAGCCGGAGACCATGATTCCTCCCATTACCCAAGAGGCGCTCGCCGACATGATCGGTACGACACGTTCTCGTGTCAGCAAATTCATGAACAACTTCCGCAAGCTGGGCTATATCGATTACAACGGTCGCATTCACGTTCACAAAGCGCTGTTGAACGTAGTGCTGCATGATCGTCTGCCTCACCAGACAGCAACGAGGCCGGTTGTCGTGGATCACTTTCCTACTCCCGCCCATCAGAGAAAGCGTGCCAAGGTCGTTTCCCCTACCGGAAAAGAGTGAGCCTGAGTGGCTCAAACGACGATCACTGCAGAGCCATGTTCCGTCTCATCCCGTACAGCCATCAAGGCCTGGCTCGCATCGTCGAGCGAGAAGATGGACGCGCGTGGCTGAATCTTGAGGTCGAATGCAATCTTGAGGAAGTCACGGGCATCGGCACGTGTCATGTTCGATACACTGCGAATCTGACGCTCTCCCCAAAGCAGCTTGTCATAGTCGAATGCCCGCATCTCGTCAAGATGGATTGCATTGATGGCGACCACACCCCCCTTTCGCAAGCTCGCGAGTGCATCTACGATCACCTTTCCGCTTGGTGCGAATGTAATCGCGCGATCCAGAACTACGGGGGGCCTATCATCTTCTCTTCCAACCCACGTCGCATCCAGTTCGCATGCAATGGAACGGTGGGCACCACCGCGTGTCACGACATACGTCTCGCATCCCCAGGACTGCAGGATTGGAATCATGAGGGTGGCCGAGCTGCCAAAGCCAAAGAGCCCAACTCGCTCTCCGGGTTGCACGCCCGCGACTCGAAGGCTGCGGAAGCCGATGATCCCGGCACAGAGCAGAGGTGCAACATGAGCCGCATCAAGCGAGTCAGGAAGAGGAAACGTAAAGTCTGAACGGACGAGTACGAACTCGGCGTAGCCACCATCCACGGTGTAACCGGTAAACGTGGGATGATCGCACAGATTCTCCATCGAGTTCTTACAGAACCAACAGTCTCCATCCGTGCCGCCCATCCAGGAGACACCGACACGACTCCCGAGGGGCGAGACATCGCTCGCCCCGTCTACGACCTCCCCGACAATCTGATGACCGGGAATCAAGGGTAAACGTTGCGGCGTTAGATCATTTTGAACAATATGCAAGTCGGTGCGACAGACGCCACAGGCGATCACCCGCAGCAAAACGTATCCAGGTTTCATCTCCGGGCGGGGAACGTCCAAAATGTGAAGATATTCCCCGTTGCCTGTCATGGTTCCATTGAAGATCGCTGCTTTCATGATGTGATTCCTTTTGATAAGACCCACGACGGTGGTTGGCACCGTCGTGGGAACCCAGTCAGTTTTACGCGGCCAAGACTGGCGCACCGTGAAACTCGCACGACGTGTGAGGCGTCTTGGAGAGGATCTTCTCGGCTTCGATCGCTTCATCGTGGCTGCCATTCACGACCAAGACAAAATGATCGGACTTGAGAGCGACTTCGTATTGAATGACGCTGTCCTTTGGGATGCCGAGACTGACGAGTCCGGCACCGATAGCACCAACTCCGCCCACCACAACCGCGCCTTCGAGGCCCGCCACGATCCAGGCGACGAGTGGGCCGGCCACCAGGATGGGACCTATCCCGGGTATGGCGAACATTGCGGAACCAAAAAGCAATCCCCAAAAGCCCCCCCAGAAAGCGCCCATTTTGCCCCAGTACTTCATGCGATCGCCAGCGTTGTAATAGCCGACGACATGCTCATCCGTGTGGGTATCCCTGGCGGCGATCGAGAGGTTTTTCATCGGGATGCCTCCTTCTTGAAGCTGCTTGACTGCCAGCTCTGCCTGTTCATGGGTCTTGTATACGGCGACGACTGAAGCGAGGGTGGACATGAATGCCTCCGGGGTTCTAGTTATTTTCTTTCATCTCCAGTCTTCCACTCTCAGCTCCTCTCGGCTGTGCAATACGACTCTCCGCGAACGCAGGGATATCGGCATCCACTCCCGGCGCGCAACATCCCGCGTAACATCGCACTCGGCGGACACCCAGGGTTATTGGACCGACGACGGAGGAGAGTATTCCACCAAGATCAGTTGGCTTTGGCGATGCCGAGATCTGCCAAGAGCTTCGGGTGAAGCTCATCGGTAAACACGAGGTTATGACACGTGGCACAGTCGTTGGTAATACTCACGGCCGCCTTGCTTGCATGGTTTCCATCGTGACAACGGAAGCAGCCCGGCGAATCGTTGTGGCCAATGTTATTGGGATGCGTGCCCCACTTCACGTTCATCGACGGGAAGACATTTGAACTATAGATGTTGACCAGTGTTTTCGCGGCGGCGTCGATCTGAGGGCGCTGGGTATTCCAGATGGCGGGATACTGCGAGCGGTAGAAGGTGACGAAGTCCGCCGTAATGCGTACCTTCGCATCTTCCCTGGAGACGTACTTCGCCGTGATGAGAGCAAGACCCTCTTTGTGCACAAACGGCAAGGAGGCACTGGGACTGCCCTGCGCCATGTCTTTGTTGAGTGCATTCTCCGGTGTGTCGAAGGAGTGCGCGGCTCGATTATGGCAATCCATGCAGTCCATCAAGCGTTTCGCTCCCGTGGGTCTGCTCTTGGTACCGTCCGCGAGAAACTCCGTGACGGAGCTATCCGCGTTGGTCTTCGCGACCCAAGGGATCGTCTGATTGGTGGTATCGGTTGCGATGTATTCGATCTTGCCCATGTGCGCCCCATGTATACCACTGAGGCCGCCGAACGCGTCCCGTCCACCAACATGCAAGACTGTGAGTGAAGAGGTCTTCGAGTTGGTCTCGTCATCGGCAAACGATGTCTGGATCGCGATCTTGTCCCCGACAAACTGTTCTGGACTATGACAGTTGAGACAGGTGGAACTTGCGACGGGAACCTTATTGTTTGCCATGATGGGCTTTGGATAATCATGGACAAGGACCATCATCAGTTGCTTTGTGCCGTTGACCTTGGCATGGATGTAACCTGCGGTACCCGGGGCAACATGACACTCGGTACATGCAACATTCGAGTGCGACGAGATGTGATACGCGGTAAACTCCGGTGTCATCACATGGCAGGTCGCACCGCAAAATGACACCGTGTCCATGTATGCCACGCCTCGATACGAAGCGGTGCCCACGATGATGAAGTTGATAAGCGTCGCGATCACCACAAAATCGATTCCACGGCGAAAGATCGGATCGTTAAGGCTGATCTCAGGAAAGAAGGCCGGAACCTGATCCGTAGAGAGGAGATAGCTCCTCCGAACCAAAATCCCAACCAGAATCAGCACCAGACCTGCGACGAATACACCCGGCAGAATGAGATCGAAGAGAATGCCAAGATAAGGGTTCGCCGAGCCGCTGCGGCCAAAGAAGCCGACCACCCAAAAGCCAACCAGCACCATGGCCGAGGCGGTGGTGACCGCCCCTCCAAGAAGGCTCAACCAATTATTCCCATAGAAAAGAAATGGGCGCAGCCAGGACGCTCGGAACGAACTCAGATTTGGCATGCTGCCTCTCGCTTACTTCTGCAGCGTTCGAATATAAGCGACTACATCCTTGATCTGTGGTGCCGTCAGCTTCGAGGTGTAGGCAGGCATCTTCCCTTTTCCATTCGTAGTGGCCGCGATCAGATCTGCGTCAGATGCCTTCACCAGATCGGGCGAGCTGAATGGAATAGCCTTCATCGCCTTTCCAGCAGGCGTGCTTGCTGATCCATCCACGGCGTGACACATCATGCACTTGGCCTTGTACGTTTCGGCACCCGTTTGTGCATGGGCCGCTATGGTTCCGGATGCGCTCATGATCGTGATTGCAGCAGCTACAAGGTATCTTCCCACGTTCATATCTCCTGAGATGCATGTCTCGCAGAGCTTCTGTCAACTCTCTGCGGATAGCCAAAAGCGCTAATCAGGAGTATGGGTCGACACACACGGGAAGGCTGTGCTCTTTTGCTCACGTCCATAGAAAGAAGACTTGCAAAGCGTCGAAGCCACACGGGATGAGCAATGCGATACATCCACTGCCGAAGCGATACGGCTAAGCTGAACACGTCGAAGCAAGGTCTGTCCCCTCGGACAAGAGCAGTCTCTCCTTCAAGAAATTTCAGGCGGCAGAATGCCCAATGCTCTGGTTGCATCCGCGAAGGTTCTTGAAACAATCGACGAGCGTCTGCTTCGTTGTGGCATCAGCCGCCGAGCCTTTCTCATCTTCTGTTCCAGCCTGATGATTGCCGCACCGTATGGCCTCGCCATTACGGAAAAGAAGACGCCGGAGGAGGTCGCAGCCGGACTCGGCAAGGTGGTCCGTCCGCCCGTGATCTGGCTTCACTTTCAAGACTGCACGGGCTGCACGGAATCTCTTCTACAAACATCACATCCGGACTTTGGCGATCTGATCCTGAACATCATATCGCTCGAATACCACGAGACGTTGATGGCAGGATCTGGTTTACAGGCACGGCAGGCGCTGGATGAGGCCGTGAAGAAATATGCGGGCAAGTACATCCTCGTAGTCGAGGGATCGATCCCCACCAAGGATCAAGGGATTTACATGAAGATGGCGGGTCGACCCGCTCTGAATGTTCTTGCGGACATCGGTGGCAAGGCTGCCGCGATCGTTGCGATCGGGTCCTGTGCTTCCTGGGGCGGCATACCCTCTGCGGATCCCGATCCGACCGGCGCAGTCGGCGTCGCCGATCTTCTTCCGAACAAGTCGATTGTCAATATCCCGGGTTGCCCGCCGAATCCCTATACGCTCCTCGGTGTGCTGCTGCAGTACGCGTCGAACGGTACGCTACCGGAGGCGGATGAACTCAGACGACCCAAGTTTGCCTTCGATCGCGACATTCATGAACATTGCACACGGCGAGCACACTTCGATGCGGGCAACTTCGTAAAACAGTATGGCGATGAAGGGCATCGGGAAGGCTGGTGTCTTTACGAGATGGGCTGCAAAGGTCCTGAGACACATGCGGGCTGTTCGACGCGGCACTTCAATGAAATTCCCGATGTGTGGCCCATCGGCATTGGGGCACCATGCATCGGCTGCACGGAAAAGAGCGTCGCGTTCCGTATTCCGATGTTTCAGGTTGTCCAGTTGCATACCATCGCGGCTCCGCCAACCAGCTTCGCCCCTATCACCACAACACATGGCAGCATGAGTCCCCTTGCGACAGGACTCGTTGGACTGGGTGTTGGCGCGCTTGCCGGTGCAGGGTACGTGGCGTCGCGCAAGTTCTCGAAGGAACAGGGCTACGACGGCCCCCCAGGTTCGACACCATCCAATTCAGAACCGGGAGACGACGCATGACCGCTCCGCTCACGCGACGCCAGGCTTTCAAGGTAGCCGCCGGACTGGGTGGCGCCATCGCAGCCGCGGTGTTGCCCAAGCCGGCTCAAGCGTCAACCGAAGAACATCCGGCTCATCCTGTTGCCGCTCCCGACGCGATTGCAATGCTCTACGACAGCACCATCTGCACCGGATGCAAAGCCTGCATGCCTGCGTGCAACGAGGCCAATGGTCTACCCACGGACACTACACTCTCAGGCGGTATCTGGGACATGCCGACCGGACTGAATGCCAAGACAAAGAACATCATCGAACTCTACGAGGATCCACAGACGGATGAGTTCGCTTTCGTGAAGAAGCAGTGTATGCACTGTCTCGACCCGGCGTGTGTAACCGGATGCCCCTTCGGTTCGCTCGTGAAGCGTGATCTCGGAGCTGTGACATGGAACAGCTCTCTGTGTATTGGCTGCCGGTACTGCGAGGTCGCCTGTCCCTTTGAAGTGCCGCAATTCCAGTGGGAGAACTGGAACCCCAAGATCGTCAAGTGCGAGTTCTGTTACGACCAACGTCTCGTCGAAGGCCTCGAACCGGCATGCACGGCAGCCTGCCCAACGGGTGCTGTGATCTTCGGTAAGCGAGTCGATCTGCTCAGCAAAGCTAAAGACCGCATCACAGCAACGCCGGACAAGTACTTCGAGCAGCGCGTTTACGGAGAGCATGAGGCAGGCGGTACGCAGGTGCTGTATCTTTCCGGCGTTTCCTTTCAAAAGATCGGTCTCCCTAAACTCGGCAACACCTCGATTGGGCACTACGCCACCAAGGTCACCTCGGTTCTCTATAAATGGCTTGGCGGTCCCGTCGCTGTGGCGGGTCTTCTGGGCTTCTTCATCCGGCGCAACTGGAAGCGCCACGAGTTGGAACGATTGACACAAGAGAAGAAGACAGGGTATCCCGACCAGCTATGACACCGACCACACCCACAGAGGACAAGAGGGGCACGACTCTCATCAATCACTGGCAGTGCGGTGTGCCAGTCACGCGCGGACCCGTGCTCAGCCCACTTCTTTTCGTGCTCATCGCCATTGCAGCACTCGGTCTGGGGTTAGCGGCACTCCGCTTCGTCTCTCCACTTGGACCATTCTCAGGGATGAACGACGTCTATGCCTGGGGCATCTGGAAGACCTACAACGTCATGACGCTCACCGCACTCGGCTCAGGCCCTTTGGCGCTCGGAATAGCGGCGTGGGTCTTCGACCGGCAGAGGCTGCACGTCGTGATGCGAACCGCACTGGTCTCGGGTTTCCTCTTTTACTCCACAGGTCTTATCGCTCTGGGCTTCGATGTCGGGCGTCCCTGGAACTTCTACAGTGCCCTCCTTCCATGGCGTTGGAACAGCGGGTCGGCGATGCTCGAGATCTCTATTTGCATGCCACTTTATTGCGCCTTATTCCTATCCTTCGAAATTCTCCCTCTTTTTCTCGAGCGGCTTTACTACACCGGGAACGAGAAGAGTCGTGCCTTTCTTCGTCACTTCTCCCCGGTCATCCGCAAAGTCTATCCGTTCTTCCTCGTCGGAGCTTACGTTATACCGCTGATGCATCAATCTTCTCTGGGCGGTCTTCTACTTCTGGCCGGCACGAAGATCAATCCTTTGTGGCAGACACCCGTCATGCCTTTGCTCTACCTTATCGCGGCAGGCTTGTGCGGCATCGCCTTCACCATCCTTCTCCTCATGATCGCTTGCCTCCGCTATCGAAGATCTCTCGATGCGGGCATTCTCAACGAGCTCGCTCAAATACTCGCCGGAGTATCCTTCGTCTTTCTCACGATCCAGTTTTGCGATCTCTTATGGCGGCATCAACTCGCTGCTGTGTTCGCCTTCGACCGGATGAGCTTTCTATTCTTAGCTGAGACAATTCTGATCGCTGCACCCGCCGTCGCTCTCTGCTTTCGGCGCCTGCGTGGGACACCACGATCGCTGCTCAACATGTCTGCGCTAGCCTGCGTGGGAGGAATGGCTTACCGCTTTATCCCAACATCCATTGCCTATGAGCCCGATCGCAGCACGGCCTACTTCCCCTCAGCTCCGGAGATCGTGATGGCCGCAGGTTACATCGCACTCGGATGCGTAGCCTTCACCCTCGCCGTCAACTACTTTGCGGTTCTGCCTGGGGAGGCCAGCACATGGGATCACAGCTTCCGTCCCTTTCGCTGGCCACACAAGCTGATGCCCCAGTCCAACACCCACCCACACCAAACCGCACCACTTGAAAGAGGGATCTGATGGCCCGTATCTCCATAGACCCCGTGACTCGCATTGAAGGTCATCTTCGCATCGACGTCGAAGTTGAAGACGGCATCGTCAATAAGGCCTGGGCGAGTTGCACGATGTGGCGTGGCCTTGAAGCCATTCTGCGTGGTCGCGACGCACGTGAGGGTTGGGTCTTCGCCCAACGCTTTTGCGGAGTATGCACGACGGTTCACGCCATGGCCTCGGTTCGCGCAGTGGAAGACGCGCTCACGCTCGAAATCCCTCCCAATGCGCAATACATCCGCAACCTGATTCTTATCTGTCATGCCCTGCACGATCACATCGTGCATTTCTATCATCTATCCGCACTGGACTGGGTCGACATCATGCAAATTCCCAAGGCGGATACAGCCAAGGCGGCATCAATCGCGGAGGGTGCTAGTTCGTGGAAAGGAAACTCCCGGCGCGAGCTCGAGACAGTGCAGAACAAGGTGAAGGGGCTTGTCGCGAGTGGCCAGCTTGGAATCTTTTCGCATGGATACTGGGGTCATCCGGCCATGCGGCTCAGCCCAGAGTTGAACCTCATTCTTTTCTCCCACTACCTGCAGGCACTGGACTTCCAACGCAAGTCCTGCCAAGTCGTCGCGATCCTTGGAGGTAAAACACCGCATATCCAAAACCTTGCGGTGGGCGGCGTGATGAACGCCATCAACCTCAACAGTCTCGCAACCATGAATATGGATCGGCTCGGAATGCTCAAGGCTATCCTAGAGGATCTCATTCCGTTCGTGCAGCAGGCTTTCCTCGTCGATAACTGCCTGCTCGCTGCCTCATACCCTGAGTACTTCAAGTACGGCCGTGGCGTTGCAAACTATCTCGCGGTGCCGGATCTTCCTCTCGATGCGAAGGCCACGAAATTCGATCTGCCGGGCGGTGTCATTATGGGCGGAGATCTCAGCAGCATGAAGCCTATCTTGAACTGGAAAGATGAATCCTTCCGCAAGGCGGTCACTGAAGACTCAACCCATGCCTGGTACAAAGGTGGCGGGCCCCTGGAACCATACAAAGGCGAGACCATTCCGGACTATACCGACTTCCAAGAAGAAGCAAAGTACACATGGGTCAAGGCGCCACGTTATGACGGCAACCCGATGCAGGTCGGCCCACTCGCCAACGTTCTCGTAGGCTATGCAGCCGGTCATCCACTCACGCGCAAGTGGACAGACGTAGCCTTCAAAGGGATCGCCTCCGTTCATGGCTTGAAGGTCACAACAAACGATATGCAGTCCACCATGGGACGATACCTTGCACGTTCGATCCGCTCTTCTATGCTTGCCGACCTCGCACTTGAACACCTTGAGCTGCTCACCACCAATATCCTGAACGGCGACCATACCACGTACAACGTGCCCCAGTTCCCCACTGGCGAGATGATGGGCATGGGGATGCACGAGGCGCCGCGTGGCGCTCTCTCACACTGGGTCGTCATCAAGAACGGAGCTTTCACCAACTATCAGGCGGTCGTGCCCACCACCTGGAATGCGAGCCCGCGTGACGAGAAGGGCGTTCCCGGCCCTTACGAGACTTCGCTCATCGGCAATCCGGTGGTCGACGCAGAGAAGCCACTCGAGGTCCTGCGCACGGTCCATTCTTTCGATCCATGCATGGCCTGCTCCTGCCATACGCTCGATGCGACCGGCAAGGAGATCGCGCAGGTGAAGGTACAGTGACTATCCTCGACAACAATGCGATACCATCCATCTCCATCATCGGCCTAGGCAATGTCTTTCTCGGCGATGACGGCTTCGGACCACTGGCTGTAGAGACGTTTCGCTGCGCCTATCGGTGTGGGCCGGAGGTTGAGGTACTCGATCTTGGCACGCCAGGGCTCGATCTCGCGCCGTACCTTTACGACCGTGAGCTTGTCGTCGTCGTCGATGCCGTCCACGCCGACCTACCGTCAGGAACTCTCTCCATGTTCAGCGAAGAGGACTTCGTCAGCCAGCGTGCCAAGCTGCGCATCACTGGCCACGATCCCGGTCTATGGGAGTCTCTCGCCCACCTCCGACTGGCGGGATTCGCGCCAACCGAACTCATCGTGCTCGGCGTAAATCCTACATCGTGCCGCTACGCTGAAGGGATGAGTCCCGAAGTGCTCGGGAGCGCAACGGAAGCGGCAAAGACCATCGCACAGCTCCTTGTGGATCACGGCATCGCCTGTGACCCACGCGAGGGATCGACGCCGCCGCAGTTGTGGTGGATGCATGTCGCACCTGGCGAGCAGACGGGGGTACCCTGGCATGCATGAGATCTCCGTCGCAGAGGGCATCGTCGAGTTGGTTGAGGAGAAGGCACGAGCGCAGCGAGCATGCAGTATTACGCTGATCAAGCTCCTCCTTGGTGAGTTCACGACGATCGTACGAGAGGCACTCGAGTTCGCGTTCGAGATCGTCTGCAAAGGCACTCTCGCCGAACACGCCCAATTGGAGATTGAGTTCGTTCCGATGATCGTGCGTTGCGTCGTCTGCGACGCAAACACCAAGCCTATCGGTGGGCTGTGCTTGATTTGCGCGACGTGTGGCTTTCCCATGGAGATCGTCTCCGGCGAGGATCTGCGGATCGAATATATCGAGATAGAAACAGAAGAGGAGCGACTGCAATGGAACGAGTACCTGTCCAAACAAATGTCCTGAATGCAAACCAGGAGACCGCGCAAAGGAACCGGTTGCAATTTGCAGAGCGGAACCTGCTGGTCGTGAATCTGATGTCGGCGCCGGGCGCAGGTAAGACCACCCTGCTCGAGGCGACGATCAAGGCACTTAGCGGCCGTCGCCGCCTGGCAGTCATCGAGGGCGATCTCCAGACCGATCTCGACGCACAACGGATCCAAGCGCTCGGTGTACGCTCCCACCAAATCACCACAGGAACGGTCTGTCATCTCGATGCACGTATGGTTGCGCGCGCCCTCGACGCCTTCTCCATCGAAGAACTCGATCTCCTGGTGATTGAGAATGTCGGCAACCTGATCTGCCCGGCATCGTTCGACCTTGGCGAGAGTCTTCGCGTTGTGGTTTGCAGTGTTGCGGAGGGAGCTGACAAGCCGAAGAAGTATCCCATCATGTTTAACAAGGCCAACGTCGTCCTCATCAATAAGATTGATTTGGCGGAAGCCTCAGATGTCGATTTGCAGGAACTGGAGTCGAACGTGAGGCAGGTCAATCCCAATGCGATGATCTTTCTCCTTTCCGCAAAGACCCGGATCGGTCTTGATGCCTGGATTGAGTGGCTCGAGCAAGCCATCGAACTCCATGCGGTGAAAACCATGGCGAGTGTATAGCATGGGCGTCGCGGCATCCGCACCGGTTGAACGTCTTCACATCGCGCTGAGTGGCGCTGTGCAAGGCGTTGGATTTCGTCCCACGGTCTACCGGCTGGCGACCAGGATGCGACTTTCTGGCTGGGTGCGAAATATGGCAAGTGGCATCGAGATGGAGGTCGAGGGCACATCGGACCAACTCGAAGCATTGCTTCTCGAGCTAAAAGTCTGCAAGCCCGAAGCAGCCGTCATCGCGACTGAGGAGATATCCCGCATTCCTCCCACGGGCAAGGTGGGGTTCGAGATCCTGGGGAGTCGCGGAGATGCATCGGAACCCAAGGGAATAAGCGTACTCCCTGATCTTGCCACCTGTCCGGAGTGTCTTGCTGAAGTTCTTGCCCCTGCCAACCGTCGCTTCGGTTACCCATTCACGAACTGTACACTCTGCGGCCCGCGCTACAGCATTCTTCTCGACATACCCTATGACCGAGCGCACACCACGATGAAGCAGTTCGTTCAGTGTGCGGCGTGTCGCCGCGAGTATGACTCGTATCAAGATCGGCGCTTTCATGCGCAACCTAATGGCTGTCGCGCCTGCGGGCCTCGTCTCTACCTCTGGCCGCCAGGCATGAAGGGAGATAACCCGTTTGCCGTGGCGGCGTGCGCACTCGCAGAGGGTAAGATCGTCGCATTGAAAGGCATCGGCGGCTTCCAACTACTCACAGATGCCCGCAGTTCCGCGGCCGTGAGCCGTCTGCGCGAGCGCAAGCATCGCGACGAGAAGCCCTTCGCGTTGCTGATGCCGTCTATCGAGAGTGTTCACCAATATTGCCGGGTCAGCGGAGCCGAGCAAGACTTGCTGCAGTCGCAAGCATCGCCGATCGTCTTGCTTCGTCCGAAGGACTCCCATGGACTCGCCCCGGAGATCGCACGCTTCTCCCCCTTCTTCGGGGTAATGCTTCCCTGCTCTCCGACCCATCATCTTCTCATGCTGCAGTTCCCCTACCCGGTGGTCGCAACGAGCGGCAACCTCGCTGGCGAGCCAATCGCAACGGAAGATGAAGAGGCGCTTCTTCGATTGAAAGAAATAGCTGATCTCTTCGTTCTTCACAATCGCCCGATAGCCCGTGCCTGTGACGATTCCATCGTGCGCGTGATGACGAGTTCTGCCCCGCAGGTTCTGCGCCGCGCCCGCGGATATGCACCTCTGCCCATCGCCGTGCCACACCACCTACGGCCTGTGCTTGCCGTTGGTGGTCACCTCAAGAACACTGTCGCCATCGGACTTGGTCGCCAAGTCGTGCTCAGTCAACATATCGGCGACCTCGATTCAATGGAAGCACGCGATGCGTTCAGCCGCACGATCGCGGACCTCTGCGCGCTGCACCGCTTCAAGCCCGAATTGCTCGCGTGTGATTCTCATCCCGACTATGCATCCAGCACCTGGGCAAGAGAGCACGCTCTTGCCATGGGACTTCCTCTCGTCGAAGTTCAGCACCACCACGCTCATGTCGCCTCCTGTGCTGCAGAGAACGGCCTTCGTGGAGAGTACCTTGGTGTGGCTTTCGACGGAGCAGGTCTCGGCACAGATGGAACTATCTGGGGCGGTGAGTTCTTCCGTGCAAGCGCCGAAGGATTCGTACGAGTCGGTCACCTTCGCCCCTTCCTCTTGCCAGGCGGAGAGCAAGCAATGCGAGACTGCTCCCGTTCGGCAGCGGGTGTGCTCTGGCAGGCGCTCGGTCCCAAGCAAGCGCGAACGCTCATCGCGCCGGGTATCGCAACCATACTCGAGCACGGCATCCAGGCTCCTGCGACTTCAAGTGTCGGCCGACTCTTCGATGCTGTAGCGCATATCACGGGGGTCGCCGCAGGAAACCCATTCGAGGGTGCAGCCGCCATGCTGCTCGAGAGCGCCATAGGAGACACGCGATCGGATGCATCGTATGAGATCGGCTGGCGGGATGGTGTCGGCGATTGGACACCCCTTATCCGCCAACTGGTTACAGATCGGCAGATGCGGGTAGACAGAAAGATACTTGCCATCAAGTTCCACAACGCCCTGGCAAACTGGATTCTTGCCGTGGCTCAAAGCAGCGACCTTCCTTGCGTTGTGCTCAGCGGTGGTGTCTTTCAGAACGCCTACCTCACCATGCAGACGAGCCGACTTCTCGAGTCTCATGGTTTCTTCGTCTCAACCCACCACCAGGCTCCTGCTAATGATGGCGGTCTCGCGCTCGGCCAGGCTGTCCTCGCGGGACAAATGCACTAGAGAGGTAATGCCATGTGTCTCGCTGTACCAGGGAAGATTCTCACGATCCTCGTCGACCCGCACTTTGGCCTGCGCCGAGGAAAAGTAGATTTCGGCGGCATCCGTAAAGAGGTGTCACTCGATTACACACCCGATGCGTGTGTGGGTGACTACGTAATGGTTCACGTAGGTTTCGCGCTCTCGGTCGTCGATGAAGCCGAAGCGAACTACGTCTTTGATGCACTCAAAGAGATGGATCTGCTGGAGGAGTTGGAGGTGATCGCGACATGAGGTTCCTCGACGAGTACCGAGAATATGATTCCGTTCAACGCATGGCGAAGGAGATCCACCGCATCGCCACTCACCCCTGGACCATCATGGAAGTCTGCGGTGGCCAGACCTACACCATCGTCAAGAGCGGCTTGCAGGAGCTTCTGCCCAAAGGAATCACTCTTGTCCACGGTCCTGGCTGCCCCGTCTGTGTCACGCCCGTTGCCATGATTGATCGCGCCGTCGCAACCGCATCGCTGCCACAGGTTATTCTCTGCTCCTTTGGCGACATGCTGCGCGTTCCGGGATCGGCCCAGAGCCTGCTCGATGCCAAGGCTCTGGGCGCAGATGTGCGTATCGTCTATTCACCGCTCGATGCCTTGCAACTCGCGCGCCTTCATCCACAACGGGAGATCGTTTTCTTCGCCGTAGGATTCGAGACGACAGCACCCGCAAACGCAATGGCCGTATGGCAGGCGGCTCGAGAGAAGCTCACTAACTTCTCAATGCTCGTCTCCCATGTTCTGGTGCCCCCAGCTATGGAGGCAGTGCTTGCCTCACCCGATTGTCGCGTGCAGGCCTTTCTCGCGGCAGGCCACGCCTGCATGGTCACCGGTTATCACGAATACCTCTCCATCAGCTCAACGTATCTCGTTCCCATCGTGGTCACTGGATTTGAGCCATTGGACCTCCTCCAGGGAATCCTGATGCTCGTCGAGCAGCTTGAGAGTGGGCGCAACGAGGTGGAGAACCAGTACACCCGCGCTGTGCAACAGGCGGGGAATACACACGCCCAGCAGCGTGTGAGCGAAGTCTTTGAGGTCACCGATCGGGTTTGGCGTGGCATCGGAAACATCGCGTCCAGTGGGCTGCGTCTGCGCGCTGCATATCGCGACTTCGACGCTGAATTTCGATTTGGTCTCATTCTCGAAGAAGCTGAGGAGTCTCGGGAATGCATCGCCGGTCTCGTGCTTCAGGGCATGCGCCGCCCCTATGACTGTCCTGCATTTGGCACACGCTGTACCCCCGACACTCCGCTCGGAGCGCCCATGGTCTCGTCCGAGGGTGCTTGCGCAGCCTACTTTCACTTTGGAAGGCGTAAAGAAGATGAACCCTCTCTCGTGTCCCTTGCCTCACCCTGCCACTGACCGCATCCTGCTCGCCCATGGTGGCGGCGGCAGGCTCACGCATCAACTCATCGAGAACGTCTTTCTGCCCGCCTTCTCCAATCCTGCCTTGAACGCTCGCCACGACGGAGCGCTTCTTGCGAGAAGCGGGGAGCGGCTCGCGATGACGACAGACACCTATGTCGTCAAACCCCTCATCTTCCCAGGCGGCAACATCGGTGACCTCGCTGTGAATGGCACAGTCAACGATCTCGCGATGTGTGGTGCAAAGGCCATCGCATTAAGCGCAGGATTCGTTCTTGAAGAAGGCCTTGCCATGGCGACGCTGATCCATGTTGTCTCAGCCATGCGGGATGCAGCCAGGGCTGCAGGTGTTCCTATCGTTACGGGTGACACCAAGGTTGTCGACAAAGGAAAGGGAGATGGAATTTTCATCAACACCACCGGCGTCGGAGTCGTCCTTGCTCCGGATCCGATCGGCCCAGAGCATATCCGCAGCGGCGATGTTGTGCTCCTTAGCGGAGACCTGGGATCGCATGGAATCGCCATCCTCTCGGTGCGGGACGGGCTCGAGTTTGAGGGCGATGTCCGCAGCGATACGGCCTGCCTCTGGCCCGCGGTCGAAGCACTCTTTACTGCTGGCATCGAAGTACATTGTCTGCGCGACCTCACGCGTGGAGGACTTTCTTCCGCGCTGAACGAAATCGCTATGATTGCGGGACACCGCATCACGGTCGACGAGGTTCTCATCCCTGTAAAGGAGGTCGTTCGCGGTGCCTGCGAATTGCTTGGGCTCGATCCGCTCTATGTCGCCAATGAAGGCCGCTTCGCCATATTTGTTCCAGCAAAGGATGCAGATCAGGCGCTTGCCATCCTCCGTGCCGAGCCCGTCTCAGCAGGAGCTGTTCAAGTAGGCATGGTCCACGAACACACATCGGGGATCGTCACGCTGCGCAGCCGCATAGGCGGAAATCGTGTGCTCGATATGCTATCCGGCGAACAACTGCCACGGATCTGCTGATCTCATTCCGGTCAGAATGCGTACCGGACGGCCATTGTCGTGACGTTTCCGTGAAAGCTGCGAGGCAACGTGGGACCGGTAGGACCGGCTTCGCCATAACCGTAGTAGTTGTAGTCACCCTTCCACAACCAGTTCGGCGCCATATCGATCGACAAGCCCGCATACGGAGTATAAAACTGCGACTGCAACGATCCTGGCACCTCCCGGATATTGATGTTGTCGACCGTACCGTTCACGGCCGTGACGCGGTACCCGGCGTTAAGATGAGCCCGCTTAGCCGGCATCATCATCAAGCCCAGAGAGGCGAAATGTGTCGGTGCGTTGTAGTAGCCAGTACTGCGAAATGGCGTAGCAGCCGTGACACAGACTGCTGGAGCAACACCAGCCGTAGGTGGCGCGGGAGTGGAAGCGTAACACTCGAGAGTGCTCGAATAAACGTCGTTGTAGGAATAGTTGAGATCGAGAGACCAACGTTCACTCTTCGAGATCGAGCTCCCCAGGGAGAAGTCGCGATTGTGTTCTAGATGATTGACGGTCTGCACATTGTTGCGGCTCTCACGGAGGTTCATCGTACCTGCAAAAACAAGCCACGACCTCGGCTTGTACGTCGTCCGCACGATGTAGTGCTGAAGTTGCCGGGGACTGATCCGTGTATAAGAGCGATCGGCATACATCGCTTCGAGATTGAAGTTGATGCGCAGTTGGGGTGTCGGGCGAAGAGCCGCACCAAAGAGCCCCCAGTCTTCGTGTATCGGGATGAAGTCTCCGCCGGAAGTCGTAATGATGCGACTACGATAACGATAGCCTGCCGTCAGTCGTGCACGCGGCTTCACATCCCAGGCGACGACGAAGGTGTCCGTCTTTGTCTTCTGATTCAACGCCTGATAGCTCGGGGTTGTGGTCGCCGTAGCGATGCCTGGCGCGGCGAGCATCGTGGTTCCTGCATAGTCCGTCTCGGTCAACGAATTGGTGCCGGGAACCCGGAAGTCGGAGAAGTCGAAGAGGTTGGTCGCCGAGATCTTCGGTGCGATCTGCCAGGTCACACTCAGGTCGCCATCTACATTGATGCGCCGGGCTCGAGCGGAGCCGGTCACGATCGATTGGCGAAGACTGGTGCGGGAGAGGAATCCGTTGAAAAACTCGTTATAGTTGTTCAGGTTGCTCGTTGACGCACTGTAAAGAACACGGCCATTGAAGCTCAGTTGGGGGACAGATGCACTCTGAAATCGCATCTGCTCGGTCGGGGCGAGCGTGCGCGTTGGTGCGGAACGGTTGTAGGCGAGGAAGGCGTTACAAGCCGGGTTGACGGTCCCACTCGTGGCAAACGGTGCGGCGCAGGGGGCGGCCCAGACGGATGAGAGATCGATGCCAAGAGCGACCGGTGTTCCATTCGAGAGCTTATAGTTCAGTCCCGTCAACTGCCAGCTCGTATCGCCTTTGTAATGCATGACGAATTGGTCGTAGCTCAACGTCGTGTGTGGATCAAGCTTGTAGTCGAGTCCTAGATTCCAAGTATCCGTACCGTTTCGCCATAACTGCATCAGTTGTCCTTCGCCACCCTCATGCACGGCGCTGTAAGAGGGGCCCTGGCTGACGTTATGGTTGTAGGCGAGCCGTACAGAGAAACGTGACAAAGGCGCGAGCGTCAGATTAAGGTCCGTGTTGCGCCGCACCGTATTGAAGAGAATAGGCGACTGATTCAGGGGAACATACGGAGATGAGGTAGGCGGAATCAACGGATTGCCCAAAAGATTGTAGTCAAAATACTGGCGACTGCGGCGGAAGCTCCCGCGAAAGTCATACATCTTCCCTCTGGAGAAGTTCAGCGTCGTCACACTATTGGGATCGCCACCATAGCCAAAGCTGTCGGTGGCCAAACGGTCGAAGAGACGCACATGATGCGAATCCACAGCCCGCAGGTCAAGCGTGTAATTCATCATGCGTGGTCCGGTTTGTAGATTGACCAGCGTGTCGTACATCGCTCCACTGCCGGAGGTCGACGCAATGTGTCCGCCGGATTCAATCGTCTGATGGATGATGTATCCGAAGCGTACATTGTCCGAAGGCGTTGGTGGCGAAGCATCTTTCGATACCAGCGGGACGGGGCTTTGCATCGCGGGAGGAACCGCCGTCTGCGCAACCAACATCGCACTCCATAGCCCAGATAAAGGCAAACAAAGGATACCCGTCGCCCAAACAGCCTGCGATGCGTGGTTCCGTAACAATGGCAAACGCACTCGATTTATCATCCTTGGCCGCCCTTACTTGAAGAAGTTCGCATCGACGTTTGAGCCGTGGATCTGGGTATGGCAGCTTGTGCAGGCTTGATACTGGTTCGCCTGGTTGTGAAAGGACGGTGTACCAGGTGCCGTGAAGTTCATCGATGCCGTGTGACACTGCAGACAAAGAGAGTTCACATTGCTGCGAGTCAAGAGTCTTGCATTGGGCGAACCGTGAGGAAGATGGCATGATGTGCATCCGTCTGTCTTCAACGGAGGGTGCTCGTGAACAAACGGCCCCAGCGTCTCGACGTGACATTTTGTGCATACAGCATTTTGATCGGCCCCGGACTTTAGAAGTTTGTCCTTCATCGTGCCGTGCGGGTTATGGCAATCGCTGCACGTCAGGACACCTTCGTTGACCTTGTGGTGAAAGGGTTGCGAGAAGGAAGCTTTCACATCGGTATGACAGCTATAGCAAAGCTTCGGCTCAGCCACCTTCAATAGGTTTGTTTCCACCCTAAAGGCATGGCTGCTGTGGCAACTCGTGCAGCTCACTCCAGCCTCTGCATGCGCCGAGCGATCGAAGTTAGCGTGTGTCCCAAGATGGCATGAGAGGCACTTAGCATCAACCATTTTCGAAGACGCCTTTTCAAACTGAAAGATCTTGGTGACGTCCCCCCCCGACTCCACATGCTCCCTGCCGGCACCGTGGCAACCTTCACACGTAACGCCCTTCCCTCCATGGGTCATCGCAAGTGCGACATGAGGATTGGAAGCGAATTTGCTGGATAGGTCTGCGTGGCAGGTGGCACAAGTCTCCGAACCAACGAAGTCGGAAGCTTTTGGAGCGGCGGCTTTGGGACTGGTGACGACCTGCTTCTGCTGTGCGGCACTGACCGGCCCCAGCTTCCATAGGCAAGGGATCAGTGCGAGTAGGAAGAGTGCAAAGAGCAAACGTCCCAGAGAAATATCCCGATGGCGGGACAACCATGAATCTTGTCGGGACATAGATCACGTCCTCTTGATGATTCTGAATAGATTGATTGTGACTTCCCGCAAGTATGGGCCAGCTCGAATTGGAATGATGTGTCCTATTGCACACGAGTCACAACATCTTTGGAATCAATCAGCCGAACAAGATAAGGATGGTTTTGACAGGCCCGCAGGAGCGCCTAAAAAACTCCTCCCCGGACGCGTGTCTTCGATGCGCTCATCGTCACCGAGAAGAGCGACAGACGCGCAGATCGTGCGCCCCAGTGTTTACTTTTTAAATTCCCATATATTCCGGCGTGTAGTTCTGAAAGAGCCCTTTGCCGGGGTAGATCATGCGGACCGGCATACTCTCGTCCAGCTTGTTCATCTTGACCCAGTGCCATGCGTGCAGAATTTCAGAGGAATGAAAATAAAGTGTCTCTGCCTGCAGCACTGCCGTGGCGACAAGAACCATCTCGGAGACCTGCTGCCATGGGTCATCGCAAATGATAGCCATACGCGCAATGTCATTCGTGTGGTGCTGCAGGAATCGCATTTCATGCCACCGCGCATCCCAACTGGCACCCTCCATCCGAGTGAGATCAGCCAGAACCCCAAGCGGCCGTTTGTGGGCTGCCATCGCAAGCTCGATCTCTTGAGAGAACTGCGCAACATCTTCAGAAGAGAGTTTTCCGATCATGCTAAAGCCGATCGCCGATCCGGTCGTCGCCTTCAATTTTTCAATCATCGTGGGTATCCATTTCTAAACATAGAATCTTGAAGCGTGCGGTCGTGAGCACGCCGCCAGGTGTCGAGGCAGTAGAGGCTGGCCTCCAGGGCAAGTTCGAGCTGATCATCGGTGAGCAGCTTAAGGCCGTCTTCGATTATCGCGGTTTGCCTCGGTGTCATGGTGTCCTTCATAAAGTCACCCCTCCTTCATCAATCTTCTGGAACATCTGCGCAACTCTGATGCGGTGCATTTTGATTCCAAAGAATACTGCGCATGAACCGTCCATCTTCTCGCCGCATTGCCAACAGGTGTTGGCTTGTCGCTTTCCGCCAGGTAAAGTCGACGGTTATGCGCAGCCTGAGATCGACAGGCGGTCAGCGGTGGCATCTCCGTCAGATCCGACGATAGTTACGAAGTAGGATTATCGCTGTGCTCTGTTGCTCACCCCGGAGTGTTTGCCTCTAGCCAATAGTGTTTATGCATCTCAGACCCTGCTGCTACTTCAACCGTTCCTGTAGCAGATGGTCGGAGACACGGATAGCATTCGCGATGATCGTAAGAGAGGGATTCACTGCACTTGCTGAAACGAAGCACGACGCATCCACCACATAGAGATTGTCCAGGTCGTGCGCTTTGCAGTGGACATCGAGAACACTGGTCGTTGCGTCGTGCCCCATGCGGCAGGTGCCGTTCTGGTGGCCCACACCCTCCAGAGGAATACGCTTCTTGAAATAGGCGTGAAGCGGGACGTGGGTTGTGGCATGACCAGCCTTCTTCAGAACATCGATCCAGCGGTCTTTGAGGCGGTCGAACGACTCCACATTATTGGGTGTGTAGGACAACTGGATACGACGGGGGCTGTGGTTGTTGACGAGTTCCGTCTCGTTCGTACTGCCAGTGTCTCCCGATGGATGGGCACCGGAGAGACCGGGCTGATTGCTCTCGATCGAAAGCGGTGTCGCGTTGTGGAGCGTGACACGGTTTTCGGCAGATGGAAGATCTTCCGTTGTGAGCCACCACGGTACGGCATGATGCTTCATTCCTTCCAGCACAAAGCCAGGAGTCAGGGGTGGGGCATCGCCCTTCATCATCTCGTGGTGGAAGCTGCCGACCGGTTGCACCTGTCCGAGAGGAAAGGGGTAGGCGGGGTCTGTATCCTTGAGATAAAAGTCGTTTGTGCCCCATGTTTTCGTGTACGCGTCATCGTTGCGCACCGTCGACAGCGCAAGCAACGCATCGGCCTGGTGATACATAAAGTTGCGACCAACCTGATCGGAGCGGTTAGCGAGTCCCTTCGGGTGTTTATCGTTTGCGGAGGCGAGCAGGAGCACGGCAGAGTTAATCGCTCCTGCGCAGACCGCAAAGAATCCAGCCTTGTAGATCGCAGTCTTTCCCTCGCGGGACGCCGATGGAGCGCTTGTCTCGCCTACAGCAGATAGGGCGGCATAGGGCTTCCCAACACCCGCGTGGATGACCTCAACGCCAGTCACAGCCGTCCCTTCGGCGTTCGTCAACAGGCGCGTAACGCGCGAATTGGTCATGAGAGTTACGTTTGGCAGATGCAGAATCTTGCGAATGCAGTTGATATCGGAGTCCGACTTCGCATGGACCAGGCAGGGATAGCCGTCGCAGGTATCGCAACGCACGCATTGGGAAGCAAGAGGGTCGGCTTCATTGCGCTTCAGACCAAGAGGAATCGGGAAGGTGTTGATACCGAGTTTGCGGACATCGTCCTCGATAACCTGCATACGTGGCTCATTCGCGAACGCAGGATACGGATACTTCTTCGAATGAAACGGCTCCGTGGGGTCGAACGAGGAGCCAAAGCCGCCGGGTACGCGCGGTGCCGTGCCGAGATCGCCGTGAACATGAAAAAGTTCCTCCGCGCGCGTATAGTACGGCTCCAATTCGGCGTAGGAGATTGGCCATGCGGGCGAGACCCCGCCCTTGTGTTGGATGACGCCGAAATCCTCCGCACGCATGCGGAACATGGCTGCGCCATAGACCTTTGTCTGGCCACCCACGTAGTAAGCCTGTTGCGGATGCAGGTCTTTACCGTCCTTGTCCTGCCAGATCTCTTTGGTGTGATAGCGATTGTCCAGGAAGACTGCCTGGGTATCCCAGTTCAACTTCTCTTGCGGTAGGAAGGAACCACGCTCAAGAATCAAAATGTTTTTCCCGGCCTGGGCCAGGTGCAGAGCCAACGTTCCACCGCCAGCCCCAGTACCAATGACAATCGCGTCATACGAAATAGACATTCCTATTCAGATGCCGAACCGTTCTTCTCCGCGAGGGGTTTTTTCGACTTTCTTTTCGCATTTGGAATCGGGGATAAGTGGTCTGATAGAAGCCTTCCCACTGCTGCGCTCAGCTATCGACAGGCTCACGCGACGAGACTATTCCCTGCGCAAGTTATACACGGTGGGTTCATCGATGGCGGTCCCCTTAGTGGCCGCCACTCCGTTGATAGCGTTTCAAGACATCGTCGAGCGAGAGCACGCCTTCCAAAGCACCCCGCATCGCGCGATTCGAGACGGGAAGGATCGGCCAACGCCGGAAGTGTGGCAATGCATTCGAGAGTGGCTGGTCAGGAAAGATCAGCGGCGTTCTCTCGGTTCCTGCGCGCTCCTGAAGCAAGACATGCGCGCCTGGCTTGTCTTCTTCGTCGATCTCCAATGCCCAATCTCGCAACTCTTTCTGATTCGCCGCATACCAGGTGGAGTCACTGCACTGGATCAGGACAGCGGGCGCGGCGGCGGCTTCTTGATTTTGTTCCAACACCTTCTTCACGTTCCACATGGTGTCGGAACCTTGCAGAATCGGAACAGCAGCCGGTTGGAGAGCATCCTCGAAGCGAAGATCGCTTTCCTCACGCTGCTCCTCCATGGAAGGCAGGTAGAGGCCGTCTTGATGCGTAAAGAGTTCGAAGATGGGAATCGGCTGCAAACTACGCGAGATGAGGTAAGCGATCGTATTCGCAAGGATGACGGGAAGAATGATCGAGTAGTTGCCGCTTACCTCCAGGACCATGAAGACAGAGGTAAGAGGCGCGCGCAGGAATGCGGCAAAGAGCACACCCATGCCAACCAGAGCGTACGAGCCACTCGAACCCGTGAGATGTGGAAAGAGCAGATGCTCGGCCTGCCCGACAGACGCCCCCAGCATCGCTCCGACAAAAAGAGTGGGAGCAAACATGCCGCCCGGCGTTCCACTGGAGAAAGACAGGGTCGTCGCTATGATCTTGAACAAAGCAAGCAGGAGGAGCATCTTGAAAGCGAACTGTCCATGCATGGCAAGATCGATCGCACCATACCCCGCACCCATCACCTGCGGAAACCCAAAATATCCAATCGCTCCGACGACAACGCCCGCGAGCGCAGGTTGGATCATCTGAGACCATTGTGGTTGGTTACGCAGCGCGGGACGAAGGTAGCCGAGCGCCTTCGCGAAGATCAGCGATGCAAGCCCACCTACGATGCCCAGGACCGCGTAAGCCAAGAGTTCACGTGGGTCACGGACATCGATCGACGGGATGCGGAACATCGGTTGCGCTCCCCAGAACTGGCGGGCGACGACCACAGCAGAGACCGCGGAGAGGACAATCGAGCCCAGAACCCCTGCCGTCCATTGTCCAATCACTTCTTCAATCACGAACAGGATCGCGGAGATTGGAGCGTTGAAGGCAGCCGCAAGACCAGCCGCAGCACCCACCGGAGCGAAGACCCTGAGCTTCTCGCGCGACAGTCCGACTCGGCGGCTGATTAGCGAAGCGACTCCGGCACCAATCTGCAGTGACGGATCTTCGGGACCGAGGGAATGCCCACTGCCAATGGCAAGGGCGGACAAAAGAAACTTGCCCACCATCGTGCGAAAAGAGATGTAGCCGTTATGGATATAGAGCGCAGCCTTGGTCTGATTGACCCCACTGCCTCTCACCTTGGGAAATACATAGCGGGTAAGAACCGCAATGACAATGCCAGCACACGCAGGAGCGATAATCAGGCGAAGTTGTCGCGGCCCCGGAGCTGAGCCTTGCAGAAGAACCGAAAGCCACTCGATCGCCATGCGAAACGCAACTACGAGCAAACCCGAAATAATACCGATGAAGATCGACAAGAGCAGGAATAGTCTGTCTTCTCGCGCAGGTGCGAGGTTCGATTCAGTCTCTTGCGTTGCAGAGCCCGCTACGGTTTGTTGAGGTGTGTCTTGCATGAAAACTCCGCTGCGGTACGTTTAGTGGCTTGCAAGCATGAGAAGGAGTGCATCGTCACCGGCGGGCTGTCCGCATTCCTTGGACGTGGTCACTTCCGTGTCACTGATAAGATCCGCCAACGTATCCTGCGCGTCGGCATTTTGCTGCACGGTGCGGCGAACGATCGAGTCAGCGGTCTTCCAGCGTGATTTCAGATCCTGCATGGCTGCCGACAGCGGAGCCGTGGCTCCCAACTGGCTGGAACAGGCATTGAAGCGAGACTCCGCAATTCCCCTCCCAAGCAGTAGGTGATCCGCGCGCTGACGCGCAGGAAGACGTCGAGAGAAAGAAAGTTGAACCAGCCGCTGGGCATCCGTGGCCATTGCTAACATCTGCTCTCTCTGGCTCTGATCCTTTATCCCTTGCCGCAGGGCAACTTCAAGATACGTGTGCGCGGCTTCGTAGTCACCCGCATGAAACGACAGGCGACCGATAGCTTGGAGCGCCGATTGGTTATGAGGATCTTCCCCGAGGGCTTTCTTGTAGGAAGCTAACGCGTCGGAAACATCACCGAGCGCGGCAAATTTCTCACCAAAGGTCAAATTGATCTGTGCGTCATTGGGCGCGTTCCCTGCCGCAATCAGGAGTTCCGCGCGCGCCGCTTCCATTTGATCGAGGGACATTAGGTAGTCTGCCAGCTCCAGGCGGATGCTTCGCCGGCGCACGGGTGCATCCCCACGCCAATCTCCAAAGATGGACGCGCGGTAGTAGTTCACGGCGTCCGACGTGGTTCCCTTCGCTCTCGCCAGACGGGCTAACTGAAGATTGATAAAACCGTCGCCCGGCCGCGACTCCCAGAGGTTGAGGAAGTAGTTCTTCGCCTGCTCTGTTTGTCCGGCATCACGCAAAGCCTGCGCCAGTAGAAGTTCATACTCTCGATTGTCAGGGTCATACGAGAGCGCGTTGCGTAACGACACCGCGCCCTGCTCCGCATGCCCATGTTGCATCTCGTCCCGGCCGCGATCCGACCAGAAGACCGCAAGATTATCCCGATGAAGCTCAAACGAGCGGAAGAGGAGGAGAGTTATGCCATACAAAACAAGCGAGATCAGAGTAAGGCTGACGAAGATCAAGCCATCTCGCAGCAACAATTTCCTCTTGGCTGCACGGAGCGTCGAGGCGGAGGTGTCGATTTGAGTCGCAATACGATTCAATAGGATTCCCATGTCTAATTTACTTGCTGGCCCCCCATTCTCCAAGGCGATGCCGATCACGCACGATCCAGAAGTCTGCAAACAGACGAAACGCAAAGGACAAAGGCAAGAGGCGAGCCGTCTCCACCATGGCGAGCGCCGCATCCACGGGAATCTATTGTGGTCCGCCCTGGACCGAGCGCCACCCCACCGCATTCAGCAGAAATTCCGTGAGAAACCGCGTGTCATGCTCCGTCGTATTGCCCTCAGAGTAGACTCGGCGCTCATTCACACCCCGGATGGCGTCCATCGTGGCCCAGGCAGCCGCCTCAAAGTCCTGCTCCGGAATCTCGCCGGCCGCCGACGCCCTTCGGAAGAGCTGCGTCAGATATTCAACCACCTTCCGCTGCAGCGCGATGCTGCGCTTCTGGTTGTGCGCCTCTCGCCCAAGACTCACAATCACCCGGTAGAGCGACTGCTTCTCGCTCCAGAACGCAATCCGCACCCGCACAAACGCCGCGAGCTTGCCGGCAAAATCCGTCTCGCGTCCAATATGATCCTCCGTCAGGATCTGTAATTCGCTGACTGCAGCCCGGAGCGTCGCTTCGTAGATTGCGTCTTTTGAGGGAAAGTAGAGATACAGCGTTCCCTTCGCGAGTCCGGCTGCCTCCGCCACATCCATCATGTGCGTGGCCTCATAGCCTTTTTCGCCGAATACCTTCGCCGCCGCGGCGAGAATCTCTGTCCGCCGGAACTCTTGCAGGACATCCTTCCGGGTTGTCGTGGTGCGTGTCATATCGTCGCTTCCAGCATACGTTGCCAGTAATGACTGATGAGTCATATAATAAGACCGGCGGGTCATCATGACAGCAACACTCACAGAACGCAGCATTGCCCAGGCCGAATCTTCGCTCGCCGCCTCCTCACCAAAGTTCGACAACGAACGCCTCCCGGAAGCAAAGCTCTACAATCCCTGGATCATTGCGCTCGTGGTGACGCTCGGCACTTTTATGGAGGTACTCGACAGCTCCATTGCGAACGTCGCCCTTCCCCACATCGCCGGGAGCCTATCCGCTTCGCTCGATGAAGGCGCATGGGTCCTCACCAGCTACCTCGTCGCCAATGCTGTCGTCCTCCCCATCAGCGCGTGGATCTCGTCCGTGATGGGCCGGAAGAACTTCTACCTCACGTCGGTCTTTCTCTTCACGGTCTTCTCCGCAGCCTGCGGACTGGCACCCTCACTTGGCATCCTCATTCTCTTTCGCGTGCTGCAAGGGGTCGCAGGCGGTGGCCTCCAACCATCGGTCCAGGCAATCCTGGCCGACAGCTTCAATGCACAAAAGCGTGGCATGGCCATGGCACTCTACACCGTGGCCATCCTCTGCGCCCCGGTCCTCGGACCTACCCTCGGCGGCTGGATCACCGACAACTACTCGTGGCGCTGGATCTTCTACATCAACATCCCTATCGGCATCCTCTGCGTCTTTCTCACGCGCATCGTCCTCAAGGACCCCGACCACATGGAGCAGACCAAGGCTAGGGCGCGCAAACTCTCCGTCGATTGGGGAGGGCTCGGATTCATCTCGATCGGCCTCGCTACCCTTGAGATCGTCCTCGACAAGGGACAGGAACTCGACTGGTTCGGTTCTCCCTTCATCGTCTTCTTTGCCGCCGTCGCCGCTCTGGCACTCACGGGCGCCGTTATCTGGGAGTTGCGCCGCGAGAATCCCATCGTCAATCTGCGCCTACTCAAGGAGCGCAACTTTCTCTTCTGCTGCATCATTGTCCTTGGCCTGTACGCCGTGCTTTATGCAACCACCTACCTGCTGCCCACCTACATGCAGCAGATGATGGGCTATGACGCCACCACGGCTGGTTTTGCGATGTCACCTGCCGGTCTATTCACCATCCTCGAAGTCCCTATCGTAGGCTACGTCCTCACCAAGGGCTTCGACCCGCGCAAACTGATTGTGGCCGGCATGCTGGTCATTGCCGGGGGCGTCTTCTGGATGGCATCGCTCAACCTTGGCGTCGCGGAACGTGACCTCGTCCTCCCCAGAATCGTGCAGGTACTTGGCGTCGGACTCGTCACGGTGCCGCTCAGCACAGTGGTTTTCCGCTTTCTGCCCAAGACAGAGAGCTCCCAGGCAGCAGGTCTTTATGCCCTCATGCGAAACGAAGGCGGAAGTCTGGGCATCGCCTTCGTCAGCACCATGCTGCAGCGCAAGGCCCAGGTTCACCAGCAGATTCTCGGCGACCACATGGTGGCCTCAAACCCTCTGGTCCAGCAGTACATCGGCCATATGGCCGCTCGCGCAGGAAACCTGGCCGACGGCACCTACGCGGCGATGGCGCAACTCTACGGAGCGATGCAACAACAGGCAAATCTGCTTGCGTACATGGATCAGTTCCGGGTTCTCACCGGCATCATGCTGGCTCTGGTTCCGCTGGTGTTGTTTCTCAAACGCCCACCGGTACAGAAGAAAATCGAACTGGACGCACACTAACGCGTCCAGCTTTCTAGCAGTCCATGAAACATCCTTGACGGAAAGCTATCCCTTGCCTGCCTCTATGTGCTCCGGAATCGCCGTCCGCAAAGCAATCAAACGCTCCGAAAGGTGAGCCTGCAGCGCAGCGTATTGCGCTTTGCCGTACAAATTGTTTCGTTCCCCCGGGTCGGCATGCAAATCGTAGAGTTCCCCCTCCGAAGGATCGAGAACATACTGGATGAGCTTGTACTGCTCCGTCCGAATGCCCCGATGGGGAGCGACCTTCTCCGGATTGGGCCACTCGTAATACTCGTAGTACCACTCCTTGCGGAACTCCGGGTCCCGCTTCTTCGCCAGGGGTAGAACGCTCTTGCCCTGCATGTGCGGGGGAACAGGAACACCTGCCAGATCAAGCAGTGTCGGCGCGATATCGGTATCCAAGACCATCTCCTCACGCACGGTCCCCAAAGGGATGCGCCGTGGATAGCGCACCTGGAAGGGGACCCGCAGCGACGGCTCGTGCATCAGACGCTTGTCGAAGAGACGCCACTCCCCCAGGAAGTATCCATGGTCGGAGGAGTGCAGAATGGCGGTGTCATCGAGGATTCCCTTCTTCTCGAGATAGCCGAAGACCCGTCCAATATTCTCATCGACCGCGACCAGTCCTGCGTAGTAGTCCTTCGCGACCCCTTCGAGAGATCCACAGGCTACGTGGGTCGAAGTCGTGCCAAGCTTGTTCTCCGCATCGACAAAACTCTTCGGCTTGCCTGGGTACCCCTTGAGATCGTCATCGAACGTTTCGGGCTTGGGAATGGCCGTGCCGTTGTAGAGATCGGCATGCCGGCGAGCACGAAAGAACGGCTCATGCGGCGCGACAAACCAGATCAGAATGCAGAAGGGCTTCTCCCCGCGATCTTCCTCCATCCAGGCAATCGCGCGGTCCGTGGTCAGGTCATCCGGATACACCCCTTCGTACCGCTTTTGCGGGCCGATCTTCCCTTTGCGTCCCTCCTTGAAGAGGGGGTTTGCGTAGTCGTTGCCAGGATCATTGTGGCCGAAATAGTAGTCCCAGTTCCTCTCCTCCATTCCATTCCGCGTATGGGTCTTCCCCAGGATGGCGACCTCGTACCCCTCCTTCTGCAAGATCTCAGTGAACAAGGGAATGTCAGATGCCATGGGAATATGCGCCCTGGTATTGTCAAGGGCACCGGTCGAGCGAGAATACATTCCCGTAAGCGCAGTGGCACGCGCGGGGGCACACAGCGCATTCGTGCAAAACGCGTTGCTAAAGCGAGCTCCCTCGCGCCCGATGCGATCATGGTTTGGCGTATTGAGCAGGGGATGCCCGGCGATCGAAAGTGCGTCCGCCCTTTGTCCCTCCCCTAAAAAGAAGACCAGGTTCGGCCGCTTCGGTTTGCTCTGCGCGCTTGCCAGTGTGGGCGCTACCGTGGAGACTGCGGCTGTTCCCGCGATCGCGAGTGAGCCCTGCAGAAAGTCCCGCCTTGTCGTGGAGCTTTGGAGCGACGACACTGTCGTATGACGTTGTGCTTTGGTTTCCGACATGAAAAATTCTCCCAATCGCTGTCTTTCCCATCAGAACGTAAGGCGCATGGAGACCTGCAGCACTCTTGGACCTGCAGCTGACGTGATCTGACCGAACTGCGTGCTGGTGAACGTCGCCACCGGAGCTCCGAAGTTAACATGATTGAACAGGTTGAAGGCCTCACCGCGCAAGGTCAGATTCAACTTCCGCACCAGTGGAAAGGTCTTCAAGACCCCTGCGTCGGCGTTCCACTGTCCGGGTGCAAAGGTACTGTTGCGCCCACTGTCGCCGAAGGTGCCCAGCGCGTTCTTGGTAAACGCAGCGGTATTGAAGTACTCCTTGAGCTGGCTTACACCGCTTGGCCTCTGCGGAATGACTCCCACAACCCGGTCGGTCAAATCATTCGTGCTTGAGTTCGTCGTGACGCCGGAAAGAGCGTTGTCTACCCCGCTCGAAATATTGAATGGAGTCCCCTTGGAAGCGGTCACGATAGCAGTAATTTGCCAGTGATTCAGCACCTTGTCGGTAAAGCCGTGGAAGGCATGAACGAGGGGTAGATCATAGACGGTGGACACCGTGCCGGACTGCTCGACGTCGAAGTCGCACCGCGCATAGTTGGCGTTCAGGTTGCGCTTATTGATGACCGTAACGCCCCCTGTGCTCTGAGAATCATTGTCCATGCATTTGGACCATGTGAAGTTGCTGATCAACGTAAAGCCACGATTTGTGTGTTTATTGGCACTCAGTTGCAGAGCGTTGTAGTTGCTCATGCCGAAAGGCGACACCAGTTGAACGGACGCCAGTCCAGCATAAGGCCGGCGCGAGTTGATATTCGACGTGGTGGCACCCGGACCGTACACGCCAGGATTGCCCTCCGTGGAGTCCATTCCCTTCACCATATGGTTACCAACATAGGTGGCCGCCAGCCCAATCCCCGCTTTGATCTGATGCTCTAGCGTCATCGTCCACTCCTGAACATAGCTCGTCCGCGCGCTCGGGACGAGGCCCGACGTCGTGGCTTCATGTATGTCGAACGGCGAGGGACCTTTTCCGAACTTCTAAGAAAAAAAACACCGATTTTGGGACAGTGCCCCCGGCATGCGTTCACCCGGCTCAGCCTGACGCGTGAAGGAACTTCTGCACAGCCATGCTTGCAGCTCCGCGGGCGAGGAAGCTCTGATCCATAGGCTGAAACACAATCTGCGTCGTAGAAAGAAAGCGCGGCAGAATATTGTTCTCGATCGTCTGACGGGTAGTTGTACTGAAGAGGCCATTGCCGAACCCCTCGAGATCAGCGAAGAGGACCGTTTCGGGGTTGTTGATCTGGACCAGGCTGGCCACAGTGAGGCCCAGTGCCTGTCCACCACGGCGGAGGAGGTTATAGGCATCGCTGCTCCCGCTTGCGGCCAGCACCTCAAGCTCACGCATGGATGCAGTCTCGATTCCAAGAGCCTTTGCGCTGTTCTCGAGCGCGGCCCCACCAGCATACATATCGAGACACCCATTTCGTCCGCAGCGGCAGAGCGGGCCGGCAGGGTCCACCGTAATATGCCCGATCTCGCCGGCACTTCCGTCGTGACCGCGGTAGAGTTTGTTGTCGATGAAGTGTGCGCAGCCTATGTTGCGACCAAGGATGAGGCTGGAGTAGTGTTTGAGATCGCGACCGCGCCCAAAGAGTTTCTGCCCAATCGCAATCATATTGGCGTCGTTGTCAATGTACGTCTTGACGCCGGTGGCCTTCTCCACCATGTTCCCGATGGGAACATCGCGCCAGTTGAGTGCAGCCGAGTAGCGGCAGTCGCCGGTCTCCTGCTCGACGATGCCGGTAACCGCAATCCCCACACCAAAAACGCGCTCCCGTGGGACGCGCGTCATCTTAAGGAGCTGCGTGAGGCCCTTGCGAATGGAAGCAGCTACGTCTGCCGGCATGGGCTGGAAAGGGATCTCACACTCGCCGACAATCTCGCCACGAAGGTTGACCAACACGATCGCCGAGGGGCGGTCGGTGATGCTAACCCCAAGAAAATAGCCGTGCGAAGAGGCGAAGGAAAGTAGCACCGAAGGCCGCCCACGGCGCTGCTCCGCGTAGGAAACCGGAAGTTCCTCCAGCAGACCAAGGTCGATGAGACCCTGGGTAACCTCGGTGATGGCGGAGCGGCTAAGGCCGGTGGCCTCCGCGAGGCTTGACCGCGACATGGACAGATGCTGAAGGAGCGCGTCGATCACGGCGCGCCGCGACGTTCGTAAAGGTTCTGGATTCACTTTCATCTATACCACCACAGTTGGCGACCTTTGCGAAGCGGGAATTCGGACCGCCGAATGCTCGTTTTCTCGCCCAGCCCTGGAGGAAGGACTGACAATCTTGCGCTTAGAGTCATTTTTCCGTTGACAGGCAACCCCGGGTCTCATAATCTTCAGCAACCGAACCAATAGTCCCATTATTTATTCAAAGAATCATCGAATCCCTACAAAGATTGAATATTTATTTTGTCTAAAAGTGAAATAAATGACAATCCAGGAAGCTGCAGCGGCGCAACACTTTGATTCTTCAGGGAGATTGCCATGCAACGTCGAGCCTTTATCACCACAGCGTTTGAAGCCGGGATGGCCTCTTCGATGCGGAGTGCATGGCCCTTGGGCCACGCGTGGATGGGAGCGCCGCCGACAGCTTTGAAGCCGATGGAGCTAGGCCTCCTCATCAAACCGGCACGCGGCATCGAGGAGACGCTTGCTCGGGTGCGGAAGCTTGGGTTTACGAACTGCTTCCTCTCGCTCGATGACTTTCTCGGCAAATACAACAGCGCGCTCGCTCAGAAGATGCAGGACGCCCTGGACAGGAACAGCCTGGTAGCGACGACCGCTGAGGTGGTCGGTCCCGGTCCGCTGAAGTGGAATTTCACACAGGGTCCAGCAACGATCGGGGTGGTGCCACGCGCGACTCGTGCCGCACGCATGGACGCACTCAAACAGACCTCCGACTTCGCGAAGATGCTCGGCATTGGCCGCGTGCAGACGCACTGCGGGTTTATCCCGGAGGATCCGGCAGATCCGCTCTACGACGAGACCGTAGTAACGATTCGCGATCTCGCAAAGCACTGCGCGGGGAACGGGCAGGACTTCCTCATGGAGACAGGGCAGGAGACGCCCACGACGATGCTGCGCATGATCAAGGATGTTGACCACCCGCACCTTGGCGTGGGATTGGATACTGCGAACCTGATCATGTACGGTAAGGCCAACCCCGTCGATGCCTTGGAACTGATTGGCCCCTATGTGAAAGCCATGCACGCCAAGGATGGCCGCTGGCCGACGGACCCGTCAAAGCTCGGCGAAGAGGTTGTAATCGGCAAGGGACTGGTTGACTTCAAGCAGGTGCTGGGCAAACTCAAGCATTTGGGATATCAGGGTGCGGTCACGATCGAGCGCGAGACATCCGGACCGCAGCAGATGGAGGACGTGAAGCAGGAGAAGCTTTACCTCGAACGCATTCTGGCGGAGATCTAGTTCACTTCAAAAAGAGAAAAGGCGGTATCGAGTTATGGACCGGAGAAAGTTTGTCAGCGGTGCAGCGGCAGCCTCGGGGTTGATGATTCTGAAACCGAAGACTGCGTTTGGATATGAGGCCAACTCTGCTGTCCGTCTTGCGCTGCTTGGTTGCGGACGGCGTGGAACAGCCGTGGCGAGTTCTTTCGCGAAGAATACCGGAGCGCGCATTGTGGCGCTGGCGGATATCTTTCCGGACCAACTGGGCAAGGCGAAGACGCACTTCGATGCGTTGCAGAGCGGGCTGGGCAAGCCGTCGATCGACCCGAAGCTCATGTTCCGCGGTCATACCGCGTTCCAGCAGGTGGCGGCGTCCTCCGAAGTGGATGCCGTGCAGATCTCGACACCGCCGTGGTTCCATGTGGAGCATCTGGATGGTATCGTCAGCGCTGGCAAGCATGCTTACTGCGAGAAGCCGGTAGGTGTGGACATCGCGCAGACGGAGCGAGCGCTGGCGATTGCAGAACGCGTTGGCAACAAGGTCAGCGTGGATGTCGGCTTTCAAATTCGCAGCGCCCCGCCCTTCGTGGAAATTGTGAAGCGGATTCACGACGGCCAGATCGGCAAGGTCGCTTCGATCTCGGCGCACTATAACGCGCCGGCTTCAAGCTATCCCGACCGGTCGGGGATGGGCAAGGATGAGGTGCGCCTGCGAGATTGGCTCTGGGATCGCACGCTGTCCGGAGACATCCTGCTGGAGCAGAACATTCATGTCATCGACGTGTGCAACTGGATCATGGGCGCGCACCCGGTAAAGGCCGTGGCGAAGTGCAGCCGCAAGGTAGTGCAGCACGCCGGTAACACCAGCGACAACTACCAGGTGATCTTCACCTATCCCGGCGAGGTGGAGCTGAGCTTCTCGTCGACGCAGTTCGGGAACACAGGTTACTTCGATGTGGCCGAGACGATCTTCGGCACCACAGGCCATGCGGAGGCTCCGTACTCCGGACCGCTGCGTATTGTGGGCGAGCAACCGTGGACATGGGCGAACGATGCTGCCGCCACTGCCGCTCCGGCGAAGTTCGCAGCCGATGGATCCTTCACCGACAACCTTGCGCTGGCTGACCCGATGAAGGATCGCGGGTTCATCGAGAGCATTACGTCGGGCAAGTTTCATAACCAGATTGCTGCGGGTGTCGAGAGCGCACGGAGCTGCATGCTCGGACGCCAGGCGGCGGTGCTAGGCCGCGAAGTGACGTGGGATGAGTTGCTCAAGCATCCCGAGACGTTCTCGCTCGGCATGGATGTCTCGCAGTTCAACTAACTGGGCCCTTATTGTCTTCCTCCTGTTTTGATCCGGGTAGACTCACCGTTTTCCAACGTAGAATGAGCGCCTTCCCTTATTTCCTCCAGATTGCTGAACCCTCTACAAGGAGAGCCAGATGATTTCTGAATCGCTTTTTACACTGAACTGTCATACCTCCCCGCTGCGGCGCAGCTCCTTCCTGCGGCGTACCGCAACGCTCACTTTGCCAATGGTCTTTTGCGGTGTGATGCTGATGCCAGCTTCGCTCCTGGCTCAGAACACAACTGCCGACGTCATCGGCACAGCCACGGATGCTTCGGGTGCCGTGGTTCCGGGCGCCACGGTGCAGTTGACCGACGTAGGCACACAGGAGAAACGAACGGTGACGTCGAATGATGCCGGCCAATATACGTTCACACTCCTGAAGCCGAGCCACTACACGCTGACCGTGATGGGCAAAGGCTTCAAGACAGCCACGATTCAAGATTTCGCGCTGGCTGCAGGGGATCGTGCGCGTGAAGATGCGCACCTCACGCTCGGATCCGAAGATCAGGTCGTGCAGGTAGAGGCCCAGGCACCGGCGCTGCAGTCTGACTCATCTGTGCTCAGCAGCACCGTGACCGAAAAGGCCACGCAGGAGCTTCCGCTAAACGGACGCAACTTCTATAACCTGGTGCAGATTACGGCAGGTGCCACGGAGGGCTTGAACAACGGGCTCGCAAGCGGTAACCGCCCCGATGACCGGCGCTTAACGTCGTCGGTCTCGGTGAACGGACAGGCAGACGTCATCAACAATCAGTTGATCGATGGCATGGACAACAACGAGCGCGTGATCGGCTCCATTGGCGTCCGTCCTTCGGTCGATGCGATTCAGGAAGTTAACATCCAGACGAATACGTTCACGGCGGAGTCGGGGCGTTCGGCAGGCGCGATCATCAATGTGATCACGAAATCCGGAACGAATAAGCTGCATGGGTCGGTGTACGAATTCCTCCGCAACGATGTGTTGAATACGAATCCTTACAAGTTCGGTGCCTCTATTCCCAAGCCACACTACCGGCAGAACCAGTACGGCGGCAGCATCGGTGGCCCGATTTTGAAGGACAGGACCTTCTTCTTTGGAGACTATGAGGGACTGCGGATCGTGCGCGGCTTGAACCCGACACAGACGACAGTGCCAACTGCGTTTGAGCGCGCGAACCCAGGCAACTTCACCGACAACCCTGCAATCAACCAGACGGTCACCACGCCCGATAAGGTTGGCCTGCAGTATTTCAATCTGTTCCCTCTACCCACCAGCACCGCGCTGACGAACAACTACACGGTGTCGCCCTCGAACTCGCAAACGAGCGATACAGCGGACGGACGCGTGGATCACCGCTTCAGCGCTTCGGACTTCGGGTTCATTCGCTATACGTTCAATCGTGTCATCACCAATGTCGGCGGCCTCTTTCCCTCCGTCAGCGCAGCCGGTTTGACGATTGCGCCTGGTGGCAACCTGAGCAGCTATGCGGGTCCGGCAAAGAGCCTCGCGCACCAGGTGCAGTTCAACTACATCCACACCTTTACGCCGAACCTTCTGTTGGAGTTGAAGGCTGGCTACACCTTCCTGAACAACCGCCAAGATCCACAGAACTTCGGCCTGGCACCGAATACCGCATTCGGACAGGCGAACATAAACTTCAGCCCGCGCACGAGTGAGCTTTCGCCGGTCACGATCAGCCAGGGAGCAACGCTGGGCGGACATCCGCCGATCGTGTATCTCGAAAACACGTGGCAGTATGTCGGCGCAGTAAGCTGGACGCATGGCAAGCAGACCATCAAACTGGGCGGCGGTGTCATCCGCCGTCAGGACACAACGACGCAGACCGACTCCGCATCGGGCTCATGGACCTTCACCAACTTCGCGACCCTGCTGGCTGGAAACTACAGCAGCCTGAGCCGGAACGACATCCTCTTCCAGCCGCACAACCGTACATGGGAACCGCATGTCTACGTGCAGGACGACTGGCACGTAGCGCAGAGCCTCACCATCAACCTAGGCCTGCGTTGGGACCTTTATACGCCGTATACCGACACCAACAACATCCTTTCGAACTTCGATACGGATACCGGCAAAATCGTCGTGGCAGGCACGCCCGGTGTGGATGGTCACGGCAACGTGCGGGTCGACTATTCCAACCTCGCTCCGCGCGTCGGCTTTGCCTACACCCCCATCGCGAAGACCGTTATTCGCGGCGGATTCGGCCTCAGCTTTGCGCCGGAGAATCTCACCTCCGGTTCGGCGCTTGTCAACCAGCCCTTCAACGCAACCATTGGTCCATGCAGCACAACGTCACCCTGCGATGCTTCCCACAAGTACTTCGCCGACGGACTTCCTGTGCCGGTAGCCAACTCCGCGACCAACCCGACCGGCTCGGTGAGCGCCGCTCTCGATCCTCACTTCAAGTCGACCTATATCGAGCAGTTCAACCTCACCGCAGAACGTGAGTTCGGCGGCAACCTCGTAACGGCTTCCTATGTTGGCGAACTCGGACGCCGGTTGGCCTATTACCTCTCGGACGTGAACGCGGCCAGCCCAAACAGCCAGTCGTTTGTGGACCCCACGGCAACCAACCTTGTGGTCTCCACCTTCAACTACAACACCCTGCGCCCTTACTACGGCACTTCGCCGGGGATCACTGGCGTTCCTCTCTTCACAAGCAAAGGCATCTCTTCGTATAACGCTCTGCAGCTTGTGTTCAAGCGGCGTCTGACGAAGGGCCTCGATACGTCGGTCACATACACCTACGCGCACAATCTGGACGACAGTGAGACGATCAGCAACGATGGCGGCGATGGCTTCGGCTCCGTACCTTCGCTCGTGCCAACACTCGAGTATGGCAACGCCAATCTCGATGTGCGGCATCGCGCGACGGGTGCCTTCAACTACTCGCTGCCGTTTGGCAACAGCTACCGGGGCATCCGCGGCGTCCTGGTGAAAGGCTGGCAGGCGAACGGCATCGTTGTGCTAAACACTGGCCTTCCCTTCTCCGTCACGAACATCGCCAACCGCAGCGGCACGCGGCCTGGCACAGCGAACACCGACCGCCCCAACCAGATTGCGAGCGCACGCATCGCCCATCCGTCCGTCTTGCAGTGGTTCAATACCGCGGCCTACCAGAGGCAGCTTGGCGGTGTAGTAGGCAACGAGCACCGCGATCAGGTCTCCGGACCCGGTCTTCAGCGCGTCGATCTGTCCCTCTTCAAGACCTTCACGATCACCGAAAGGGTGAACATGGAGTTCCGCACAGAGGCCTTCAACGTCATGAACACGGCGCAGTTCGCCTTCCCCAACGCCTCTCTCGGCAATGCTGCCTTCGGTACCATCACAAGCACAGCTAATGCCTATAACCCGCGGATTCTGCAGTTCGCGGCCCGCTTCAAGTTCTAACCGACTTACTACGCGGCAGGCCCTCTACCACGGGGCCTGCCGTATTTTTGTTGCTGATCCTTCCCAAGATTCAGGAGGTCTTCGTGCATAGACGATCATTTCTCAAAACAGCTTCTGCCGCTTCCCTTTCCATGGCGGTGAAGCCTTCGTTGTTGGCGAGCATGCAGCCCCGCGTCGCGTTTGGCGGCATCGGGATCGAGTCCAGCACCTACAGCCGCATTCGTGCGCGCATGCAGGACTTTAGCGTGCTCAGCGGAACTGCTCTCACCGAGTCTCAACGATTCGCCTTTCTGAAAAAGTATGCGGTCCCATTCCTGCCCACGACCGTAGCCGCAGCCACCCCCGGAGGTCCGGTCGACCGCGCAACCTACGCTGCGATCAAGCAGCAGTTTCTCGACGGCCTGAAGGCTCTGCTCCCACTGGATGGCCTCTTCCTGCCAATGCACGGCGCAATGTTCGTGGATGGGATGCAGGACGCCGAGGGCGACTGGATGGAAGCGGCGCGCAAGGTCGTTGGGCCGGACTGCCTCCTATCCGCGAGCTACGATCTCCATGGAAACGTCAGCAAACGAGTCATCGACAACATCGATATGTTGTCCGCCTTCCGCACCGCACCACACATCGACCGTGAAGAGACGATGCAAAGGGCCTGCGCCATGCTGCTGCACTGCCTGGAGCAGCACATCCGTCCCACGCTCGTATGGGCTCCGATCCCGGTCCTGATGCCCGGAGAGCGCAGCAGCACGACCTGGCAGCCGGGCGAGAGGCTTTGGGCACAGCTTCCGAAGCTGAATGAAGAGCCTGGAATCCTGGATGTCTCCATGCTCGTGGGATACGTCTGGGCCGATGAGCCGCGGTCTACCGCCTGTGCCGTCGTCACCGGAACAGCTGTCGCCAGCGAAAAGAAAATCGCCTTGTCCCTCGCGCAGCAGTACTGGGACGCACGCCGGGAGTTTCAGTTCGGCACGGAAACCGGAACCATCGACGAGTGCATTGAAAAAGCAATGAAGGCCAAAACACAGCCGGCAATCCTCGCCGATTCCGGCGACAATCCAACTGGCGGTGGAACCAGCGACCGCGCCGAGGTATTACAGGAGTTGCTGCGCCTGAAAGCAAAGAACGTTGTATTCGCTGGCATCACCGACAGACCGGCAGCCGACAAATGTTACGCAGCCGGTGTCGGCGCTACACTTCGCCTCTCGATTGGAGCCACGCTTGACCCGCTAGGCAGCACCCCCGTCCACGCGGTGGCGAAAGTGGTGTTCCTCCTCCCCGCGAAGGATGAAATGGATCGCGAGGCCGTCGTGCAGATCGAGGGTGTAACCCTTGTGCTGTGCGCGAAGCGGCGTCCCTATCACGACATCGTAGACTTCACGCGCCTCGGGCTTCAGCCACAGTACTTCAAGATTATCGTCGTGAAGTCCGGCTATCTGTCGCCTGAACTGGCCCCCATCGCGAATCCAAGCCTCATGGCGCTCTCCGATGGATCCATCAACCAGGATATCGTTCATCTGCCGCCGAACAAGTATCGGGTGCCTTCATATCCGTTTGTCGAGGACCTGACCTTCACGCCGAAGGCCTTCGTCTCGGCGCGTGCACCGGCATAAAGTCCTAGCCGTTACGCGCGCGCCAGATGGCTCCCGCGATCGGATCGATCACCTCGGACGGTGTTTGCATCGTTGGGAACTCAGCCTGGAGAGAGGCCATCAAGGCCTCTCGTACCGGCGCAACTTTCTCAAGGATGCTACCCGTGAACGCAAGCTGAGGCACCCACTCCGGATCGGGTGCCATCGTCCGCAGACGTCGCGCAATCAGTCGCACCAGATAAGCAAGAGACTCCCCTTCACGCTGCATCACAGCCTTGGCAGTCGCATCGCCATCCTCGGCCACCGCCACCACGAGACCGGTGAGAGCGGAGAAGTCCGGCGCGGGGATACTGTTCGCATACTCGATCAGGTGCTCCCGCGATGGGAGCTTCCAGAAGTCGAGGATCGCGGGCATCAGCTTCGTCGGAACGGCGCGAGTCGCGTCGTCCAGCGCCTCGTCGATGGCGAGAAAGGCGGCACGCAACGCCTGCAGGCCGATGCGATGGCCAGATCCCTGATCCGCAAGCGCAGGTCCCCATCCGCCCGCATTGAGCAAAGCACCGTTGTGGGCACGTCCGGCAACGTTCGATCCGGTGCCTGCGATCACAACGATGCCAGGTTGCCCCGGAAACGCCGCATCGAGCGCAATCTCCACGTCGCCGAGCAAGAGCCTCTCACCGGAGACGCGGCGATCGAAGGCAGCATGGAGCCAGTCGGCGACCAAGGGCACTGTCTCTCCGGCAGTACCGATGCAGGTGCGGCGGATGGCCTTCATGTCCACGCCACTGAGCGCCGTCAGATCAGCGAGCGCACTTTCAAGATGAACCGTCGCGGTGGCATCGTCGGTACGCATCCGCTTGATGGTGCCAGTGCGAACACGCGCGATCTCATGGGTCTCGTCGGCGAGCGCGTAGTCGGTCTTGGTGCCACCCACATCCAGGGCTAGATAAAAACTCATGCTCTCCCACACCACAACTTTCGCAAGCCGATACAGTCAGTCCATGCACCTGTCGCCATCAACGCAGCACATGCCACGGATTTTTATGCCATGGTGAAATTAGGTCTCTCAAACGCGTCTGAATGCCGAGGATCTTCTTGCTGTGCACCTTCGATAATAGAGCAAAATCAGATATTTTTACTCTCATCATTCTTGGGCTATTTATTTTTGATTGTCAATTAATTGAAATGATTTGGAAACGTTCAAGACATCTTTCTGAATCCAGCTTCGGCGACGCACTACTGCTTCGATCGACACAGTCGGTGTTGGGAGACCTGCGTCACCGGCCTAAGACACAAGACTGCAACCGCACCGTGTTCACACGCAAAACGAAACGTGCGCAGTCCGCCAAGTTCGGCGATCCTGCGCACGATCGATTGCAGTACTCCGTCTAGAACATGAACTTCGCGGCAAACTCCACCGTACGCTGCTCATAGGCGGGCGTACCGGAGACGCTCGTGATCGTTCCAACATTGCTGTTGCTGATGTTGGCGTTCGGCGTACCGAGGTTGGGGTGATTGAACACGTTGAAGGAGTCGGCCCGAAGCTGAACCTTGTAGCGCTCCTTGAACGCAATGTTCTTCTGCAGACTCATGTCCCAATCCTGAAAGCGCGGCCCGCGCAGCAGATCGTAACCGGAGTTGCCATAGAGCGCATAGCTCGTGGGAAAGGTGGACTTGTATGTGCTGCACGCGAAGATTCCGGTTGCGTTGTAGCACTGCGGTGCCGCGAACGCGGCCGTGTTGAACCACGCACTCCGGGTCTTGTTCGAGGGGTAAAGCGGAACCCCGGCTACGCGATCCGCACGCCCACTGACCAACCCTGTGATACCCGGAGCCGTATACGTCACCGAGAACGGCTGTCCGTTCTGAAACGTGCTGATCCCGGAGATCTGCCATCCGCTCACCAGCTTATCCACTAGGTTGCCCACGCCGCCAAGCAGCGCCTGCCCTCTCCCGAACGGCAGCACGTAGGAGTAATTCACAGTCAGCACCTGCGGAGCGATGCCGGAGATAGGTCCATAGGAGTCGGTAGAATTCGCTCCCGAAGGATTCTCGATATTCTCCGTCCCCAGCACACGTGTCCACGAGTACTCCGCGCCAAAGGCAAAACCATGGCGATACTGCTTATGCAGGCCCACCTGGAGCGAGTTCATCGTGCTGTGGTAGATCGGATAGATCAACTGCGTAATCGCCGAGAACGGTTGCACCAGGTTCGTGGACTGCGCGGACACACCCACCACAGGAGGATTGGCGAGGTTGATGTTCGGTTCAGTCGTACCAGGACCACCATGGTTGTTCTGTTTCAGATTGTGCTGCCCAACATAGCCCACGCGCAGATCGAAGCCGTTGTGAAACTGGTGCTCCACGGCCAGGTTGTACTCCTCCGTGTACGGCGTCTTCAGCGGCCCCTGCGTGGAGACGCTTGGATTCGCACTGAATGCACCGGTCGCCGAGAACGGCGCGTTCATGCTGAACGTCGGCGTGCTGGATGAGGAGTTGGTATAGGTCTGCGCGCCCGCGAACGGCAGCGTGCCGAATGCGGCCGAGTCGATATACGACGAAGGCAGCAGGTTGAAGTAGATCCCGAACGCACCACGCACAACCGTGTTCGGAAACGCCTCATACGCAAAGCCGGTGCGCGGCGCGAAGTTCTTCTTATTCTGCCCAAGATAATCGAAGACGTTGGTCGACAAACCCACCGTCGGCGCCAGTGCAAACGAGATGCTCGGATTGTTCAGGTAGGCCGGAATCGCCGACGCCGGATAGGCCTTCGCGAAAACGACAACCTTCTGCAACGATGGAATATACAGTGAGTTATTGCCGTACGGATTGTCGCGGAACCAGTTCAGATCGTAGCGGATGCCGAGGTTCAATGTCAGCTTCGACGTGACCTTCCAGTCATCCTGCAGGAATGCTCCGTACTGGCTGGAGATATTCCGCACGATATAGTTGTTCGGCGTCGGAAGCCCGGTTGAAACCGGATATCCCGCAATAAAGTCCGCCAGCGCATATCCCGTATACCGTCCCGTGAAGCTGAACGAACCACGCTGGGGGCTGGAGGCCGAATCGTTCCAGTGATTGTCGTACAGATACGAGAACCCCGCCTTGACCGAGTGCTTCGCGAACACCTTCGTGACCACCGCGTTGACCTGCGCATCCTGTTCCAGGTCCTTCGATCCGGACTCGCTCACACCGGTGATGTTGGTGATCGTGATCTGCGGAGCACCCTGGATCAGCTCTGCGCCAAGCCCGGGAATGATGTTCGAAAAGTTCGTCTGGTAGTTCTGCGGGGTCCGATAGATCGGCAGGTGGAAGTAAGAGCCATACGTATCCAGCACAAGCGTCGGAGAGAACGTGTGGGTATACCCCAAGATGAAGTTGCTGTTGTGCTCACCATCCTGCGCGTTGCCGCCCTGCAGGCTCGTGGATCCCTGCGTCGCGTTCGGACCATAGAAGGCACGCAGCCACGTAAAGCGAATCTGGTTCGTGTCGTTGATCTTGTGATCCAGCCGCAGTGAGAACCGTGTCGACTGGCTCAGCTCCTGCACCTGCTCGAAGGTGTTGGTGCCGCAACCGGACTGCGTCGGCTTCGGATACAAAATATTGAGCAACTGCTGGTCGACCGGATTCAAGTTCGTGATGATGTTGCCTGCATACGGCAGGCCCGTCGTCGGGTCTTTGATAAGAATGCTGGTCGACGTGCTGTTGCATGCGCCCCCGGCGAGCAGTTCACTGAAGTCTCCACCCCGCATCTTCAGCGTAGGCTGCTGCGACGTCAGCGGATACGACTGCGTCAGATGAAAGCCCTCGAACGCCGCGAAGAAGAAGGTCCGGTCCTTGCCGTTGTATACATGCGGAATCAGCACCGGTCCGGAAAGATTCCCTCCATACTCATTGCGTTGATATGGGGGCCGCGCCGGGGCCTGTCCCGTGCCCAGAAAGTTCGTCTTTGCGCCCGTCCCTTTGGAGCGGTTGTACTCGAACGCCTCGCCGTGCAGCGTATTGGTGCCACTGGCGCTCACCACCACCAGTTGCGCGGGCTGATTGAACTCCGCAGGCGCTCCCGTCGATAGAAACTTGAACTCCGCAATCGCATCCAGCGACGGCACCTCGCCCTCGCCACGCTGCAGCGTCACCTCCTGGTTGGTAACACCATCCAGCGTGGAGCCCAGGCTGCCATACGCATTCCTCCCGCCCGTGCCGACCGCGGCCGTGACGCCGCGCGTCGCAAGTTGATCCTGCGCTCCAGCTCCCTGCACACCAGGAGCCAGCGCAATCAACCCCACGATACTCAGACGTCCATTCAGCGGAGTATTCTGAATCGCCTGGCTATCGATCACCGAGCCCACTGACGAGTCGTCCTTCTGGATCACCGGCGCGGTCGCCGTCACCTCCACCGTATCCTGCTTGGACCCCACCGCCAGTTGCGCATTCACCTGCACAATCTGATCGATCGAAAGCGTGATCGCGCTTTGCTTGAATCCCTTGAAAAAATCCTTGTCCACCTTCACGGTGTAGTGGCCGCTCGGCAACTGCGGCACGGTATAGGTCCCGGCGTCGGAAGTCGTCACGGTATGCACCGCATTCGTCTCCGTCTGCGTGATCGTCACGGTCGCACCCGCGATCACCGCCCCAGTCGGATCGGTCACCGTACCCGTAATCGTCCCGGTAATGCCCTGCGACAGCGCCGCCGGCACACATGCCAGCAGGATTACCAGCAGCGTCATCCCTGCAACATGCCGCAGCCTTCGTGGACTCATCCGCTCCATGGAACGCCATGTTTCTTTCGACCTGCTCATCTCTCTCATCTTCTTTCTCCTGACGCTCGCGCGTAGACCTCTCATCAGCAATATGGTGCGTGCGGGGAAGACCGTTCTTGCGGTCTTCCCTTTGTTTTTCTCGGCTATTGCATAAGGACACCATGCAAATGGCTTTATGGAACGGCGATCATCCTGCCTACCCGCGCATACGATAGCCAAGTGAATTTACGGTGAGATCGGTGTTAGTCGGGCGTTAGAACTCTGTTAAGACTGCGCAGGATGCTCACTCATCTCGAACACCAGCTCTCCTCCACCAACAATCTCCTGGTGGAGCAGATACATCCTCTCCAAACGCCTGCCATTCAACGTCACCGAGCGCACATAGAACCTCCCGGCCTCCGCACCACGCGCAACGATGTGAAGACGCTCGCCGCCCGCTACATGAACCGTCATCTCGTCGAAGTGCGGCGTCCCAATCGAGTACCGCGGCGTCCCTGGCGTCACCGGATAGAACCCCAACGCCGACATCACATACCAGGCGGACATCTGCCCTGCATCGTCATTGCCAATCAGACCGCTCACCTTGTTCGTGTACAGCCGCGTCATAATGTCGTGGACATGAAGCTGCGTCTTCGCCGCAGCCCCAGCATCGTCGTACAAATACGCAATATGGTGGCTCGGCTCATTGCCCTGGTCGTAGGTCCCGCTGGCAAACAGCCCATCCAGCTTTTGGATAAAAGCCTCCGGCCCATGCAGCACCGCAATCAGCCCCGGCACGTCCTGCGGTACGGAGAACGTATCCACATACGGAGTCGACTCGGTGATGTAACTCGCCGTCGCCTTCGGATCGAAAGGAGTCACCCAACTTCCATCCGCGTGCCGTCCCCGCGCGAATCCCACCGCCGGATCGATGACCTTCCGCCAGTTCCCGGACCGCCCAGCAAACAAGGCAGCATCCTCTTTGTGCCCGAGCGCCGCCGCCAGCACGCCCACCTCGTAGTCGTCGAACGCATAGTCCAGCGTCCGCGACACCTGTTCGTCCCCATGGAACGCGTACGGCACCCGATCCTCCAGCGGAAGATACCCATACTTCAAATACGACGCCAGCGCCCGCCGCCCCCGCCCGTCCTTGTACAGATCCAGGTCTGCGGGATCCTCCATCGCATTCTTCCGCATCAGCGCATAAGCCTCCTCAGCATCAAACCCGCGAATCCCCTTCACATAGGCATCCGTCACAATCGCCGCGACATGGTCTCCCGTCATCTCCGCCGTATAGTTGTTCCACGCCGGAAAGATCGGCAGAAACCCACCCTGCTCGCCCTTGGCAATCAGCGACCGGATCATCTCCGCATCGCGCTCCGGCTCCACGATCGTCAGCAGCGGATGCACCGCGCGATACGTATCCCAGACTGAAAAATCATCGTAGTACGTGAATCCTTTGGCCAGCTCCGTCTGCCCCTTGCCGGCAAACCGCGGATACGTCCCGCTCCGGTCCGAGACGATCCTCGGCAGCAGCTTCGAGTGGTACATCGCCGTATAAAACACCGTAAGATCCGGCGAGTCCCCTCCGACCTCCACCTGCCCCAGTGCCTTTTCCCACGCTGCATGGGCCCGCGCTGCGGCTGCATCGAAGTCCCAGTCCGGCATCTCACCCGCAAGGTTGCGCCGGGCCTCCTCCACGCTGGTAAACGATGTGCCGATCCGCACTCTAACCGTATGATCGGCACCCAGCCCAAACGTGACAAAAGCCCCCGGCGCTCCCGCCGTCGACTCCTGCTCCAGCGCTCCATCGTGCCTCTGCCCACCCGCCCACGTGCCCCCAACCCGGAACGGCCGGTCGAACTGCACCACCACATACCCGGAAAACCCCGCCGGCTGGTCCGCTCCCGCATAGATCCGATACGCCGGATTCTCCCCCGTAATCTCCTGCCGCACCGGATCGATCCGCATCGTCCCCTTGCCGAGTCGCAGGTTGCTCTCCACCGCTAGCCAGCCCGTCTTCCTCCCCGGCGCGAACCGGAAACGCATCATGCCCGACCGCTCGGACCCTGTAATCTCCGCATGAATCCCGCTATCTGCCAGATCCACGGTGTACTGGTAAGGGTGTGCCTGCTCACTCGACCGCGAGAACGCCGACGATCGCTCCGCCGCCTCCAGCTTCGAGCTGTCGTTCAGCGGCATCACCGTAAAGCTCCCGTAGTCCTGCGCGCACGATCCGGAGAGAAAATGGCTCCCGCGAAACCCCTGGATGCGCGTATCCCCCGCATAGTACGGCGCCACACACTTGATCTCGCCCGCCCGTGTCTGCGGCGTCCAGTGCGTCATGCCGAACGGGACACCCGTAGCCGGGAACGTCTGCCCCTCGGAGGCAGTCCCAATCAGAACGTTCACCCGGTCGGCCAGCGACGATGCAGGACGGGTCTCCCTCACCTGGGCCAGGTTCGTAAGAGCGGTGAAGGCGAGCAGAAGGGCGGAGAATCGCGAGTAGGCTGACATGGCGACCCATTGTCGCTGTCGCACAGCACGCCACACCAGTCAGTAACCTGTGGATTTACGTCAGACCTTACATGTTAGAAGTTGCCCAGGGCCGTCAAGGATTCAGCGCGGATGCCCCCGGAACGCCTTGATCGAAGTGCTCAGCGTCGTACCCTCCAGACGCGACGAAAACAACAGCACCTCAAAGTAGGGATACTGCCCCGCTGGCATCCTCTGCCGAATCGCCTCGATCCCCGCCGTAGAGGTGATGAACTCACCCGCTGCCCGGGTTCCCTGCGAGTCCGTGCCCGCGATAATCAGCGTCGAAAGATGATCGTTCAGGTTCGGCACAAACGCCACGACGCTGTACGCATGATCAGGATCGCGAACAATCTCATAGACGCTCTGTTCCCCAGCTGCGGGTGCCCGGTTGGCAATATACGAGCGGTGCAGCGCAGGGTCATACTCCACAAAGAAATTCAGTTCGTCCTTATACAGTTCCACCCACGGATTCGACTCACGACTCCCAATCAGAATCACGTTGTTGTTCTTGATATTCTGCGCCGTATACGCTCGCGCCGAGGCCAGCCGCAGGGCCGGTGAGTGCGCGTCCAGCGCCATAATCCGCTCCGCAGCCTCAAAATCCCCCACGCTGCCCGTATTCCGGTCCAACACCTGATTCAACGCATCCCGGGTCCCCGCCGGCAGCCCCGCCTGCTCCGCATAGCTCTTGTATTTGTAGTCGAGATAGTCGTCCAGCGAGATCGGGCGATGCAGCAGGTCTTCGGCCAGCGCATACGACGTGTCGGCAGTAACGATATCCACCGCATCCCCACTCGAAAAGAACTGCGACCAGAAAGCCGACATATCCGCATTAGCCTGCCACGGACGAAGCTGCATCCGCAGCGCATGGACCTGCCAGGAAAAGAAGCCGCACCCACCCACCGCCAGCAACAAGGCCGCACCCAACAGCCATGCGAGCGTCGAATCACCCAACCCACGCGTTGACCGCCCCCCCTCAGCGGGCGCATCTCCAGAATCAGAACCCGGAGCGGCAAGACCCTCATCCTCCGCCTCTGCCGCGGGCGGTTCCGGAGCAGGAAGCTCCCTCTCCATCGGCCGTCCGACAAAGGACAACACATAACCGCCCCGAGTAATCTCGACGACGATCTTCTCCTCAGCGCCTTCCTCCTGGAAGTAGTGAGCCAGCCGCTTCCGCAGCTCCGACACATTCACCCGCACAATATTGTCGATGTTCGTGTCGTAGTCGTCAGGTCGCCCGAAGACGGCGGCGCCGATCTCCTGCTCGCGAATGTTGGCGCTGCGCGCCTGCATCGACCGCATCCCGAGATACTGCAACAACTCGCGCAGCCGTGCCGATCGCTTCAATTCTTGGCTGTTGACCAGCCGTCGCAGAAGCTCCTGCGACTCTTCAGGGCTTACCTCTACGCGCTGTACACCGGGAACGACTGTCGACACGATCTCTCCGCTGGGCTACCTTAAAACGAAACCGTCCAAACGCACCTCTCATCCTGGCGTCATCCAGACAGAACATTCCTTCGATTATAGGAAGCTGTACATATTCTAAGGACACAATCTGGCATCCACCCTCCATGCCATGAAGGAATCATCATGCATCATCGTTTTTTCGCGATCCTCGCGATTCTAGCCGTCTCGCTCATCCCCATCCACGGCCAGACGTCAACCAGCCTCTACGCTCCAAGACCGGCACTGCGAGTCGGCACCATCCCCACGCGGGATTCCTTTCCGCTCGTCGCCCACGGCCACGCCGCCGCCATCTATCTTGCCCCCCAGGACGATGCCCAGCTCAGCGCTACGGTCACCGCCTTCGCCTCCGACGTCGCTCGCGTCACCGGCATCCAGCCCCGCATCGTCCACTCGCTCGAAGGCCCCCTTCCCGCTTCGCTCCTCATCGTCGGCATCATAGACCGCTCCCCCGCCATGCGCCGCCTGCAGGCCTCCGGCACACTCGGCCTCTCCGCCCTCTCCGGCCAGTGGGAGTCCGCCATCACCACCGTCGCCGACCACCCCCTTCCCGGCGTTCGCCGCGCCCTCATCGTCGCCGGCAGCGACCGGCGCGGTGCGGCCTTCGCCCTCTTCACTCTCTCCCGCCAGATGGGCGTCTCCCCCTGGAACTGGTGGGCCGATGTCCCCGTCCCTCACCACGAAGCCGTCTACGTCACCGCCAGCCACATCGTGCAACCACCTCCCTCCGTCCAATACCGTGGCATCTTCCTCAACGATGAAGACTGGGGTCTGCGCCCCTGGGCAGCGACGAAGATGGACCCAAACCTCCGCAACATCGGCCCCAACACCTACAACCGCATCTTCGAGCTCCTACTCCGCCTGCATGCCAACTCCCTCTGGCCGGCCATGCACCCCGGAACCCTGCCCTTCAACGCCGTCCCGGAGAACGCCCAACTCGCCGACCGCTGGGGCATCGTCATGGGCTCCTCACACTCCGAGGCCCTACTCCGCAACAACGTCGGCGAATGGAACGAAAAGACCGACGGCCCCTGGAACTATCAGCGCAACAAACAGGCGATGGATGCCTACTGGGACAAACGCCTCGCCCAGAACGGACGCTATGAAAACTTCTACACCGTCGGCCTCCGCGGCGTACACGACACCGGCCTCGAAGCCACCGGCGACGACCAGGTCAAGGCCCGCCTCGTCGAACAGGCCATCTCCGACCAGCGCGCCCTCCTCGCGCGACGGGTCGACCCCCACCTGGGCAAGATTCCGCAGGTCATCTGGCTCTACAAGGAGTCGCTCGAGCTCTATCGCGCTGGCATGCAGGTCCCACCCGATGTCACCCTCGGCTGGACGGACGACAACTACGGCTACCTCCGCCAGCTCCCCACGACCGCCGAGCAGCAGCGCCCCGGCGGCTCCGGCGTCTACTACCACGTCTCCTACTGGGGCTTCCCCCACGACCATCTCTGGCTCTCGACCACGCCACCCGCCCTCATCCGCGAGGAGATGACTAAGGCCTACGACCACAAAGCCCGCCGTTACTGGATCCTCAACGTCGGCGACCTTAAACCAGCTGAAATCGACATCGACTATTTCATGCAGCTCGCGTGGGATGAGCCCGCGGTCTCAGCCCTCACCCAGCAGGAGTTCCTGCGCCAGTGGTTCGCCGAGCAGTTCCCCACGATCGACGCCTCCGCGACCGCCCAACTCATGCAGCGCTTTTACCAGTTGAACTTCATCCGTAAACCTGAATTCATGGGCTTCAACGGCTACAACGACGACATCCGACGCACCGCCTTCAACCCTCTGGCCTGGGGCAGCTCCACGCTCGGCCAGAATGGCGACCGTCTCGCCGCCTGGTCCAGCCTCCGCCAGCAGGAAACCGCCCTTGCCAGCTCCGTGCCGCCAGCCTCCGCCAACGCCTTCTTCGAGCTCGTCGGCTACCCCGTCGAGGCGGCCGCCGCCCAGAATGAAAAGTTCCTCGACACCGATCAAACCTACCTCGACGCGTCGCTCCATAACCAACCCGCCCTTCAGGCCGCGGCAGCCCGCGCGCACGCCGCCTACGACACCATCCAGTCCCTGACAGTTCGCTACAACACCCTCGAAGGGGGCAAATGGGCAGGCATGATGTCCTCCTCGCCCCGCAACCGGCACGTATTCGAGATGCCCGCCACCGCCACCCCAGCCGACGCCGCCATCCCCCTCCCAGCATCCTGGCAGGCAGCGCCACCCCAGCCAATCGCCCCGTGCTGCCAAGGCTTCTTCGAAGACAACGCCACCGTCTCCATCTCGGCCGCACACTTCACTCGCAAACAAGATGGATCAGCCTCCCACTGGAACATCCTCTCCGAACTCGGAATCTCCGGCAGCTCTGTCGTCTACGGCTCACCTGGCCGGCTCGCCAACGCGCTCGCCTCGACCTCAACCCAGCCCTGGCTTGACTACGAGTTCACCACCATCTCCCACGGCCCAGCCACTCTTTCCGTCTACCTCCTCCCCACCTTCCCGCTCGACGCCGCCCATCGCCTGCGCTTCGCCGCCGCCCTCGACGGTCAATCACCCACGCCCCTCGACGCCGGAGCCACCGGCGAATGGCACGAAGACACCGCCCCCGTCTGGGCAGCGAATGTCCTCCGCAACGCCGCCGTCGTCACCCTTCCCCTCGGCAACCTCACCCCGGGTCGTCACACCCTTCGTCTCCTCTATGTCGATCCCGGTGTCGTCTTCGAGCATCTCGTGGTCACATTCCCGGGAGCTCCACCCGCCTATCCCGTTCCCCCCGAAACCGGCCATCCAGGCACCCCATAACCCGGAGCTCCGTTCACCCCACGCGAAACTCCCCGTACCCATCCGCGTGCGCGGAAAGATACCCCTCCACCGCCTCTCCCCCCATGGGGCGTGAGAAGTAGTACCCCTGCGCCCTCGTGCAACCAAGGCTGAGCAGTAACTCACTCTGCGCCTCGGTCTCCACGCCCTCCGCGATCACCGCCAACCCCAGCGTCTTGATCAGGTGCACCATTGCACTCAGAAAGTCTCTGGACTTCGCCGAGCCCGCGATATCCCGCACGAAGCTCCGGTCGATCTTCACCAGATCGACCGGCAGCTTTTGCAGGTACGCCAGCGACGAATACCCTGTCCCGAAGTCGTCCACCGAGACGCCGAATCCAAAATTCCTCAGGTCGCGCAGGGTGTCCACGGCCAGATCGCGCATCAACACACTCTCCGTCACCTCGATCGAAATCGCCTTCGGATCGAGAGAATACTCCCGCGATATCTCTGCGAGATAGGCGACAAAGTCGGGCGAGATCAACTGCGGCGCGGCGACGTTCACATGAATCGTCAGCCTTCCGCCAAGGGAAACCGACCAATGTTTCAAAGCCTTCGCGGCCTCCCTCACGACCCATCGGCCGATCGGCAGAATCAATCCGGTCTCCTCAGCGATCGGAATAAAATCGACCGGCGGAACCACACCATGCTGCGGATGATGCCATCGGATCAACGCCTCGAACCCATAGAGCGACTGGTCGGAGAGAGAGACGATCGGCTGATAAACCAACCGAAATTCATCCCCCTCCAGTGCGCGATAGAGATCCTGCTCCAGTTCCAGCTTTGCGGTCGATGCGTCCTGGGTCAGCTTATCGAAGGAGATCGAGCGGTTGCGGCCCGAACGCTTGGCGAGATGCATCGCCGTATCCGCCGCCTGCAGCAGCTCCTCTTCCCCCCCATGTGAGGAATGAGCGACCCCAAGACTGGCGGTCGCGCGGAATGGCCGTCCATGCACCTGGAACGGGGTAGCAAGCGCTTCGGCAATCTCAACAACGATCGTATCGACTTCTTCGGCGGTCATTCCGCTGCAGAACATCGCAAACTCATCGCCGCCCAACCGCGCTAGCAAAACATCGTTCACAATAAAACGGGAAAGCCGCCGTGCGACTTGAATCAACAGATCGTCTCCTGCAGCATGCCCAAAGGCCTCATTGATGCGCTTGAATCGATCGAGACCGATCAGGATCACGGCGGCCGGATAGAGATCCGAACGTTGCTTCCACTCTCTCAGCTTGTCTTGGAAATGGCGGCGGTTCGGCAGGAGCGTAAGAACGTCCACCAGGCTCGACCGCGAAAGAAGGCTCTCGGCCTGAGTCATGATGAAGGCCGAGAGCGCTCGCTTGAGTTCGCTCACGGCCTCCAGGTCGACGGGCTCCCATGGAAGCGAATGCAGTTCCACCAGCCGCTTCCATACATCGAACGACTTCCTCGGTGAGATCCGGCCCGTCTGGGCATTGATCTGCACCGCCTTTTCGGGATTCCCGCCCCACTTCACCGTTCGCACCACCTCGGGACGGAACCAGAGGATGCCATCGCTCGGGCTGCCGAGAATCGACATCAGCAGAACCCCGCTGGCGACGTCACGCAAACGTTCGAACTCGGGCAAAGCCTTCGCCAGGGAGTCGAGTGAAAAGTGTTTATCCGTGCTCAGCGCGCGCAACTCGCTCATGACAATCAGGCAGTCGTCCAGGGCTGGCGTAGCTCCAAGGCAAAGGTTTTTCCCGTCGAAACACAACAGAGCGCCGCTCGCGCCAACCAATTCCAGGACGGAGTTCTCAGCAGCAGCCAGACCATCCGCAATCGATCCATGACGCTGAAACGATTCCGCGATATGGCTTACCATCTGCTTTCTGCGATTCGTGTCGTTGGAAAAATCCTGTTCGATGGCCTGGCGCAACATGAAAGAAATAATCTGGCTCAGGAGATCGCAACTGCTCCGCAACGCGGGTGATGGAAGTTTCGGATCGCGATGATGGCATACAAAGAGCCCCCACAACTGCTCATCCACGATCAGCGAAAGCGTCAACGTAGCGCTCACGCCCATATTCTTCAGATACTCCACATGAATCGGCGACATACTGCGCAGGTCGCAGAAAGTCATATCCAGAGGCGGAGGATCGCTTCCGGGCACGACATGCGCCAGCAAAGGCACGGGAACATAATCCACATCACACAGCACTCGAATCCTCTGCAACAGATAGAGCTTGCGCGCCTGCGCCGGAATGTCGGAGGCAGGATAGTGAAGGTCGAGATACGGATCCATCGCCGCGTCACAGTCCTCCGCTACCACATGGCCATTTCCATCCTCGTTGAAGCGATAGACCATCACGCGATCGTAGTTCGTCAACTGCCGCAGTTGATGCGCCGCCGCCTTCAGCAGATGCTCCAGATTGCAGGCAGCGCGCATCGAGTCGATCACCATCTGAGCGCGCGCCGGAAGCTTCTCGTCGTCTTCAACGGACTCTACTCGTTGCACCTCCAGATACAACAGTCCGTTCAAATGGCGGATGTCGAAGTGACACAATTCGCCGTCCTCGATCGGCAGCGTGACAAAACGATGGGTCTCCGGAAGAATCAGTCCGCGATCGTCACGACGAACAATCTGCTCCGCAATCACGGATCCAAGGCACGCGGTGATCGGCCTGCCAAGAATGGAGGCGGCGGACATCCCGAGCAGCCCGTCAGAATTTGCGCTGACGTAACGCACGATCATATCCGGCAGACCGGCAACGATCAGCACACCATGAGGCTGAATCGACCCGGGAATATGAATCGGTTCCCTCTCACAATTCGACAGGTCCACTGGATAATTCGATTGAACGTCAATGGGACTTCCAGTCACATCGCTCAAGCCACCTCCTCCACCACCAGCGGCAGCATCCAACGATGGAGTGCCTGAAAGGTTGCGTTGGCTCCTTCAATCACGCCGCCAAGCTCCGCTGGCTCTGCCGCGCAGTACGCATCTAGAGAGCCGCGAAAGTCAGCCCAGCGAGCACCCGTCTCCGCGCCATGCCCCTCAAAAAACATCCAGGCACCGGAGATTTCGGAACTCATCCGCGGCAACAACTCACGCAGAATCATACGACCGCCAAGTTTAGAGCCTTCCAAGACATAAAGCGCACCCAGAGCCTCCGCAAAGCGTGTAAGCCGGGGAAGCGCATCACCCACAGCCAATTCAATCGTGCGGAGATCGCAGCCGAGCGCAATCAGGTCCTGGCGCAGTGCCCGGGCCTGCCCCAACACGTCGAGATCAATCTTCCAGGACGGCCACTCATGGAAACCGCGAAGAACCTCCTCGAGCGGAAGGTATATGCCGAAGAAGCGACCCAGCCAGTCGCGATAGTCCCCGCTCGTCTGGATCGAGTCCGGCAACGCCAACGCACGTTCGATGCTGAGATGCGCCTCCATGGTGGCCGCACGCACGACAAGATGTCCTCGACGCTCACACGCTTCTTCTCCAGACAAATGACACCGCTCTCTATTGGACTGTCGACGCGAAGCAAACACTGTTTTCGTGCAAGTGGGGATTGCTCTTTAATATCGTTGGCAACTGATGTTGTCAACCCGACAATGGCTTCTTGCGCATTTACTCTCACAAATCCTGAGTCAAACTCAGTCATTTCACAGAAGCAGGTTTCCCAAAGGTAGAGTATTTTGTAACCAGTCAAGCGACAAATGACCCAAAAGCACAGCGATGAAGCCGGGGCCAGCGCTCCAGCGGATCCAATCAGAACCCATGGACTTGCCACAAGACCCACCCTCAAAAGGCGATGGTCACAAAACCGGGAAGAAGGATTCAGAATGAGGAAGCTCAAGGCCCTGTCAACCAGCTTGCGATTCCACCGCCGCAGGAACTCCGATCTGCGACACTTAGGGCATAACGGCAACGAGTGCATCAACCAAATGCTTCCGAGACAAAGTGAGCATTTCTTACAATTCCTCAGAGGTTACCGCTAACTACATCGTGAGCCGCAAGATGAAATTGATATATCAAAATTGATTTTCACAGGGCAAATAAACTTGATCCCGTATTTCATCATGCAAGAGGGGGCTAAACTCCCATAGCGATGAAGAGCGTCAATCAGTGGTCGTCCGCATGGAAATGAGGCATGGACGAGACAATCAATCACGAAGAAAAATCTTCCGCGTATCATTCGCCGAGTTCGTCTAGGATACTTTCGATGTCCTCCACCCTCCGCCGGCCCCGACCACCTCTTATTCCCGGAAGGGTTGTTGGACACTGACTGAGACAACCCCTGCGAGCGACTCCCTAAGTGATAGACAAAGGATTGTGTTCGGGAGAAGGTGTCATACGAATGCCTTCGGCGTCATCAAGACAAGACGTGATCAATCTGATTCAAGCACCACTCATCGTTGAACGTCTTCCAGCGTTCGCATAAAGTCAGACCACGAACAGGAAAAGTCTACACGGCTGCAGCCCGGCAGGAATACTGGCACACGCTCCGGGGGCGCATCCAGCGTAAGCACGGTCGTATTGCGCATCTGCTCCAACGTCTGCACGCTGAGGAAGACCTTCACCGTATAAGCTGCCGTATCGCGCCCCTTCCATAGCTCGAAGATGAGTGTGCTGCCCGGTGCCGTGTCATCGCGCCGCTCGTCCGCAATCCAGGTGAGGTTCAATGCTCCGGCCATATTCAGGATGTTCGTATCGTGCCCGACGAGAAACAAGGCCTTATCCGTGGGCTTCGAAAAAACTCCCGGCATCGGATGCTGCTCAACTGCCTGCTGCATCGCACCCTCAATCTGTTTAAGCAAATTCGAGGCTTGCAACTTAGCAATCGCCGGTGTCCGCTGCGTAAAATCGGTCGCGGCGGTATGCAGAGCGATCAGCGAACGAATGGTCGCACCATCCGCGCAGCCCCAGCCAACCTGCTGTTTGTCCATGCCTTCGGTATATTCGAGCAAAATATTTTCAACCAGGGTAGAAGCCGTGTTGAGAGGACTGCGTAGCTCCGCAAGGTGATCGCCTTGTCCGGCTTCGAGCGTGGACGGTACATCGAACAAAGAACTGCGCTTTGCTGACGCTGCCGTTTTCCCGCACGTACCAAGCAGGTGATCGAAGGTGGCGATCTGCGCCCGATAAGCCTCCGTTGGGTTTCCTGCACTTCCACCAATACGCCCCGCGATTGCCGCGACGGCAAGGGCGCTGTCTGCACGGGCTACTTCCTCAGACGGAAGATGAAACAGCGGATCATTCGTTCCCTCCTCACGCGAACTGACAGCGATCCCGCACCCAGGAAAGAGCCCTGCCGCAAGGGCGTTGCCCGTCTCCCGCGTTCTCTGGTCGGAGTCGGCGTAGAAGCTCACATGACCTGCCGCCTCGCATCCCGCGGCCGCAAACAATCCTTGCTGCGCCAGCTTCTGCCGGTCATAGGCGCCAAACAACTCCATCAGCCGGTATCCATGGGGCGTAAGGATACCGGGAGCCACCGGCCAAGTGGGCCATGCGGCACTCGAAAACTTGTCATACTGTGCCGCCTTCCCAGTTGGAGAGCGAACTCCATGACGGCTAAAATACACCACGAATTTGAGGTCGGCGTTCGTGGTTGCGGAGCCCCTCTGCGCCAAAAGAGCAGGAGTGAGGAGAGCAAATACAGCAGCCAGTATCGCGAAGAGCTTTGCCATGAGTTTCCTTGTAAGAGTGTTGAACGACGCGCGGAGACAGATCGAGGCAGCCACCGCTGGCTGCCTCGACAGGTGGTTAGCGCTTCTTCGCGAAGTTGTAGCGGAAGCCTCCGCTGAACGTCGGCTTGTAGTACTCGCGCTGGTTCACGAATTGCGTGCTGCCCGTGTAGTAACCGAAGACTTGATTGTTAAGATTCAGCCCCGAGATCACGGCATTCAAACCGTTGTAGATGCGATACGTAGCCTGAGCATCGACCTGGAAGTGAGGCAGCGTGTACACGTCTCCCGATGGTCCCTTCGGTCCGAGTCCGCTTGGATCTGCCCCACTGACGAGCGTCGGGGAGATCCAGTTGTAGCTGAACAGGCTGCTGCCGTTGTAGGCAAGTCCGACACGCGCTGAGAAGCGTTTGGTATCGAAGGTTGGGCTCAGATTGAAGGTATTGCCAGCCTGGTCGATCAGCGTAGGATGATCGGTGCGTAGCGGCACGCCCTTCTCTTGCGAAGCCGTATAGCTGTAGTTGGCCGAGACACCAAGGCCGCGCAGCACGCCCGGGAGGTAGCTGAGGTGCTGCTGGAAACTGACTTCAAACCCGTACAGGTATGCGTTCTGTCCATTGACGTACTGCGTGATCGCATCGCCCGGATACTGAGCAATCGCGTTCTGTACCGCAACGGGAAAGTAGCCCGCGGGAAAATTCGAGAGGCTCAAGCCGCCGGAGATGGTGGTCAGAAGCTGTGGTGCCGTGAGCTGCTTGAAGAAGAATCCGGCCTGCACCATGCCGAGTGGACGAAGGAAGTTCTCATAGAGCAGGTCGTAACTGTTCGCATGCTCCGGCCGGAGGTTGGAGTTGCCGATGGTCACTGCGACAGGACTCGCCGAGCTATCCTCGGTGATGTAGGGGACAAGCTGATAGGCATCGGGACGTGCGATGCCCCGCGAGAAGACAGCACGAAGCGCGGAGTCGGGTGTCAGCCGGTAACGTGCCTGAATGCTGGGCAGCACATCGATGTAAGAAGGTGTGCTCGAGATGCCGATCGGCACACCGCAGCCCGTGTTGCTCGATCCTCCGCAATGCGGATCCCCCGCCTTGTATAACGTGACGTTGTACCCGAACGCATCCATGTTCGTCGCCTCAATGCGCACGCCTGTCTGCACATGCAGCTTGCCGAAGTCGATGGTGTTCATCGCATAGCCAGCCGTGATGCGCTCAATCGTATGAAAGAGGTTGGGATACGTCGCCGCAGCAGTCTTAATTCCGTCGAGATAACCGGAGTAGTTCTGCAACGTGTAAGCCTGAACCAGGTTGAAATCGGATACGGGCCCGTAGTTGCCGCCGAAGTAACGTCCGTTATAAAAGTCTGTGTTTACGAAGCTGCTCTGGAGTTGCGCGATAGTCGGCGTACCCGAACCGGCCTTCGTTGACCAGCCATCGTAGACGTTTTCGGTTGCGTTCTGGTACTTATGCGCGTTGCTGAATTTGAACCCCGCCTCGAACGTTCCGAAGTGATCGCCAAGGTTGTAGTTTTTCCCCGCCGACAGCGAAGCAGTCAGATCGAGCTGCGCGGTCAATCCCTTCGACGTCGTAACGTCCTTCAAGATGAAGTTGTTGGGGTTTTGTAAAGGAGAGCCTGCACTATCACAGTTGCCGAAAGTCGGATGATACAGGTCCGCCTGAGCGCTGGGTTGAAAGTTGCAGAACACCGAAGGACCGATCCACGAGAAGTCCGCCTTCGGATTACCTGCCGAGCTGTTCTCATACGACCGGGCAGCCGACCCCTGCCAAAGCAGCCAGTAGTTACTTTGGTAGTCGCGTCCACCGACGATAAGGTCGCTCACCGCCGAGTCCGGCCGCTTCGAAGACGTGTAGAACTTCGGCGCCGAAGACGCCACGGTAGGGCTGGGCGCAACGATATTGGCTCCGTTATTGCATCCACCCACAACCTTCGAGGAGCACGTCAGCGGCGTCGACACCGGCGACACGTACCACTTATCTCCCCAGTCCTTGAAGTCCGAATAAATGCCATGCGCGTAGACGCTCACATTGTCCGAAAACTTATAGTCCGCACTGCCGGCGAACCCGTACCGTTTGCGATAGTAGCGATACTCGCGGATCGTATTGTTGTCATAGAACGGCGCGGAAAACGTTGAGAGCGGATCCAAAGATGGTTGAATGTTGTCGATGCCGCGACCGTTATAGTCAAACGCGCCGTTCGCCAATATGCCGAACCGCTTCGTCGTCCCAAACCGCTTGCCGACCGTCCCGCCATAGTCGTACGAGCCTCGTCCGTTCTCAATATTTGTGCGCCCGCCATCGCCAAAGAGGTTGATCGTCGGCGTCTCACCGGCCTCCTTGGTCCGCAGATTCACAGACCCGCCAATGCCATTGGCATCCTGGTTTGCCGAAAGCGTCTTGTTCAACTCCACCGCATCGACAAGGTCCGAGGGCAGCACATCCAGACGAACCTGCCGCACCGTAGGCTCAGGAGAAGGCAGTGTCACACCATCCACCGTCACGTTCGTCAGACGAGGCTCCGTGCCGCGCACCTGGATATAAACGCCCTCACCCTCAATGCGATAAAGCGTCACGGAGGGAAGACGGCCAATCGCATCGGCCACGTTCGCATTCGGCAGCGAGCGAATGATCTCTGCGGGTAGCACCTGCAGAATATTGTCCGCGTTGCGCGTCTGGTTGATGGCCTCAGCCTCGCCATGTGGACGATCCGCCGTCACAAGGATCTCCTCGCTGTTCGACGCGACCTTCAATCTCAGGTCGAGGTCCAGCGCCTGACCGGCAGTGAGGTCCACCTCCGTCTTCTGCGTGGCAAATCCGACATACGAGACGGACAGCGTGTAGTGGCCAGCGGGCACGGCAGGCAGCGTGTAGGCGCCCACGCTATTCGACACGGCGGTCACGCCTGTGGGCGCAAGCTGCACCTGCGCTCCAGTCACGCCGGCGTCCCTTGGATCCAGCACAGCACCGCTGATCACGGCCTTGGCATTCTGCGCGAATCCAGCGCACGTCAAAAGCAGAATCGTAAAACACAGCAATGCGTGGCGAAGACGATAAGCGACGAACATAAGACCTCTTCCTCGGGGAAATAGCTGCGCAAGGCAGCGGAGTGGGGAACAGGCCGGAGTATGGCAGTCGTCTCTATGCCCAATCTGAGGAAGCTCCAAACACTTCGCCGTTTTCACCGGATGTTCACAGAACAAGGCATAAAGTACCCCTATGCGCATCCTCATCGCGGAGGACAAACGCGCCCTCGCCGGGCATCTCGGTCGTGCCCTCGAAGGCGAAGGCCACAGCGTCACCCTCGCCTACGACGGCGACGAGGCTCTGCGCCTCGGCCGCACCAATGCCTTCGATCTTCTTCTTCTCGACGTCATGCTCCCCCGGCGCGACGGCTTCTCGGTCATCCGTTCCATGCGCGAAGACCGCCTCCTTACCCAGACCATCATCGCCTCCGCACGCGACTCCATGCAGGACATCGTCTGCGGTCTCGACGCCGGTGCCGACGACTACGTCACAAAGCCCTTCGCTCTTGATGTCCTCCTCGCCAAGGTCCGTGCCGCCGAGCGTCGCCTTCCCACCCAGGCCCCGCAAGAGGTCACCTTCCACGACCTCACCCTCCGTCCCCATCGCTTCGAGCTCGAACGCGGCTCACGCGTCGCCACTCTCACCCGCACCGAGTGCGCACTCCTCGAAACCCTAATGCGCCGCGCCCGCACTGTTGTGCCCCATGAAGTTCTGCTCGACGAAGGCTGGGGCGATGACGGCGAAGCAAACCACGACAACCTCTACTTCTTCATCCGCGCCCTCCGTGCGAAGATCACACAGCCCGGCGAAGAAGAGTTGCTCCACACCATACGCGGCGTAGGCTACTCGCTGCGCTCCGCATAGGGATGAAGAACTACGTCTCCATCTCCCTGCGCCTCACCCTCTGGTTTGGCGCCATCTTCTTCTGCGGCTGGGTCATCTTCGGCACTGTCATGTGGTTCCACCTCAAAAGCACGCTTACGGCCGAACGCCACCAGACCCTTTCACGCCGCGCCGACCGCCTCCAAGATCTCCTGCGCCGCGACCAGCGCAACACCGACGCCGATCCCGTCCAGGACTTCCGCGACTTCGCCCACGCCACCGGGAACGGGCTCGCTGAGATCGTCCGCACCGACAACACACCCGTCTACCCCTCGCCCTCCTCCGCAGCCTCATCCTTCCCCTGGCCAGCCATCTCCAACGGCCAACCGGAGACCTTCCTTCATGTCCACTTGGGCGACCAGTCCTACTCCGTGCTCATCCGTCCCATCATCGCGGAAGGAACCCAGGCGTACATCGGCCTCGCCGCCCCGGACGCCGGTAATCTCCTTCTTCTGCACGACTTCTGGCGGGGACTCCTCGCCTGGATCCCAGCCCTTCTCCTCGTCTCCTCCGCCGGCGGTTACTGGATGAGTCGCCGCGCCCTCCGCCCCGTCGATCGCATCACAGCAACCGCCCGTTCCATCAGCATCGGCAATCTCTCAGAGCGCCTCCCCGTCAACCACAGCGGCGACGAGCTTGAGCGCCTGACCGAAACCTGCAACGAAATGCTCGCCCGCCTCGAATCCTCCGTCCGCACCATCAAGCAGTTCACCGCCGACGCCTCGCACGAACTCCGCGGCCCCCTGTCCTTTGCCCGCACCGTCGCCGAGGTAGCCCTCCGCAACCCCCGGATCGACGAATCCAGCCGCCAGTCATTCCAGGACATCGTCGACGAAGCGGCCAAGGCCGCCGTCGTCCTGGAGCAGATGCTCACTCTAGCCCGCTCCGATGCCGAGCCCTTCGACAAATCCCTCGTACCCCTTGAGCTCGCCTCCCTCGTCGAGGGGACCTGTTCCATGGCACGCAGAATCGCAGCAGAAAAGGGCCACACCATCCATCTCTCCACCACCCCCGTCTGGGTGCAGGGCGATGCCACCAGCCTCCGTCGCATGCTCTGGATCGTCCTCGACAACGCCCTGAAATATAACGATGGCAAAGCTGCCATCGACGTCGCAATCACGACAGACGATGCGCAAGCCATCATTCGCATCCAGGATTCCGGCATGGGGATCTCCCCGGAAGATCTGCCATACGTCTTCGACCGCTTCTACCGTGCCGACCCATCCCGCAGCCAGATAGAGGGTAGCGGTCTGGGCCTTTCCATCGCCCGCTGGATTGCGGATGCCCACCACGCCGAAATTTCCATCCGCAGCGCACACCGTCAGGGCACAACCGTGACCATCACGCTGCCCGTGTGCGACTTGGAGAGCCCCCACGCCTCTGGACGCCGGTATGCGGGACTCCTGTCCACCTCTTCCAGGGGCAGGCACACACCGCTTCCCGAAGGATCAGTGACCTGAAGAACCTTCGGTGCGATACGCCACAATCTCCAGCCTCGACGCCTCGGCACTGATGCTCTTCGAGCGCAGAAGCAACTCGAAGAAAGGGATAGTTCCGTCGGGCCTGCGGATCGAACGCAGGAAGGGCAACAGGTAGCCATCGTCGAAGACGAAATCGGAAGCGGTCTCCGTGCCTGCCATCGACTGGCCCTCGAGGATCAGCACCTTGTCGGACCCGCTCAGGCTGGGCCGGTACGCTACGACTCCGTATACAGTATGTTCCGGATCGTTTGCGGTGACGACGTACGTCTCCTGCTCTCCCGGTTTCGGATTGCGGTTATAGACCGCAAAGTGGCCTGACGAAAGATCGTTGCGGAAGTAGAAGTTCATCGAAGGCTCAAAGAGCTGAACCCATGGGGTCGACTCGTATGTCCCCAGAAGTACCAGATTGCCCTGCTTGATCTCACCCATGCGCAGGTCGCGCGCGTAGCGAAACTGGGCACGTTCCAGATTCGCACCTGGTATGCGAAAGAGCCGGCTGACGATCGTCAGATCCACGATGGAGGTATAACGGCGTGTTCCGATATTGAGCGACTGATTGGCCGAAAACACCGATGCCGGCACACCCTTGAGATAGTCCCCGCTGAGATAGTTTTCCAGGGTGATGCGTTTCTTGGTAAGGTTTTGCAACATGACTAGACCGCTGTCGGCGTTCACAACCACCGTGTTCTCATGCGCGTTGAAGAGCTCTCCCCAAAACAGACGGACACTCTCCGACGCACCGGCGGCAGGCGGCTTCGCGTGGCTGCGTTGCAGGAGCAGATAACCGATCGCGGTGGCGGACAGCAGCATCGTGATCAACAAGGCGGCGCTGAGCGCCACGACGGCCCTGTTCCCCGCCACCGAGGAAACTGGAGCGGCGGGTGAGGCAGGCTCGACCACAACTCGCACGTCGGGAACCACCGGCTCCCAGTGAGGGTCCATGATAGGCGGCACAGCGGCGTGCAAGTCAGGGTGAGCACGTCGACTCTCGAAGAGAGGGACGTAGCCACCCTTTGGAATCGTCAGGACCAGCTCTTCCCCCGCACCCTCTTGGGTGAAGTACTGCTGCAGGCGGTGGCGCAGGCGGCTGGCGTGAGAGCGTACGATGCTGTCCACTCCCGGATCGTAGTCGGGGCTGCGACCGAAGACCGCCGCCCCAAGATACTGCTCATTGATATTGTGGAACTGGCCGGTCTGCGCCAACTGGCAAACGCACGTCAAGAAGCTGGACAGGCGTTCCGTCTTCGCGAACGAAGGGGAAACGATGATGCGTTGCACGAGTTGCCAGCGGGGATCATCCTCCATCTCCAACAGATGAACCGGATCTTTCAAGGTACTTGACATGGAAATTGAGTCTCCTGGCCTGACCTCTGCCCTGGAAGAAGGGTTGCTCTGAAGGGGTAATCCAAGGTTAAACCTGAGCCATGAACAGCAGGTAAATAATTGATAGGGAGAAGCTTACACCGTTTAACAGCGAAGTCGCTGCGAATTGCCTGGTTTGGTTTTCCATGCTGCCGTAGGTTCGATGGACGGAAGCTCAATCCCGGAGACAATCTCGCCATGCGCCTGTTCCACTTAGCCAAACGCCAGCCCATACTCACGCTGCTCCTTCTTGTTGCCCTCCTCGCCGGGGTGACTCCGCTCGAAGCCCAGTTCGATGCCGGCACAGTTCTAGGCAACATCACTGATTCCTCCGGAGCCAACATCGCTTCGGCGAGCGTCGAGCTGCACAGCCTCGCGAAGGGATCGAACAGCGTCCGCTCGACGGATGCCAACGGCAGCTATGAGTTCGACAATATTCAGCCCGGCGACTATATCCTCACGGTCACCGCGAGCGGCTTCGCCAAGGCGACCACCGATCCCTTCAGCGTGAACGTCGGCGCACGGCAGCGTGTGTCCCTCACACTCCACCTGGGGCTCGACTCGCAGAATGTGACCGTCTCCGGTGCCGCAAGCCAACTGGAGACCGACAGCAGCGACCGAGGACAAACGATCCAGGGCGCCGAGGCCGTCGTGCTGCCGTTGAACGGGCGTGCCTACGCCGACCTTGCCGCGTTGGTTCCCGGAGTGCGCAAGTCCCTGCTTGGAACCGTCGCCTCCAACCCGCCCCGCGACGCCTCCTATAACGTGAACGGCCTGACCTCGCAGTCGAACAACTTTGAGCTCGATGGCATCGACAACAACGCCTACCAGGAGGCCAACCAGGGGTACTCCAACCAGGCGGTGGTGCCCTCGCCCGATGCCATCCAGGAGTTCAAGGTCCAGACCGACAACTACTCTGCCGAGTACGGACGCGCCGGCGGTGCCATCATCAATGCCACAACACGCAGTGGAACGAACATCTTCCACGGCGGAGCCTACGATTATCTGCGCAACACAAAATTGAATGCCTTCGGCCCCTTCTACGGCACGGGCGTGAAGCCGACGCTGGTGCAGAACCAGTTCGGCGGAACCCTCGGTGGTCCCGTCTTTCACGACAAGCTCTTTTTCTTCCTGGACTACGAAGGTCTCCGTTCGGTGGCACACCTTCTGACGACTGCCATTCTGCCCACCCAGGCCGAACTCACGGGGCTGTTCACCACGGATGGTACGGCGGCCGGCAAGGCTGTCCCGGTGAAGAATCCCTATACCAACGTCGTGTATGCCAACGGACAGGTTCCGCTTGGCGACGCAAACATCAATCCCGTCGCCCTTGCAGTCTTCAAGCTTCTTCCCACCCCGAACATCGCCGGGGCAGCCCTCACCGCGAACAACTTCCAATATCTTCCTGCCAGCACCACGACTGACGACAAGGGCGACGCGCGTGCCGACTTCATCCTGAACCCCACCCAGAACGGCTTCTTCCGTTATAGCCAGCGCGCCGTCCAGTTCTTCCAGCCTCCCAGCTTTCCCGGAGCAGCCGGAGGAAACAACAACGGAACTCTCTACGCACGCACTCGACAGATCGTAGCCGGATATAACTGGGCTCTCTCCTCGAACTCGATTCTTGAACTGCGTTTCGGACAAACCTGGACCGCAAGCGGCAAGAGCCCAGCCTATATCGGACAACCCAACCTGCTCGCCGGAATCCCCAACGTGCCGCAAGACCCCACCTACACCGGGGGCCTCAACACGCAGTCCGTCACAGGCTTTACCGCCTTCGGGGAACAGGCCACCAGCCCGCAATTCACAAACCCCACGCAGGCGAACCCCAAGGTCAACTACACTTTCGTCAAAGGTCGCCACAGCCTGAAGATCGGATACGAGTACGGCTGGTTGGCTCAGGCCATCTCGGACTTCCATCCGAAGTTCGGCTCCGACACCTACTCCGGACAGTTCAGCTCCACCGGATCGGCTACCACGCCGCAGGCGGCGAACCTGACCGACTTCCTCTTCGGCGCGCGCAACAACTATTCGCTGAACGCCGTCAACGAGGTGAATTACCTGCGCTTCTGGCACATGGGCTACATCCAGGACGACTGGAAGATGCTGCACAACCTCACGGTCAACCTCGGCCTGCGCTACGAGTTCATGTCTCCCAACTACGAGCAGGACAACAAGATCCTCAACTTCGATCCCATCAACCAGCAGCTCATCCAGGCAGGTACGGGCGCGGACGTCACCAGCACGGTTCCAGGTCACGTTTATAAACTGCACTACGTCGGCGGAAGCGGACTGGCGGACCGCGCGCTCGTCAACCCCGACTATAAGGACTTCGGCCCGCGGGTCGGCTTCGCCTACCAGGCGCTTCCAGGAACAGTCGTGCGTGGCGGATACGGCGTCAGCTATGCCTACCTCTTCCGCTTCGGCGGCGAAGGACTTCTCGCTTACAACGGCCCCAATAACTACAGCGCCACGCTTCCCGTGAATCAGACACCGAGCCAGGGAATCTGTACCTCACTCACGCAGGATCCCACAACCTGCTTCCGCCGCACGCAAGATGGCTACCAGACCAACTTCGCCGGGCCAAGCAACTTCACCACCACCCGCGCACAGACTCGCTACACGCCAAAGGACTTCAAGAACGGCTACGTGCAGGCCTTTCACCTCTCCGTGCAGCAGCAGCTTCCACGAAAGACCACGCTTGAGGTGTCCTACGTCGGCAACCATGCCGTACATATCGCCGCACTCGAAGACTTCAACCAGGCAAGACTTTGCACACAGGCTGAAATTACGAACGGAGCCTGCACTCCGACCGGCACCGCTTCCCTGCTCAACCGACGCCCCATCCCCAACTTCACCGACATTCTTACCGAGAGCAACTCCGGCTTCCTCGTCTACCATTCGCTGCAAACCAAGCTGGAACGTCGCTTTACCGGCGGTCTCTTCCTCATCAACTCCTTCACCTGGTCGCGCGGCATCAACAACTCATCAGCCGATCTCGAGGCCAACAATGGCGATGGTGCAGTCGTCAACATCGCCAACATAGCCGGAGACCGCGGTCCCTCCGGATACAATCAGCCCCTCAACAACACCACGTCGATCATCCTGGATCTTCCCTTCGGCCATGGCCGCCACTGGGGCAACACGGCCCCGGGATGGCAGCAACAACTCATCGGCGGATGGCAGCTCACAGGCATCAACATCGTCACGAGTGGCGTCCCCGTCAACCTGACCTACACGGCCAATACAAACCAGGTGGCGTCTACCACAAGCTCTGTATACGCGCTTCGTCCGAACCTGGTCACCAATGCGCAGGCCGTCTATGGAAGCACGCTAATCAAGTCTTCCAGTGCACTGTCGGGTTTCCTGAATCCAGCGGCCGTATCAGGTCCAGGCGGCGCTCAACTCTTCGGCAACGCAGGCCGGAATAACCTGCGCGGGCCTGCCTTTGGGCAACTCGATCTCGCGGCGCACAAGAAGTTCTCACTTCTCACCGATCGGCAGACGCTTGAGTTCCGCGTGGAAGCCTTCAACGTCCTCAACGCCACCAACTACATCTCGCCCAGCACCAACATCGGCACGGTGAGCGCGACCGGAGTTCTGAGCCCCAACGCAAGCTTTGGGACCTTCAGCGGAAGCACGAGCGTCTTTCCTTCGCGTCAAGTGCAATTGGCTCTCCGTCTCGCGTTCTGACGAACGAACACCAACGGATCTGGACGGCAACGGAGCAACACCAGTGCCGCCCAGATCCATTTCCTTGCCTTTCGGCCCCACGCACAAGGAGCACACATTGGATATCCGCAATCGTCGCGACTTTCTTCTCGGCGCATACGCCGCTTCCCTGGCGGCTCTTCTGCCCCATGGCATCCATGCCCAGGCGGCACCGACGCAGGATCACGATCCCATCCCTGCGATCCCGTCCACGGACACCATCCTCAAGTTCAGCCGCGACGGCCACGTCAAGCCCTTCGCAGGCAGCACCATCATCTGCCACTTGCCGCAGCAGTGCCGCACCCGCGACGCCATCGTGGAGTTCGGCGACGCACTCCGCAAGAGTACGCTCACCTCGAAGCTTGGAGTGCTTCCCGGCGAGAGCCTCCATATGACCGTCTTCTCGTGTCCCAACGATCAGGCCCGTAACCGCGAAACCTGGCCCGACTACATTCCCTTCGACGCACCCATCGATACATGCAACCGCATCATGGAGGAACGGTTCGCCGGCTTCAGGGCACGCTGTGCCATGCCCATCCGAGTCTCGGTGAATCTTCGCAACACCCTCGCCTATGGCCGCGCCTGCACGCTTCGGATCTCACCCGCCGATGATACGGAGAACGCCAAACTCCGCGCGCTGCGCGACGACCTCGCGGGCCTCTTCAACCTTCGCGCGAAAGACCATGCGGCCTATGCCTTCCACGTCACCATCGCCTATCAGATGGCTCCGTTCACGCCACAAGAAAAGGCTCTTTACCAGGAGCTGTTGCAGCACCACGTCAATCGCATCGTGGCAACCGCGCCTGTCATTGAGCTGGGTGTACCTGAGTTCTGCACGTTCGAAGACATGTACCGCTTTGAAATCCGCAAACTCCTGCGTCTTTGAAGCCTACCGGACGCGGCAGCAGATTCCTGCTGCTGTCTCAGGCCCAAGCCTTCACGCAGCATGGAACTCACGCGTCACCCAACTCTGGAAACACCCGGGAATGTACCCGCAGGCGATAGAAGAGGAGAAGCGGGAGGCATTCAGAAAGGTGGAATCGCGGGCGTACCCTCAAGGAAAAAGCCGCCTACCGGCGTTGGAGTTCCTTCGCCGATCCGGGATCTTTTCTCATTCCCGGATCTCCGACCTAAATTGTTGAGTTTTTGGTGGAGCTGAGCGGGATCGAACCGCTGACCTCCTCGTTGCGAACGAGGCGCTCTCCCAACTGAGCTACAGCCCCAACACACCGGCGCTACGCGGCAAACCGTAGCCCTCGGGAACGTCTCCAAGTGTAACAGCAGATCGCCCTCACCTCAACCTCCGCGTTCATCTTCCAGCCCCAGCCGCAAAAGCTCCACCAGCCTTTCCGCGTCCACGGCCGGCACCGCCCCCTGCGCCATCGTGGGCGACCCACCTCCACGAGCACCCAGCACACTCAGTGCGCCCTTCATCACCGCGCCGCAATCCACCCCGCTCGACGAAGCCATCACGAACGTTGCACGGTCGCCTTCCGACGCCTTGACCACTGCGACCCGACCCATGGCCGCAATGCGCCACGCCAGGAGCTTCGCGTAGTTCACATCGCGAGCTGTGGTCTCCACCACGCGTCCGTTGCGGACAACCGCTCTGGCCTCGTGACCGGCAAGTTCTTCCAGAAGCGCAAAACGGGCCTTCTCACCTGCCCTCGCTTCGTCCAGCAAACCGCCAACCTTGCCCACCAGCTCAGCAGGGCCCGTAGACAACAACCTACCCAACTCAGCCGTAGTGGCAAAATCTTCACGAGCCATACGCACCGCCCGCAACCCGCAGCAGAACTCCACCCGTATCCCCTGCTTCACCTTCTCGGTACGCCGCAACACCATTCCGCCGATCCTGCCAGTCGAAGCGACGTGCGTGCCGCCACAGGCGTTCCATTCCACCCCTTCAATCTCCACAACCCGGATCTCTCCAGCCCGCTCCGGCAGCTTCCGCAACTGCCCCCGCGCCAGCATCTCCTCAGCCAACTCCGGAAGCACCACCGACGCCGAAACCCGGCGGTCTTCTCCGATCAACCGGTTCACCATCTCTTCGACCCGCACAAGATCCGCAGCCGGCACTTCCTTCACGGCAAGATCGATCGTAGAGCTCTCCATCCCAAGATGAAACGACACCGTAGCCGCGCCAAGCTCAGCCAGAAAGATCGCCGACAACAGATGTTGCCCCGTATGCTGCTGCATATGGTCGAGCCGCCGCGCCGCCTCCACCCGCCCGGTGACCGCCGTTCCGGCCATCAGTGGCTTCTCGACGACATGCCACACCTCGCCGTCCTCCTCCACCACCGCCAGCACCGGCACCTCCAACCGCGCTCCACTCCGAGCCACAGCCTCCAGCGTGCCCAGATCCCACGGCTGACCGCCGCTCTCCGGATAGAATGCTGTCCGGTCCAGCGCAACCTGCCACCGGTTTACGCCATCCTTACGCGATTCCAGACGAATATCCGTGACCTCGGCCTCAAACGCCAGCGTCTCCTGCGCGTTGTAGTAGAGCCTCTCCGCAGTGCTCAAGCCTTGCCTCCAACCGCCGCCTGCAAAGCCTCCATCTCCCTCTTGCTGCCAACACAAAACGGCGTCCTCTGATGGATCTTCCCCGGCTGAATTTCGAGAATCCGATCCGTCCCCGTCGTCGCCATTCCCCCCGCCTGCTCCGCGATAAACGCCAGCGGATTCGCCTCGTACAGCAAACGCAGCTTGCCTCCCGGCTGCTTCTTCGTCGGCGGATACAAAAACACGCCCCCCTTCAGCAAGGTGCGGTGAAAATCCGCCACCAGGCTTCCGATGTACCGCGAGCTATAGGCAATCCCCAACCCGCCCGTACGCAGCATCTCCACATAGGCCTGGAAGCCCTCCGGCCAGGTCACGGCGTTCGCTTCGTTCACGCTGTAATAAGGCCCCTGCTCGGGCATCACCATCGCCTCGTTGGTCAGCACAAAGGCACCCGAAGCCGCATCGAGCGTAAATCCATACACCCCATCCCCGGCGGTATAAACCAGCACGGTCGAAGGTCCATAGACCACGTACCCCCCCATAACCTGCTTCGTTCCTTCCTGCAGGATCGAGGCATCGAGTGAGCCATCAGCAAGCCGCCGATGAACGCTGAAGATCGTCCCCACGTTCACATTCACATCGATGTTGGAAGAGCCATCCAGCGGATCGAAGATCACAATATACTTCCCGCCATCGGCGTCAAACGCCACCGGAGCCTCATCCTCCTCGCTCACCAAGGCAGCCACACCGGCCCGCGAACCCAAACTCTCCATCATCGCGTCATTCGCGACCACATCCAGCTTCTGTTGCGCCTCCCCCTGCACATTCTCAGAGCCCTGCGCGCCATACACACCGCTTAACCCGGCCGACCGGATCTGCGCCTCGATCTTCTTCGACGCCAGCGTCAAACCACTCAGCACCCACCCAAACTCCGCACCCAGTTCCGGATGCTGCCGCACCACATGCTCTTCAAACGTAATCATTCGCCAAACACCTCCCCTTAACTCTAAATGGCGAAACCCCAACCGCACATCAGAGTCCGGAGGCGACCTCTCCGATCGGTGAGCCTTCCAATCAAAACTCGTCAAAATTGCTGCCAGAAGACTCCACCGCCGCGCAATAGACTTTATTCAGGCAGACCGTGGAGTTCGCGGCCCCCTTCACCACCGCAAGGACATCGTTCACGCTCTTTGAGGACCAGCCGCGATAAATCGCAAGCGGCATCACCATCCAGCTTCTATGCTCCGCCGTCGCGAGGAAGCGGTGGAACCCTGCGGCTTGCATGGCTTGGTGCAGCGTCTTATAGTCGTCTGAATTCGCATCGTTCAACTCGATCGCCAACAAGTATTCCGGCATCATGTCCTCCGTCGAATCGGCAGGCCCGTGGCCGTGCGCGATGATCGGTCGTTCTTACTGCGCGATCGTGAGAATGGAACTGCTCTTCACCGTCAAAGAGGTACTAGGGATGAAGGGGATCAGGAATTTGAAGGGGTAGCTCACGGTCACCTGCACGCTGCAGCGCGGGCTGTTCGCGCCGGATGAGGTGTCGCAGCTCCCCCCCGAAGCGCTCGTGCCAGGCCATGTCGTCGTAACCTGAACGGACCCGGTTGGCATGACGCTGGGCGACGAGGCAATCACGTAGCTTGTCACGTTCGCGCTGGTGGCCGCGCACTTGAATGTGCTGGTAGAGGCACAGCTCGTGCCGCTCCAGGTCGAGCCCCGAACCATGGCATAGCGGACCCCATCACGAGCAGCGTTGCCCACGTAATGATTGAGGTAAAGAAGCCGCGAGCAATCCAGGATCCCGATGATGCAGAGCAGAAGAATGGTCAGGGAAAAAGCAAACTCGATCAGGCTTGAACCCGATTCGCCACGAAGAAGCGCGGCTCCGCGAGCGGGCGTCTCCCTCCCCGACTGGATACGTACGATGCCGGAAAGGATTCTCAATGGGCAGCCCTCATCCGCGCGACTGCCCTCAAGGTAAAGCTGGAACCTATCCCCGGATACGGCAGAATCGGCGTGTACACCGCGCTCGTATTGACCTGCACATAGTTCACGACGTTGTACGCGCATGAGGGAGCACTGCCACATCCGGCCACCTGCGACGTACCATCCGAGCACTCGCATCCATACGTAGCCACCGGCGCGAGCACCGTGATATCGGCCGCGTCCCGCTTCGCGGCGCTCACCATCCCCGCAGTGTCCGTCGCATTCTGCGCCCCATAACCCGCACCGGCCTGCGCCGCCGAGGAGACCTCCAGAGCGAGATAGTAGGCACGCCCAAAATCGACGGCCCCAACAAGCAGCAGAAGCAGCACAGGCAGAACCAGGGCGATCTCCAGCACCGTCGATCCTTGCTGCTTCGCATACAGACTGCGTAGAAATCTCGTCATAAAGACACCTTTCCTCATCATTCCACCAGCACCGCAGCATCCCCATTCAGGGGTGAGCCGATTCCAAGCGCCGCATAGTTGTTCCCGAACGTGCTCGCAACGGCCACATTGAAGGCAATATCCTTGGCGACAAGAATGTTGTAGTTCGATGAGATCGCACCGACGCCATAGGCCACGGACGCGTTCGGCAGGTAGAACGCTCCTTCGAGCTTGCTCCCCTGCAGCAGATTGGCAACGAAGGTGCCGCTCGAAGTATTGCCTTTGTCCTGCATGAACAACATGCCGCCATAGGTCCCGCTGGTTGGAGCTGACAGATTCACATTGCTCAGGCCAACTGCCGCAGGCGCGGTAATCGAGTACCCCCCGAAAGGTCCGGTGTTATAAAAAGTCACGCCAGTCCCGGTGATATTGGAGAGCAAGGACAGCGTAATCGTCAGACCTCCCTGCGTGACGCCAAGTAAGCCCGGCCCTTGCTTCAGGATATAAACACCAGGGTTGAACGTGACGTTCATCAGCACTCCCGCGGTGATCGAGATGCCTCCGCAGTAGACCCCTGGGTTGAAGACGTACGTTCCCGCAAGCAGGAGATTCACAGCGGTACTTGAGCCTCTGTAAGGACTCCCTGTACTCGTCCCGCATGCGCCATTTGCATTCGCAGGAGCAGGCAGGTATGCCAGGGGATCGGCTGGCGTTGGCACAGGAACACCCTTCGTGGCCTTGGTTGACAATCCGCAGAGCAAATTCCCGGTGCCACCCGTCACCGAGATCTTCGGCGCGGAGATGAAAGCACCCACAATGCACGTCATGGCCAGGCTTGAGCTGGACTCATCCACGATGCCGCAGTTCGACGTAACGGCGATGCCTACCAGCACGGCGATCGCTTGAGCCCCGCTCGGGTCGAGGGCATAGATACAGTTGGGACCCGGATTCCGCGTCGCCTCGGCCCGCGCCGAGAGCTTCACATAATCGAATCCAACGAACTGTCCAAAATACGTCCTTGCCGTCTCCGAAGCGACGACCTCGACATACCGATTGCTTCCCGTATTCGGATCTTTCGCCCCAAGCGCGCACGATGGGCTGTTCACCATCAGCGTAAGCGCAGTGCCGGCAGTCGACGAACAATTGGTAATCAGCGTGCTCCCGGTATAGCCGTTCTCGGTCATG